>NZ_JBHXVE010000040.1:0-54907 GCF_042672505.1 Streptomyces sp. NPDC127190
GGCGGCGGGAGCGCCCTCGGGCGCGGACACGCGTCGGGTGGCGCGGCGCCGGGTGCGGCGCGGTGCGGCGTCCTCGCCCACGACGACCTCGCCGCCCTCGGCGACGGCGGCGGGCTGCGTCGCCTCGGCGGACGCGGCCGGTACGACCGTCTCGGCGGCGGCCTCCGCGGCCACCGGCGCACCGGCGGGCGCCGACGCACGGCGCGTGGCCCGGCGACGCGGCGGGGCGGCGGGCGCGGCCTCGGCGGCAGGGGCTGCCGCGGCGGTCTCGTCGGCCTCGGCGATCTCCTCGGTGTCCGCGGCCGGTATGGCCGGGAGGGTGACCTCCGGGGCGGCCGCCTCGGCCGCGCCGGCGGGCGGGCCCGCCGGGCGGGAGGCGGCACGGCGACGCCTGCGCGGCGGCAGGGTGTCGCTCGGAGTGTTCAGTTCGGAACCCTCAGTGGGTTCGGTCGGCTCGAGCATGCGGGCGTTTCTCCCGTCAGGCTCCCGGGCGCCGCGCCTGGTCCGGCGTCGGCCGGTGAAGGCCGTCCGCCGTTGACGTCCGCGGCCCGCGCGATGCGCGATGGCCGCCGTCCGGGGCGCGGGCGCCGCACGGGAGCACTCTGTGTCCTGTCTCGCCGGTTCCGTACGCCTTGTCGGTACGGCCTGGCGAAAGTCTTCTGGTCGGTGCGCTGCCCGACCCAGGTGGCTCCCGAGTACCAGGGCGGCGCTACGACATCCGTCCCTACGCGGAACCTTCCGGCATCGGCGCCGTCGCGGCGGCGGGCTGGGCCGTCAGGGCCCCGGCTGCCTCGCGGTCGGGCGCGAGCGGGTCGGTCACCGTGCCGGTCTCTTCATCGAGCAGCCCCTGCGCCAGCCTGGTCACCGCTGCGGGGACCGGCGGCGCCAGGTCGGCCACGGCGCGGAGACCGGACAGGACGTCGTCGGGTCGTACGGCAGGCGTCACGTGCCGAACAACCAGCCGCAGTATCGCACAGGGCTGGTCGGTCGGCCTATCAGCCGGTGAACCGTGCGTTTCTGTTGCTTCCAGGCTCACCACGGCCGGGCGGGCGTCGAAGGTGCGCAGACCGTTCTTGGTACGGCGCTGGACCTCGACGGTCTCGGCCTTGGTGAAGGCCTCGACCGCGTGCCGGGCGCCGGCCGGGTCGACGCCGTCCAGCCGCAGCTCCCAGACGGAGGCGGTCAGCCGGTCGGCGAGGCCCGAGGTGTGCGCCTCGACCGCCTCGATCACGTCGAGCCCGGCGGGCATCGACTCGTCGAGGAGGACGCGCAGCGTCTCCGGGTCACGCGTCTCGGTGAGCGCGATCTCCAGGTACTCCGCCTCACTGCCCGTGCCGGTGGGTGCGGCATTGGCGTAGGACACCTTCGGGTGCGGCGTGAACCCGGCCGAGTACGCCATGGGCACCTCGGCGCGACGCAGCGCCCGCTCGAAGGCGCGCTGGAAGTCTCGGTGGCTGGTGAACCTCAGGCGGCCGCGCTTGGTGTAGCGCAGTCGGATGCGCTGCACCGCGGGTGCGGGCGGCGGGCCTTCGGGCTGTCGCTTGCCCAGGGGAACTTCTCCTTGTGTCCGCGGTCCGTGCGCCACCCCCGCGTGCGCGGGGAGCACGTCGGGGCCGGCGCCTGCCCGGTGTCGCCCGGGTCAGTCCCGCGTCGGCGGGGACATGTCGCTCCCGGCCCTTTGCTCTAGAGTACGCGCTCCGCCGCCGCGGAGTTCCCGCCGGTCCACCGCGGCCGCCGGGCGGGGCTCGCCGAACAGGGTCCGCCGCGCGCCCCGGCGCTGCTCACCGCTTGCGTGCCGTGTTCCGTGCCCCGGCCTCACTCCACCTCGACGCCGTGGTCGCCCAGCAGCTCCGCCAGCCCCGCCCGGTAGCCCTTGCCGCCGAGCACGAAGTCCCAGTCGCCGCCCGCCCGGCGCCGGAAGGAGCCGAGCACCAGCGCCGTCTCCCCGGCGCGGCCGTCGGACACCTCCAGCCGGCCCAGCTCGGTCAGGGCCGGGTCCAGCAGCCGGATGCAGGCGTCGGTGAAGCCGGACAGATCGGCCGACGGGTTGGTCTCGGGGTCCACGGCGGCCACCAGGACCAGCCGGTCGGCCGCCGCGGGCAGCGCGTCGAACGCCACGTGCAGCGCCGCCCGGTCCGGCGCCGTCGCCGGCACCGCACGGACCGAACCGTCGGGGGTCCGCGGGTTGTTGTAGAAGACGAAGTGGTCGTCGCCGAGGACCCGGTTGCCGCGGCAGACGAGCGCGCAGACGTCCAGGGCGACGGCGCCGGACCAGGTCATGCCGAGCACGTTGTGGTCCGCGGCGGCCCCGGGGCGCTCCTCGCGCGAAGCCGGCCGCCGGTGTCCCCGCTCCCCCAGCCGGCCGCGCAGCCCGTGCCGGTGCAGCAGGTCGACGAGTTCACCGCCGGAGACCAGCTCCAGCGGCTTGCCCCGGGCGAAGGTGTACGAGCCCGGGCCGAACCCCGAGGTGGTGACCAGCACCCCCTTGTTGGCGCCGACGTCCTGGACCGTGCCGTACAGATCGCGCACCGCCGTCGGCGGCACCGTGTTGCGGTACCGCTTCACCTGGACCACGATCTTGCCGCCCCGGATCGGCGTGGGGTCCGTGGCGTCGACGTCCACTCCGCCGTCGTTCGAGCGCTGGGTGGTGACCGCCCGCATGCCCATGGCCCGGAACAGCTCGGCGACCAGTTCCTCGAACTCGATCGGGTCCATGGCGTACAGGTCCGGCTCGCCGTCGGGCGCGGGACCGGGGCTGCCGGGGCCGGGGCCGGGCTCGCCGACCTCGTCGGGCCTGCGGTGCGGGCGGACCGGGGTGAGCTGGTCGGGCCGGGCCGCGAGCTGCCCGTGCAGGGCGTCGGTGAAGCAGCTGAGCGGGTCGACCTGGGCGAGGTGCAGTCCCGTGAAGCCGTCCCGGGGAGCCAGGACGGTCGCCAGGACGATACGGGCCGGGCGGCCGGTGGCCGGATCGGGTGCGTCCACGAAGCCGTTCAGGGCGATCGACCGAAGGACGCCGTGCTCGTCCGCCGCGTACAGCTGGTGCAGGACCAGCAGCAGGGACTGGGCCAGCACCTCGCGGTAGAGCGCACGGCGCTGGGTGACGGGCCGGGCCGTCTCCTTCTCCAGGTCCTGGCCGGCTATGTAGCGCACGGACTTGGCCGCCGGGACCACGGCATATCCGGGCAGCTCCCAGTCCACGACCAGCTGTCCTGCCCCCGGGTCGAAGGCCAGCGCGGCCTGCCGGGGAAAGCCCTCGGGCCAGGGCGGCGCGGCGTGCAGGGCGGCCGTGAAATACCCGGCCACCGCACGGGCGTCGCCCCGGGCCGCCCCCTCGGTCAGCTCGCGGACGGAGGCGTTGTGCCGCCGGGTCTCCGCCAGCTGCTCCGCCACCCGCCGCTCGTGCTCCTGCTGTACGGCCGCGAGCTGCCGTTGCCGCTGTGCCTCGGTGGCCTGGGCGGCCTGCCAGTCGCGTTCGAAGCGGGCCCGCGCCTCGGCCTCCGCCTGGGCCCGCCGGCCGGCGGTCCAGCCGCCCTGCGCCCGGTACTGCTCCGGGTCCGGCATCCGCACCGGCCGGGCGAGCGGCCCCGGGTCGAAGGGCGGGGCCTCCTCGGCCCGCAGCAGGGAGGAGGCCCGGAAGGCGGGCGCCCGGCACCCCGCCACGAGCAGCTCCCGCAGACCGGCGACCTGCTGTTCCAGCTCCTCGGTACGCCGTCGCGCCTGGCTCTGCCGGTACTCCCGGTACCCCTGCGCCACCTGCCGCTGATACGCCCCCGCCTGTCGGCTCATCCGCTTCAGGCCCTCCCCCGAACACCGCCGGCACCTTCTGGCCGCACCCCCACGACCAGCCATGAAATCCGACTTTATCCGCGACGCGGCCGCCCGGTGGCGACGCCCGGGCCATGGCCGTCCGTTCAGCCCGCGTCCGGCATGGCCCGCGCCGTTGCCGCCGCGCGGTCGGCCCGGGCCAGCAGGGCGGCCCGGCGGCGGGGCCACCACACGAGGTCGGCGAGGAGGAGCGCGACCACCAGCCAGGAGGCGATCATCTCGCCGGGCGTGCTGCGCAGGGTGTCGTACACGGCGAGGACGACCGCGAGCACGGTGACGAGGAGAACGATCCGGTGGCCCAGCCGGTCGTTCTCGGCGCTCCGGCGCAGGGCACCGGCGTACGCGACGACCGCGGGCGCCAGCCGGGGGTCCGCGACGGCCTCGCCGCTCCGGGTGGCGCTCACCACGGCCGCGCGGTCGGCGCGGCTCATGCCCTTGGCCTCGGGCCAGATCCTGGCCATGCGGCGTGCCGCGCGGATGCCGTAGAACAGGCTCAGCACCACGAAGGCCGCCGCGGCGCCCAGCCACGCCTGCGCCTCGAGGAGCACGAAGGCCGCGGAGAAGGCGCCGACGGCGAGGCCGGCGCCCACACCCCGGGCCACCGGCCCCCGCTGCCACAGCCAGCCGGGAACCAGAATCACCCGTTCACGGTGGCCGCCGGCCCTCCGGAAAGCAACGACCGCCCCGGCACGTTGGCGTGGCGGGGCGGTTCAGCTCAGGCGCGTCAGTGCGTGTGACCGCTCGAAGCGGGCGCCGGGCCTGCGTTCTTGACCGTCAGAGGAAGCAGCTTCTTGCCGGTCGGGCCGATCTGGATGTGGGTGTCCATCTGGGGGCAGACGCCGCAGTCGAAGCAGGGCGTCCAGCGGCAGTCCTCGACCTCGGTCTCGTCGAGGGCGTCCTGCCAGTCCTCCCAGAGCCAGTCCTTGTCCAGGCCGGAGTCGAGGTGGTCCCAGGGCAGGACCTCCTCGTAGCCGCGCTCGCGGGTGGTGTACCAGTCGACGTCCACGCCGAAGGGAGCGAGCGCCTTGTCGGCGCAGCTCATCCAGCGGTCGTAGGAGAAGTGCTCGCGCCAGCCGTCGAAGCGGCCGCCGTCGTCGTAGACCGCGCGGATGACGGCGCCGATCCGGCGGTCGCCACGGGACAGCAGCCCCTCCACGATGCCCGGCTTGCCGTCGTGGTAGCGGAAGCCGATCGAGCGGCCGTACTTCTTGTCGCCGCGGATCTTGTCGCGGAGCTTCTCCAGGCGCGCGTCCGTCTCCTCGGCGGAGAGCTGCGGCGCCCACTGGAAGGGGGTGTGCGGCTTCGGGACGAACCCGCCGATCGAGACCGTGCAGCGGATGTCGTTGGACCGCGACACCTCGCGGCCCTTCTGGATGACGCGGGTCGCCATGTCGGCGATCTGGAGGACGTCCTCGTCGGTCTCCGTGGGCAGGCCGCACATGAAGTACAGCTTCACCTGGCGCCAGCCGTTGCCGTAGGCGGTGGCCACGGTCCGGATCAGGTCCTCTTCCGAGACCATCTTGTTGATGACCTTGCGGATGCGCTCCGAGCCGCCCTCGGGGGCGAAGGTCAGACCCGAGCGGCGGCCGTTGCGGGTCAGCTCGTTGGCCAGGTCGATGTTGAAGGCGTCGACGCGGGTGGAGGGCAGCGAGAGGCCGATCTTGTCTTCCTCGTAGCGGTCCGCCAGCCCCTTGGCGATGTCACCGATCTCCGAGTGGTCCGCGGAGGAGAGGGAGAGCAGGCCGACCTCCTCGAAGCCGGTCGCCTTCAGACCCTTCTCGACCATCTCGCCGATACCGGTGATCGAGCGCTCGCGCACTGGGCGGGTGATCATGCCGGCCTGGCAGAAGCGGCAGCCGCGGGTGCAGCCGCGGAAGATCTCCACCGACATGCGCTCGTGCACCGTCTCGGCCAGCGGCACCAGCGGCTGCTTGGGGTACGGCCACTCGTCCAGGTCCATGACCGTGTGCTTGGAGACGCGCCACGGGACACCGGAGCGGTTGGGGACCACGCGGGCGATACGGCCGTCGGGGAGGTACTCGACGTCGTAGAACGCCGGGATGTACACCCCGCCGGTCTTCGCCAGCCGCAGCAGGACCTCCTCGCGGCCGCCGGGGCGGCCCTCCGCCTTCCACTCCCGGATGATCCGGGTCATGTCCAGCACGGCCTGCTCGCCGTCGCCGATGACCGCCGCGTCGATGAAGTCGGCGATCGGCTCCGGGTTGAACGCGGCATGTCCGCCGGCCAGCACGATCGGGTCGTCGATCGTGCGGTCCTTGGACTCCAGGGGGATGCCGGCCAGGTCCAGGGCGGTGAGCATGTTCGTGTAGCCCAGCTCCGTGGAGAAGCTGAGGCCGAACACATCGAAGGCCTTCACCGGGCGGTGGCTGTCGACGGTGAACTGCGGGACACCGTGTTCCCGCATCAGCGCCTCCAGGTCCGGCCAGACGCTGTAGGTGCGCTCGGCCAGGACCCCCTGCTGCTCGTTGAGGACCTCGTAGAGAATCATGACGCCCTGGTTGGGCAGGCCGACCTCGTATGCGTCCGGGTACATGAGTGCCCAGCGGACATCGCAGGACTCCCACGGCTTGACCGTGGAGTTGAGCTCTCCGCCGACGTACTGGATCGGCTTCTGCACGTGCGGGAGCAGAGCTTCGAGCTGCGGGAACACCGACTCGGCGGCTTCGGCAGGCATCTCGCGAACCTTCGTGAGCTGACAGGGGGGACCATCAAGCCTAACCCGCCCGGCGGCTCCCCCCGTACGCTCGGTCCGCCGCCCCCGCGCCGATCTCCTCCCACCGCCGGGGCAGCTCGGCCTCTGCGGCCGCCGCCCGGGCCTCCTCCCTGCCGTACAGCACCCCGTAGGTGAACGGGTTCTCCCCCGCCGCGTGCGCCACCGCGGCCAGCTCCAGCAGGGTCCTGCGGGCCATGACGCTGTCCTGGTGGTCGCCGAGGAGGGTGGTGAGCGACTTCATGGACCGGGTGAGGGCGCGGGCGGGGGCGCCGAGTGCCGCGGTGGCCGCCTCGGCCGCGTACCGGGTGCGCTTGGCCTTCTTGCGGGCCTCGTGCAGGGCGAGGTCGCGGTCCTGGCCGGGCGGCAGCTCCAGGGCCTCTTTGACCAGCGCGGTCAGCTTCCCCAGATCCTTGTGTACGGCCTTGCCGAGCACCTTCTCCGGTTTCCGGCCGGCGTCCTTGCGCAGCGGAGGGTCGGCGAGGAGTGCGTCCAGGGTGTCCAGCAGGGTGAGGTAGCGGCGGGAGTCGAGGACGCCGGTCAGATGCGCGTGGGCGCCGCGTCGCCGGGCCTCGGCCCAGCCGGTGAGGCGTGTCCGGACGGGGCCGAGGGCCAGGGCGGGCGGGAGCGCGTCCAGGGCGGTGGTCAGCCGCTCGGCCAGCACCTCCTGGTCGCGGTCGACGCCCAGCTCGCCCGCGAGCCACTTCAGCTCGGTGCCGAGCGGGTCGGTGACCGTGCGGTCGAGGACCGTGCGGAAGCTGCGCAGGGTGCTGCGGGCCCGGCGGGTGGCGACCCGCATCCGGTGCACGGCGTCCGGGATGTCCCGGCGCACCGCCGGGTCGAGCGCCACCAGTGCGTCCCGCTGGGCGCGGAGGTAGGCGAGGACATGGTCGCCGGCGGTCACCGGCTCCGGGCGGGGGCCCGGCCCGGCGGTGGTGGAGGTCTGCTCCAGCGCCCGCGCCAGCTTCGAGGCCGACCTCGACGGCCGGACGCCCGCCTTGCGCAGCCGCTTCTCCACCGTGTCGAGAAAGGCGGGATCACCGCCGTCGGCCAGCTCGACCTCGATCTCGGTCCACTGGGCGGCGCCCCGCGCCCCGGTGAGCCGCTCGGCGGTCACCGTGTCCACGCTCGCCTCGGCCAGCAGGCCGCCGTCGGCGTCGACCAGGTGGCGCACATCGCGGGCGGAGCGCAACCGGACCAGCGGGACCAGCTCGGCGTCCCGGACCCGGGAGCGGACCAGGGCGGCCAGCTCCTCGGGGACGGTGTCGGACAGCGGCGCCCGCAGCTCGTCACGGACGCCGGGAGCCACCGGGAACTTCAGATGCCAGCCGGCGTCCCCGCCCCCGGTACGGCGGCGCAGGGTGAGGGAGTCGGCGGCCAGGCGCTCGTCGATCGTGTCGTAGTACACGGCGTCCAGCTCGACCAGGCCCTTGTCGAGGACGGCCGCCACCCCGCCCGCCCCGGTCAGATCGGGCAGCCCGCTGTCGTCGGATTCGTACTTGCGCTCGATCTCGCGTTTCGTATCCGCCATGGATCGAATCTAGTGGCCCCCGGACGGGTGCGGCAGAGGTCGTTCCGGATGAAGGGCGGAAACCTGCCGCCCTTCACCCGGTGCACCCGCTCAGGCCGACAGCGGCCGCTGCACCTTGATCGACTGGAGCAGGCCGATCGCTATCCACACGGCGAACATCGATGATCCGCCGTACGACACGAACGGCAGCGGCAGACCGGTGACCGGCATGATGCCGAGGGTCATGCCGATGTTCTCGAAGGACTGGAAGGCGAACCAGGCGACGATCCCGGCCGCCACCGTGGTGCCGTACAGCTCGGTGGAGTCGCGGGCGATCCGGCAGGCGCGCCACAGGATCACGCCGATCAGGAAGATGATGAAGCCGGCGCCGAGGAAGCCCAGTTCCTCCCCCGCGACCGTGAAGACGAAGTCCGTCTGCTGCTCGGGCACGAACTGGCCGGTGGTCTGCGAGCCGTGGAAGAGCCCGGCCCCGGTCAGACCGCCCGAGCCGATCGCGATCCGGGCCTGGTTGGTGTTGTAGCCGACGCCCGAGGGGTCCAGGTCCGGGTTGGCGAAGGCCGCGAAGCGGTTGATCTGGTACTCGTCCAGGATGTGCAGCTGCCAGATCGCGATGCAGCCGATCACCCCCGTCAGGAGCAGTCCGAAGACCCAGCGGTTGGAGGAGCCCGAGGCGAGCAGCACGCCCAGGATGATCGCCACCATCGCGAGCACCGAGCCGAGGTCGGGCATGAGCAGCAGGATCAGACACGGGACGGCCGCCAGCCCCAGGGCCTGCGCCACGGTCCGGTGGTCCGGGTACGGCTTGTCTCCCGCGTCCACCCGGGTGGCCAGCAGCATCGCCATGCCCAGGATGATCGCGATCTTGAGGAACTCGGCCGGCTGGATGGAGAAGCCGCCGATCACGATCCAGTTGCGCTGGCCGTTGATCGTGGCGCCCAGCGGGGTGAGGACCACCAGGGCCAGCAGCACGGACAGGCCGTAGAGGACCGGCACGGCGTTGCGCAGGGCGCGGTGGCCCAGCCAGATCGTGACGATCATCAGGGCCAGTCCGATGCCGAGGTTCATCAGATGGCGGACCAGGAAGAAGTAGGGGTCGCCCTGGTTGATCTCGGTGCGGTTGCGGGTGGCCGAGTACACCAGCAGCGAGCCCAGCAGGGACAGCCCGAGGGCGGCCAGCATGATCGGCCAGTCGAGCCGCCGGGCCAGGGAGTCGCGGGCGAAGATCCTGGTCCAGCCGGCCCGCTCGGGGCCGTACCCGGAGACGGAGAAGGTGTTCGCGCCGGTCATGAGGGCATCCTCCGGCTGCCCCGCCCGCGGTTCCCGCGGGGCCTTCTGCGGGTGTTGCGGTTGCCCGTGGTGGGCGAGGGGCTGGTGGCGGGCTGCTGGTCGCTGTTGTTGCTGGGGTTGTCCTGCTGGGAGGCCTCGGCGTCCTTGCCCGGGTCGCCGGTGACCTTCGGGGCGGCGATGGTGCCGTCGGGGCGGACCTTCGGCAGGCCCTTCTGCGGCTGGGGCAGCAGCGCCTTCTTCTTGTCGATGGAGCCGTCGCCCTGGACGCCGTAGAGCGCGCTGTAGATGTTGCGCACGGCCTCACCGGCGGAACCGGAACCGGTACCGGCCTGCGAGATCGTCATGATCACCGAGTAGTCCTTGGAGTACGTGGCCAGCCAGCCCGTGGTCTGCTTGCCGTAGACCTCCGCGGTACCCGTCTTGCCGTGCAGCGGGATCTTGTCCTGCGGCCAGCCGTTGAACTTCCAGGCGGCGGTACCGCGGGTGATGACGCCCGCGAAGGCGTCGTCCATGCCCTTGAGGGTGGCCTGGCTGACCGGCAGCCTGCCGTTGACCTTCGGCTTGATCGGGGTGACGGTCTTGCCGTCGCCGCTGATGACGGCCTTGCCGATGGTCGGCCGGTACATGGTGCCGCCGTTGGCGACGGCGCCGTAGATCACGGCCTCCTGGATCGGCGTGACGAGGGTGTCGCCCTGGCCGATGGAGTAGTTGATCTCGTCACCCTCGCGCATCTTGTTGCCCTCGAGGCAGTTCTCGTAGGCGATCTTCTCGACGTAGCTGCCGTCCTTCTTGCCGGACTTGCACCAGGCGTCCTTGTTGGCCTTCCAGTAGTTCAGCTTCCACTGGCGGTCGGGGACCCGGCCGGTGACCTCGTTGGGCAGGTCGATGCCGGTCTCCTTGCCGAGGCCGAACTGGTGGGCCGTCCTGAAGAAGTAGTCCTTCGGCTGGCCCTTCTTGGGGTTGATCCCGCCGTCCCGCTTCCACTCCTTGTCGGCCAGGCCGTAGAAGACGGTGTCGCAGGAGACCTCCAGGGCGCGGCCGAGGGAGATGTCGCCGAAGTTCTCGCCCTCGAAGTTCTTGAAGACCTGGCCGCCGACGGAGTACGAGCTGGTGCACGGGTAGCCGCCGTCGAAGGGGTAGCCGGCGTTGACCGCGGCGGCCGTGGAGACCACCTTGAAGGTCGAGCCGGGTGCGGCCTGACCCTGTATGGCCCGGTTCAGCAGCGGGTAGTCGGAGTCCTTGCCGGTGAGGGCCTTGTAGTCCTTGGCGGAGATGCCGCCCACCCAGACGTTCGGGTCGTAGGTCGGCGCGGAGGCCATCGCGACGATCCGGCCGGTCTTGGCCTCCATCACCACCACGGCGCCCGAGTCGGCCTTGTAGTTCTCGCCGGTGATCTTGTCGAACTGTTCGCGGGCGGCCTTCATCGCCTTGTCCAGCTCGTACTCCGCGACGCGCTGCACCCGGGAGTCGATGCTGGTGACGAGGTTGGAACCGGCCTCGGCGGCGTCCGACTTGGCCTTGCCGATGACCCGGCCGAGGTTGTCCACCTCGTAGCGGGTGACGCCGGCCTTGCCGCGCAGCTCCTTGTCGTACTCCCGCTCCAGGCCGGAGCGGCCCACCATGTCGGAGCGCAGATACGGCGAGTCGGTGTTCTTCGCCTTCTGGATCTCGTCGTCGGTGACCGGCGAGAGGTAGCCGAGGACCTGGGCGCTGTTGGCCTTGCCGGGGGCCGGGTAGCGGCGCACGGCCTCGGGCTCGGCGGTGATGCCGGGGAAGTCCTCGGAACGCTCACGGATCTGCAAGGCCTGCTTGGGGGTGGCCTTGTCGGTGATCGGGATCGGCTGGTACGGCGAGCCGTTCCAGCAGGGCTGGGGGGTCTTGGCGTCGCACAGCCGGACCTTCTGCCTGACCTCCTCGGGCTTCATGCCGAGCACGCCGGCCAGCTTGGCCAGCACCGCCTTGCCGCCGTCCCGCTGCTTGAGCAGGTCGGTGCGGGAGGCGGAGACGACCAGCCGGGTCTCGTTGTCCGCGAGGGGCACGCCCCGGGCGTCCAGGATGTCACCGCGCACGGCGGGCTGGACGACCTGCTGGACGTGGTTGCCGGAGGCCTCCTTCTGGTACTCCGCGCCCTCCCGGATCTGGAGGTACCACAGGCGGCCGCCGAGCGTGCCGAGAAGGGACAGGACGAGGATCTGGATCACGACGAGCCGGGTCTGGACCCGTGGGGTCCGACCGGTCTCGGGAATGTTGGTCACTGCGGCTGCCTCCCCCTCTCAGTGCGCCCGGGCGACTGCGTGTACGAATGATGAACGACCGGCCGATGCGCCCGCGTTCCGCGAAAGCTGACCCGTTCGGGTGAACTCGCCCCTGTTCACAGCCGCTTGACCCCCTTGATCCGGCCGACCCGGGCCGAGCGGGTGCGCGCCTTGGCCTTCAGCGCGCCGAGGCCGCCGCGCTGGCTGCCGATGCGCAGGCCGGTGCCGGAGGACAGGAAGCCGGAGGAGATGTCGCTCGCCTTGGCGGTGGACGCGGACTCGGCCAGCGGGTCGTTGTCGCTGCGTCGGGCCAGCCACATCACCCCGGGCACCACGAACGGCGCCAGCAGCAGGTCGTACAGGGCGGCCGAGAACAGCAGGCCGGGCAGCCCGACATGGCGGGCGGCGGTGTCGCCGACCAGCGCGCCCACCCCGGCGTACAGCAGGGTGGAGCCGATCGCGGCGGCGACCACCACGGCCATCGGGCCGGTCGCCGACTTCAGCCGGCCGTTCTCCGGCTTGATGAGCCCGGCGAAGTAGCCGGTCACGCAGAGCACCAGGGCGTAGCGGCCGGCCGCGTGGTCGGCGGGCGGGGCCAGGTCGGCGAGCAGACCGGCGCCGAAGCCGACGAGGGCGCCGCCGACATGGCCGTACACCATCGCCAGGCCGAGGACGGTGAGCAGCAGCAGGTCGGGCACGGCGCCCGGCAGATGCAGCCGGGCCAGCACGCTCACCTGGATCACCAGGGCCACGACGACCAGCGCGGAGGAGAGCAGGATCCGGTTGACACGCATGGGGATTCAGCTCCTACTGCTGCTGGTTGGCGTCGGCCGATGGAGTGACGGTGACGGTGACGGTCGGCGTGGGGACCGGCTTGGGCTTGGCCGGCAGCACCTCGTCCCGCGGGTCCTTCTTGGGCGCCTGCACGACCACACCGACGATGTCGAGCTTGGTGAAGCCGACGTACGGGGTGACGTAGACGGTGCGGGTGAGGCCGCCGTTGGAGGGGTCGACCCGGGAGACCACGCCGACCGGCACGCCCGGCACGAACGGCTTGTCGCCCTGCGAGCCGAAGGTGACCAGCCGGTCGCCCTTCTTGACCTCCGCCTTGGCGTCGAGCAGCTGCACCCGCAGCGGGCGGTCGCCCTGGCCGGAGGCGAAGCCGAGTTCGTCGCTGTTCTCCATCCGGGTGCCCACGGTGAAGTCGGGGTCGTTGGCGAGCAGCACGGTGGCGGTGTCCGGGCCGACGGTGGTGACCCGGCCGACCAGGCCGTCGCCGTTGAGGACCGTCATGTCCCGCCGGATGCCGTCGTTGGCGCCGGCGTCGATGGTGATGGTCCAGGAGAAGCCCTGCGCCGACCCTATGGCGATGACCTGGGCGCCCTTGATGCCGTACTGGCCCTCGCCGGCGATCTTGAGCATCTTGTCCAGCTGGTTCAGCCGGCTGCGGTTGCGGTCGTCGCTGCCGAGTTTCGCCTTGAGAGCCGCGTTCTCCTTCTCCAGTGCGGCCAGCCGGGTGTGCCGGCGGCCGGAGTCACGGATGGCGGATACGGCATTGCCCACCGGGTCGACCGCCGAGGACATTCCGTTCTCCACCGGGCCGAACACCGCGGCCGCGGCCTGCCGGGCACCCTCGACCGGTGAGTTCCGGCCTCCCCGGATGTCCACCGTGATCAGCGCGAACGCGATGGCGACCAACAGGACCAGGAGCAGCCGGCTCTCTTTCGTGTCCCTCACGTGCGGCGGCCGTGCCCTTCCTCGATAGGAATTCGGGAGCCCTCCCGGACGCTTGCGAAAAAAACGCAAACCCAGGGGGCCCATTCGGGAGCTTATGCCTCTATATCAACGATCCGCCGCACGAGAGGAGAACGTCTCGTACGGCGGAATCGAAGAGTTGCGTCATCTGCGCGGGGCGGCGTCCAGCACCTGCTGGAGCGCCTCGAACTCCTCGACGCACTTGCCGGAGCCGAGCGCGACGCTGTCCAGCGGGTCCTCGGCGATGTGGATCGGCATCCCGGTCTCCCGGCGCAGCCGCTCGTCGAGTCCGCGCAGCAGGGCTCCGCCGCCGGTCAGAACGATTCCTCGGTCCATGATGTCGCCGGACAGCTCCGGCGGGCACTTGTCGAGGGTCGTCTTGACCGCGTCCACGATCGCGTTGACCGGCTCCTCGATCGCCTTGCGGACCTCGGCGGCCGAGATCACCACGGTCTTCGGCAGCCCGGAGACCAGGTCGCGGCCGCGGACCTCGGTGTGCTCGTCGGCGTCCAGCTCGTACGCCGAACCGATCGTGATCTTGATCTGCTCGGCCGTCCGCTCACCCAGCAGAAGGCTGTACTCCTTCTTGATGTACTGGATGATCGCGTTGTCCAGCTCGTCACCGGCGACCCGGATGGACTGGGCGGTGACGATGCCGCCGAGCGAGATGACCGCGACCTCCGTGGTGCCGCCGCCGATGTCCACCACCATGTTGCCGGTGGCCTCGTGGACCGGCAGACCGGAGCCGATGGCGGCGGCCATGGGCTCCTCGATGATGTGCACCTGGCGCGCGCCGGCCTGGGTGGACGCCTCGATCACGGCGCGGCGCTCGACGCCCGTGATGCCCGAGGGCACACAGACGACGACCCGCGGCCGGGCGAGATACCGCCGCTTGTGGATCTTCAGGATGAAGTAGCGGAGCATCCGCTCGGTGATCTCGAAGTCGGCGATCACGCCGTCCTTCAGCGGGCGGACGGCCACGATGTTGCCGGGCGTCCGGCCGATCATCTTCTTGGCTTCGGCACCGACCGCGAGGATGCCACCGGTGTTCGTGTTGATCGCGACCACGGACGGCTCGTTCAGCACGATCCCGCGACCCCTGACGTACACCAGCGTGTTGGCGGTCCCGAGGTCGACAGCCATGTCACGGCCGATGAACGACATTGAGTTCCCCATCCGGATTCATCTGGCCTTCCCGAGCTTTGAGGGCATGTCAGGACGGCGAGGCGGGTGCTGTGACGTGAAGGCTTCCATCGTAAACGCGCCTCCACGAACACTGCGCGAGGGTCCTGGCCATTGTCACCAGATGGCGGCTCACCTCGCTTCTGGAGACGGGCGTTCGGGGGCGCTCGTTCCCTCAAATGCCCGGACTATGCCAGAAAGGTCCGGGCTCGGGTGGCAGAAAGGTCCGGGACCGCGCCCGGACCTTTCCCTGCACTGCCGTCGACCGGCTCAGGCGCGGCCGGGGAAGAAGATCTTCACCTCGCGCTCGGCGGACTCCTCGGAGTCGGAGGCGTGGATCAGGTTCTCGCGGACGATCACACCGAAGTCCCCGCGGATCGAACCGGGCGCGGCGGCGATCGGGTCGGTCGGGCCGGCCAGCTGGCGGACGCCCTCGATGACCCGCTCGCCCTCGACGATCAGGGCGACGACCGGACCGGAGGACATGAACGCGACCAGCGGCTCGTAGAAGGGCTTGCCCTTGTGCTCGCCGTAGTGCTGCTCCAGCGTGTCCTGGTCCAGGGTGCGCAGCTCCAGCGCGGTGATCTGCCAGCCGGCCTTGCGCTCGATACGGCTGATGATCTCGCCGGTCAGGCCGCGACGGACGGCGTCGGGCTTGAGCAGGACGAGGGTGCGCTGGCTCACGGGGGGACTCCTTCTGACTGACGTGTGCGGTGGCACGAGGTTACAGGGCGTGTCGGGGCTCCGGTCACGCAGCGTCAGGTGTAGAGGAGGCGGCCTCCGCCTGCGCAGCGAAGCGGGCCTTCGCTTCGTCCACCTTTCTGCCGTAGTGCACCGAGGCCCACCACAGCGCCCCGAACACCACGCCCATGAAGTACATGGTCGGCACGTAGACACCGGAGGCGACCAGGGCGATCTGGAGGGCCCAGCCGAGGGCCACCCCGCCGCGCCGGGTGACCATGCCGCACAGCAGCAGGCACAGCAGCATGGCGATCCCGCTGACCAGCCATACCGTGGTGACGGACAGGCTGTCGTCCTTCATGGCGACGAGCCCGGCGAAACCGATGATGAAGAACTCGCCGATGAGAGTGGATGAGCACAGCGTACGCACGTCGGATCCCTCAGCCCTTCCCGAGCAGCAGCCGGGCCTCGCCGACCGTGATGACGGAACCGGTGACCAGCACACCGCCGCCCGCGAACTCGCCCTCTTCCTCGGCCAGCGTGATCGCGGCCTCCAGGGCGTCCGGCAGCCGCGGCTCGACCTGCACCCGCTCCTCGCCGAACACCTCGACGGCGATCGCGGCCAGCTCGTCCGCGTCCATGGCGCGGTGGCTGGAGTTCTGGGTGACGACGATCTCCGCGAAGATCGGCTCGAAGGCCTCCAGCAGCCCGCGCACGTTCTTGTCGCCGCTCGCGCCGACCACGCCGATCAGCCGGGTGAAGTCGAAGGCCTCCTGCACCGCCTCCGCGGTCACCCGCGCGCCCGCCGGGTTGTGCGCCGCGTCCAGGACGACGGTGGGTGAGCGCCGTACGACCTCCAGCCGGCCCGGGGAGGACACGGCCGCGAAGGCCTTGCGCACGGTGTCGGTGTCGAGCGGCTCCGGGCGCTGTGCGCCGACGCCGAAGAACGCCTCGACGGCGGCGAGCGCGACGGCCGCGTTGTGCGCCTGGTGGGCGCCGTGCAGCGGGAGGTACACCTCGGGGTACTCGCCGCCGAGGCCGCGCAGCGTCACCAGCTGCCCGCCGACGGCGACCTGCCGGGCCACCACGCCGAACTCCAGGCCCTCGCGGGCCACGGTGGCGTTGACCTCGACGGCCTTCTTCAGCAGCACCTGCGCCGCGTCCACCGGCTGCTGGGCCAGGATGACGGTCGCGTCCTGCTTGATGATGCCGCCCTTCTCGGCGGCGATCTCACCGGTGGTCCCGCCGAGGCGGTCGGTGTGGTCCAGGTCGATGGGGGTGATCACCGCGACGTCCGCGTCGATCACGTTGGTGGCGTCCCAGGAGCCGCCCATGCCGACCTCGACGACCGCCACGTCCACCGGGGCGTCGGCGAAGGCGGCGTACGCCATGCCGGTGAGCACCTCGAAGAAGGACAGCCGGAACTCCTGCCGGCCGTCCACCATCTCCACGTACGGCTTGATGTCCTGGTACGTCTCGATGAAGCGCTCGGCGGAGACCGGGGCGCCGTCCAGGCTGATCCGCTCGGTGATCGACTGCACGTGCGGGCTGGTGTAGCGGCCGGTGCGCAGCTCGAAGGCGCCGAGCAGGGCCTCGATCATGCGGGCGGTGGAGGTCTTGCCGTTGGTCCCCGTGATGTGGATGGAGGGGTACGACCGCTGCGGCTCGCCCAGCACGTCCATCAGCGCGGCGATCCGGCCGACCGAGGGCTCCAGCTTGGTCTCGCCCCAGCGGGTGGCCAGCTCCGTCTCGACCTCGCGCAGGGCCTTGTCGACCTCCGGGTCCTCGGGTCGCGTGGGGACGTCGGCCTGCGGCGGGCCGCCCTGGGTGCGCAGGGTGCGACTGCCGGCCTCGATCACCGCGAGATCGGGGTCGCGGGTGGTCTCGGCGTCGATGAGGTCGTCGAAGCGGTCGAGGGGGTCGGGCTGGTCGTCGGTGCCGGGGTTTTCGCTCACGGGGCCAGTCTACGAGCGGGGGGTGACAGAGAGGGACGAAGGCCCCCGGCGCCTGCGCGGCACCGGGGGCCTTCGTGGCCGTACGGACGGCTACGCCTGGGGCAGCCGGTCCAGCTGGGACTGGATGCGGGCGATGTCCTCGTCGGCCTTGGCCAGCCGCGTGCGGATCTTGTCCACCACGTTCTCCGGCGCCTTCGCCAGGAAGGCCTCGTTGCCGAGCTTGGCCGTGGCCTGCGCCTTCTCCTTCTCCGCGGCGGCCAGGTCCTTGGCCAGCCGCTTGCGCTCCGCCGCCACGTCGATCGTGCCGGAGAGGTCCAGCGCGACCTCGGCGCCGGCGACCGGCAGGGTGGCCGTGGCGGTGAAGGAGTCGCCCTCCGGCTGGAGGCGGAGCAGGCTGCGGATGGCCGCCTCGTGCGGGGCGAGCGCCGTGCCGTCGAGGGTCAGCCGGGCCGGGACCCGCTGGCCGGGCTGGAGGCCCTGGTCGGCGCGGAAGCGGCGGACCTCGGTGATGACCGACTGGAGGGACTCGATCTCCCGCTCGGCGTCGGCGTCACGGAAGCCGCTGTCCTTGGGCCAGTCGGCGATGACGACCGACTCGCCGCCGGTGAGGGTCGTCCACAGGGTCTCGGTGACGAACGGGACCACCGGGTGCAGCAGCTTGAGGGTGACGTCCAGGACCTCGCCCAGGACCCGCTTGCTGACCTCGGCCGGCTCGCCGCCCGCCTGGAAGACGGTCTTGGACAGCTCGACGTACCAGTCGAAGACCTCGTCCCACGCGAAGTGGAAGAGGGCGTCCGACAGCTTGGCGAACTGGAAGTCGTCGTAGTAGGCGTCGACCTCGGCGACGACCGAGTTCAGGCGGGAGAGGATCCAGCGGTCGGTCGCCGACATCTTCGACGCGTCCGGCAGCGGGCCCTCCACCGTCGCGCCGTTCATCAGCGCGAAGCGGGTGGCGTTCCAGATCTTGTTGGCGAAGTTGCGGGAGCCCTGGACCCAGTCCTCGCCGATCGGGACGTCGACACCGGGGTTCGCGCCGCGGGCCAGGGTGAACCTGAGCGCGTCGCTGCCGTACTTGTCCATCCAGTCCAGCGGGTTGACCGCGTTGCCGAAGGACTTCGACATCTTCTTGCCGAACTGGTCGCGGACCATGCCGTGCAGGGCGATGGTGTGGAACGGCGGGGTGCCGTCCATCGCGTACAGGCCGAACATCATCATCCGGGCGACCCAGAAGAAGAGGATGTCGTAGCCGGTGACCAGGACGGAGTTCGGGTAGAACTTCGCGAGCGACTCGGTCCGTTCGGGCCAGCCGAGCGTGGAGAACGGCCACAGGCCGGAGGAGAACCAGGTGTCGAGGACGTCGGTGTCCTGGTGCCAGCCCTCGCCGGTGGGCGCCTCGTCGTCGGGACCGACGCAGACGACCTCGCCGTTCGGGCCGTACCAGACCGGGATCCGGTGGCCCCACCACAGCTGGCGCGAGATGCACCAGTCGTGGAGGTTGTCGACCCAGTCGAAGTACCGCTTCTCCATCTCCTGCGGATGGATCTTGACCTTGCCCTCGCGGACGGCGTCGCCGGCGGCCTTCGCCAGCGGGCCGACCTTGACCCACCACTGCATCGACAGGCGCGGCTCGATGGTGGTCTTGCAGCGCGAGCAGTGGCCGACGGAGTGGACGTACGGCCGCTTCTCGGCGACGATCCGGCCCTCGGCGCGCAGCGCGGCGACGATCGCCGAGCGGGCCTCCAGACGGTCCATGCCCTGGAAGGGGCCGTGGACGGTGATGACGGCGTGCTCGTCCATCACGGTGAGGGACGGCAGCTCGTGCCGCTGGCCGATCTCGAAGTCGTTCGGGTCGTGGGCCGGGGTGACCTTGACGGCGCCGGTGCCGAACTCGGGGTCGACGTGGGTGTCGGCGACGACCGGGATGGAGCGGTCGGTCAGCGGGAGCCTGATGAGCTTGCCGACGAGGTGCTTGTACCGCTCGTCGTCCGGGTGGACGGCGACGGCGGTGTCGCCGAGCATCGTCTCGGCACGGGTGGTGGCGACGACGATGGAGTCCTCCCCGTCGCCGTAGCGCATGGAGACCAGCTCGCCGTCGTCGTCCTGGTACTCGACCTCGATGTCCGAGATGGCCGTCAGACAGCGCGGGCACCAGTTGATGATGCGCTCGGCGCGGTAGATCAGCTCGTCGTCGTAGAGGCGCTTGAAGATGGTCTGGACGGCCTGGGACAGGCCCTCGTCCATGGTGAACCGCTCACGCGACCAGGCGACGCCGTCGCCCAGGCGCCGCATCTGCCCGCTGATCTGCCCGCCGGACTCGGCCTTCCACTGCCAGACACGCTCGACGAAGGCCTCACGGCCGAGGTCGTGCCGGGACTTGCCCTCCTTGCCCAGCTCGCGCTCGACGACGTTCTGCGTGGCGATACCGGCGTGGTCCATGCCGGGCTGCCACAGCGTCTCGTAGCCCTGCATGCGCTTGCGGCGGGTCAGGGCGTCGATGAGCGTGTGCTCGAAGGCGTGGCCCAGGTGCAGGCTGCCCGTGACGTTCGGCGGCGGGATGACGACGGTGTACGGCGGCTTGTCACTCTTGGCGTCCGCCTCGAAGTAACCCCGCTCTACCCAGCGCTCGTACAGCGGCCCCTCTACATCGGCCGGCGCGTACTGGGTCGGCAGTTCGGAGTCGGGCGCGGGTGGCTGCTGCTGAGCGTTCTCGGTCACGGGGGTCAGTTTAGAGGTGTCACGGGGTGGTCCCGAAACGCGTTTGTTCTGTAACGGTGCGGCCCCCGGTGCCGTGCGTCCGACGCGTCTGAGCCAGGATGTCGGGAACACATAAGCATCTGGAGGGGAACCCAGGAATGAGCAACAACCAGCCGGGCCCGTACGGCGGGCCGCCCCAGCAGCCGGGTCCGTACGGCCAGCAGGGGCAGCCTGGTCCGTACGGCCAGCCGGGCCCGTACGGCCAGCAGCCGCAGGCTCCGCAGCCCGGCTACGGCTACCCCCAGCAGGCTCCGCCGGCCGCTCCCCAGCCCGGTTACGGCTATCCGCAGCAGGGTGTGCCGCCGCAGCCGAACCCGTACGGCCAGCAGCCGGGCGGATACCCGCAGCAGCCCTACGGCGGCATGCCTCAGGCCCCGCAGCCGGAGGGCGGCAAGAAGAAGACGGGCCTGATCATCGGCGCGGTGGCCGTGGTGGCGGCCGTGGCGGTCGGGGCCTACTTCGCGCTCGGCGGCGGGGGTGGCGGGGCTTCCGTCGCGGACGACGGTGCGCACAAGCTGATCACGCCGGCGACGGTGCTCAGTGGCGAGTACACCAAGTCCGCTGACGAGGGTGACTCCACCGTGAGCGACGAGGACCTCAACGACTTCAAGAAGGTCGGCGTCCAGGACGCGAAGGGCGCGCAGGCCTCTTACAAGGCCGGCTCCGGCCTCACCTCGAAGAGCCTGATGTTCAAAGGTGCGTACGGCACCATCAAGGATCCCGAGGCCGCCGTCGACGGGATGTTCGCCAAAATGAAGGCGGAGTCCGAGAAGGAGAGCAACGACAGCAGCAGCGACGACAGCAACGTCAAGGGCAAGCTCCTCGGCTCCCCCGAGACGTTCTCGCCGTCCGGGTTCAGCAACGGCATCATGAAGTGCCAGACGAGCCAGGTCACGAACGACGGCGCGACGTCCAGCGTGCCGAAGACCATGGCGGTACCGATCTGCATCTGGGGCGACCACAGCACCGTCGCCATGGTCATGTCGTTCGATGTCGCCAGCCTCGCCAGCGGCAAGGGCATGAGCCCGCAGGACCTGGCGGACATGGCGGCGAAGCTGCGCAACGACGTCCGCGTCAAGGCCTGACGGCCCGGAAAATCCGTGACGCAGGAGGCGGCTCGTCATCAACGAGCCGCCTGCTGTCATTCATGCGGGGCTCAGGCGCGCAGACATGCCGCCTGAGTAACGTCGCCATGCACCCCGAGCTGCGCCAACCCCACAAGGCAGAACGGATTGGCGACCTTCTCGATGCCCGAGAAGAGCGCCGCGTGGCCGCAGGCAGCCTTCACCTTGGTGCCGGCGAAGTACCCGTGGCTGGCTACGTAGTTGGTGCAGGCACCCTGCGTGGCGCTGGCCGGTGAGGCCACGAGGATCGGCAGAGCCCCTGCCGCCACCAGCACACCGGCCGCGGCAGCCACGCGCTTCACCTTCTGGAAAGCCATCCGGAATCCTCCCGTTTCGTACAAGCAGACGCCGAAAATACGTCTGAATAGGTCGGGAATGATCCGATCATGGAAGCAGGGCTGGCTCAAGCCGCTGCCGGAATGATGGCTCGATCTGGGCGCCGCTGTGCCGACACGCCGACGGGCAGGCACCCCTTGCAGGGTGTCTGCCCGTCGTTCGTGTGGAGGGTCAGGCCGACTTCTGCTCGCCCGAGCCCCGGCCGCGGGAGTCGCGGGGGATCAGGGTCGGGTTGACGTTGGAGAGGACCACGTCGGCCGTGATGACGACTCGGGCGACGTCCTTGCGGGACGGGACCTCGTACATCACGCCCTGGAGGACCTCTTCCATGATGGCGCGCAGGCCGCGGGCGCCGGTCTGGCGGAGGATGGCCTGGTCGGCGATGGCCTCCAGGGCCTCGCGCTCGAAGTCCAGCTCCACCCCATCGAGTTCGAAGAGACGCTGGTACTGCTTGACGAGCGCGTTGCGGGGCTCGACCAGGATCTGGAGGAGCGCCTCGCGGTCCAGGTTGTGCACCGAGGTGATCACCGGGAGCCGGCCGATGAACTCGGGGATCATGCCGAACTTGACCAGGTCCTCCGGCATGACGTCCTCGAAGACGTCCTTGGCCTCCAGCTCGCGCTTGGAGAGGATCGTGGCCCCGAAGCCGATGCCCTTCGCGCCGGCCCGCGCCTCGATGATCTTCTCCAGGCCCGCGAAGGCACCGCCCACGATGAACAGCACGTTCGTCGTGTCGATCTGGATGAACTCCTGGTGCGGGTGCTTACGGCCGCCCTGGGGCGGGACCGAGGCCGTGGTGCCCTCGAGGATCTTCAGCAGGGCCTGCTGGACGCCCTCGCCCGAGACGTCCCGGGTGATCGACGGGTTCTCGCTCTTGCGGGCCACCTTGTCGATCTCGTCGATGTAGATGATCCCGGTCTCGGCCTTCTTGACGTCGTAGTCGGCCGCCTGGATCAGCTTCAGGAGGATGTTCTCGACGTCCTCGCCCACATAGCCCGCCTCCGTGAGCGCGGTCGCGTCGGCGATCGCGAACGGGACGTTCAGCATGCGGGCCAGGGTCTGGGCGAGAAGCGTCTTGCCGGAGCCCGTGGGGCCCAGCAGGAGGATGTTGGACTTCGCCAGCTCGATGGCGTCCTCACGGCCGCCGGGGCCGCCGTTCTCCCCCGCCTGGACGCGCTTGTAGTGGTTGTACACCGCGACCGAGAGAGCCTTCTTGGCGGCTTCCTGGCCGACCACGTAGCCCTCGAGGAACTCGTAGATCTCGCGGGGCTTCGGGAGCTCCTCCCAGCGCACCTCGCTCGTCTCGGCGAGCTCCTCCTCGATGATCTCGTTGCAGAGATCGATGCACTCGTCGCAGATGTACACACCGGGCCCTGCGATGAGCTTCTTGACCTGCTTCTGGCTCTTGCCGCAGAACGAGCACTTGAGCAGATCGCCGCCGTCACCGATGCGTGCCACGGTGTGCTTCCCCTTCGCCTGGGAGACGCCGGGACACTTTCGAGTCCAGCGGCTCCTGGTGCTGCCTTATGTCGACGGTACCTTGCCGGGCCCCGTGTTCGGGCCCCCCTTGGCAGGGTTCACTTTGACGTGAACCGCGCCAAAGGGGGCTCAGAGTGCGCCGTTCCGCGTCAGCGGACCGAGGCGTTGTTCAGCTTGCGGGTGGAGATGATCTGGTCGACGAGGCCGTACTCCAGCGCCTCCTCGGCCGTGAGGATCTTGTCGCGCTCGATGTCCTCACGGATCTGCTCGATCGGCCGGTTGGAGTGCTTGGCCAGCATGTTCTCCAGCTGCTCACGCATCCGGGTGAACTCGTTGGCGATGATCTCCAGGTCGGAGAGCTGACCGCGGCCGGTGGAGCCGGCGGGCTGGTGGATCAGCACCCGGGAGTTCGGCAGCGCCATGCGCTTGCCCGGGGTGCCGGCGGCGAGCAGGATGGCCGCGGCGGAGGCCGCCTGGCCCATGCAGACCGTCTGGATGTCGGGCTTCACGAACTGCATCGTGTCGTAGATGGCCGTCAGGGCGGTCATGTCGCCACCGGGGCTGTTGATGTAGATCGAGATGTCCCGGTCCGGGTCCATCGACTCCAGGCACAGCAGCTGCGCCATGACGTCGTTGGCGGAGGCGTCGTCGATCTGGACGCCCAGGAAGATCACGCGCTCCTCGAAGAGCTTCGCGTACGGGTCGTACTCGCGGATGCCCTGGGAGGTGCGCTCGACGAAGCGCGGAATGACATAGCGGCTGTCGGGGCGGGGCCCTTCGTACATGCCGCTGGCGGCGCCGGAGAAGTTGTTCATGGGGTTCACCGTCCTGGTGGGCGTTCGGGGGCTGGTGTCTCGGCGGTGCGTGGCGTGGCCGGGCCGGTCAGGCGCCGGTGCCGCCGCCTCCCGGAACACCCGAGGCGTGCATCATGATCTCGTCAATGAGACCGTACTCCTTGGCCTCTTCCGGCGTGAACCAGCGGTCGCGGTCGGCGTCGCGGAGGATCGTCTCGACCGACTGCCCGGAGTGGAGCGCGGTCAGCTCCGTCATGGTCTTCTTGGTCCGCAGCAGGTACTGGGCCTGGATCTTGATGTCCGAGACCGTACCGCCCAGGCCCGCGGAGCCCTGGTGCATCATGATGTCCGTGTGCGGCAGGGCGAAGCGCTTGCCGGCGGTGCCGCCGGTGAGCAGGAACTGGCCCATCGAGGCCGCCATGCCCATGCCGATCGTGACCACGTCGTTCGGGATGTACTGCATGGTGTCGTAGATCGCCATGCCGGCCGTCACCGAGCCGCCGGGGCTGTTGATGTAGAGGTAGATGTCCTTGTCGGGCTCGGCCGCGAGGAGCAGCAGCTGCGCGGTGATCTTGTTGGCGATGTCGTCGTCAACCTGCTGGCCGAGGAAGATGATCCGCTCGTTGAGCAGCCGGTTGTAGACCTGGTCGCCGAGGCCACCACCGATGGAAGGCTCGCCGGCGGCGGAGGGCATCAGATTCGTCACGTATCCACCTGCTCGTCTTACGACGGCGCCGGGCC
This sequence comes from Streptomyces sp. NPDC127190, assembly GCF_042672505.1. Classification (NCBI taxonomy): domain Bacteria; kingdom Bacillati; phylum Actinomycetota; class Actinomycetes; order Kitasatosporales; family Streptomycetaceae; genus Streptomyces; species Streptomyces sp. NPDC127190. Next base: position 24,431 of record NZ_JBHXVE010000040.1, read on the forward strand.
GTCTCATTGTTCTGCCTTTCATGGACCCTAACGCGAGGGTCCCTTCGGGGAATCCCGGAGATGACAGTGTTCGCCGGGGGCGTAGCGGCTCCGCCGGGGGCCGGGAGCCTGCTCGCGGTGGGGCGTGCGGTGCGTGGGCGGCTGCGGGGAGTCCGTGGTCGCTCGCGCAGTTCCCCGCGCCCCTTCGGGTCGGCTGCCACCCCGCATACGACAAACGGGCCCCGGGGATGGTCCCCAGGGCCCGTCGTACACGCCTCAGCGGCGCCGTGGGGCCGCTCAGCCCTCGGTGTTCTCCTCGGAGGTCTCCGACGCCTCGGCGGCCTCGGTCTCCTCCTCCTCGTCGTCCAGGTTGACGATCTCGCCGTTGGTGTCCTTCACCGTGGCGGCCTCGACCACGACGGCCAGGGCCTTGCCGCGGGCGACCTCGCCGACCAGGAGCGGCACCTGGCCACCCTCGACGACGGCCTGGGCGAACTGGTCGGGGGACATGCCGGAGGAGGCCGCACGCCGCATGAGGTGCTCGGTGAGCTCCTCCTGGTTGACGTTCAGCTGCTCCTTCTTGACCAGCTCGTCCAGGACGAACTGGGTCTTGATGCCCTTGACCGCGGCCTCGCGGGTCTCGGTCTCGAACTCCTCGGCGGTCTTGCCCTGGATCTCCAGGTACTTGTCGAGGGTGAGGCCCATCTGGCCGAGCTGGTGGTGCTCCAGGTTGTGCTTGCGGGTGTTGACCTCGTCCTCGAGCAGCTTCTCGGGGACCGGGACCTCGACCAGCTCGAGGAGCTTCTCCAGGACGCGCTCCTGGGCCTGGGTGGCCTGGTCGAACTGCTTCATGTTCGCCAGGCGCTTGCGGCTGTCGGCCTTGAGCTCGTCCAGGGTGTCGAACTCGGAGGCGAGCTGCGCGAACTCGTCGTCCAGCTCGGGCAGTTCACGCTTGGCGACCTGGGTGACCTTGACGGTGACCTCGGCCTCCTTGCCCGCGGCGGAGCCGCCCTTCAGCTCGGAGGTGAAGGTGGCCTCCTCACCGGCGGACAGGCCCTTGACGGCGTCGTCGATGCCGTCCAGCAGCTCACCGGAGCCGATGGTGTAGGAGACGCCGTTGGCGATGCCGTCCTCCAGCACCTCGCCGTCGACCTTGGCCTCCAGGTCGATGGTGACGACGTCGCCGTCCTCGGCGGCGCGCTCGACCGGGGAGGTCGAGGCGAAGCGCTCGCGCAGCTGCTCGACCGACTTCTCGACGTCCTCGTCGGTGACCTCGATGGCGTCGACCTCGACCTCGATACCGGAGTAGTCCGGGATCTCGAGGGCCGGGCGGACGTCGACCTCGGCGGTGAAGTTCAGCGTCTCGCCGTCCTTCAGCTCGGTGATGTCGACGTCGGGCTGGCCCAGCGGGCTCAGCTCGGCCTCGTTGACCGCCTCGGTGTAGAACTTGGGCAGCGCGTCGTTGACGGCCTCCTCCAGCACCGCACCGCGGCCGAACCGCTGGTCGATGACGCGGGCCGGGATCTTGCCCTTACGGAAGCCCTTCACCGTGACCTGCTGGTTGATCTTCTTGTACGCCGCGTCGAGGCTGTCCTTGAGCTCCTCGAAGGGCACCTCGACAGTGAGCCGAACCCGGGTCGGGTTCAGGGTCTCCACGGCGCTCTTCACGGTTCGGTCTCCTTGTGGCTGACTGCTTGGGTTCTGCCGGAGCCAGACAGGTCCGGCGGATTCGCCGCCCGGAGGAGTACGTAGGCCGTTGGGGGCCGGGTCACACGGGCGCGCAGCTTGCATAGTAACCGCAGCCGGTCAGCGCCCCAAAAGGCGATCTTCACAGGGCGTTTTCACAACGCCTTCCGGTGGTCGGGGTGGCGGGATTTGAACCCACGGCCTTCCGCTCCCAAAGCGGACGCGCTACCAAGCTGCGCCACACCCCGTCTGGTGCGACACGTAGGGTACATGGCCCGGCCGGATCCGTCGGCCGTAATCGCAGGGAGCGGCGGGCCCGGTGCGCCGCGTACCGAACACGTTGGCCTCGACGGCGGACGACCCGCTACGATGCGTGCAGTGCCGCGGTCACCGACCTGCGGCGCGCGCTTGCGGGCGTAGCTCAATGGTAGAGCCCTAGTCTTCCAAACTAGCTACGCGGGTTCGATTCCCGTCGCCCGCTCTGTACGACGAAGGCCCAGGTGGGGTGGTAAATTTACTACCCCCCTGGGCCTGAGTCGTTTGAGCCCAGATCAGGCGTCCGTGCCCCCCGCGTGCCCCTTCGGCCGGCGACGCCGCTTCAGAGCCTTCACGATCATCATGTCGACGCTGTCGGCGATCTCTCGCTCGCGCCTCTGCGAGGTGTGCTGGTACATCAGCGCGGCACGGGTGGAGCTCTGGCCGAGCCGGGTCATGAGTTCGCGGGTGCTGGCGTCTGTCTGGGACGCGAGGGTGTTCCCCAGATCATGGAATCGCAGACCCGTGATGCCAGCCTCGGCGCACGCCTTGTGCCACAGCCCGTTGAAGTGATTGCGGCGCGGAGTGGCGCCCTTAGCCCCGACGAAGACCCGGCCGTCGACACCCGCCTCCGCGAACTGCTTCATGTGGGCGACGACGACCGGCATGATCGAGCGCGGGATGGCGACGGACCGCTTGCCCGCCTCACTCTTGGGCGCCTTATAGATGCGCTCCCCGTTGTTCAGCTCCGAGATCGAGCCACGCACCCGGATCATGCCCGCTTCCAGATCGACGTCACGCCGCCGCAGTGCGACCAGCTCGCCCCACCGCAGGGCGCAGAAGGCTCCGAGCAGAATCAAGGCCCGGTAGCGGGGCTGCGAGGCGTCGGCGATGGCGAAGACGTCCACGATGGACGCCGTGGGCCGCTCCGGGGTGGACACCGTGCCGCCGTTCCTGATCTGGCACGGGTTGCGGCGGATCAGGCCGTCCTCAACAGCCGTACCCATGATCGTACGGAGCAGTGAGTACGCCTTGGCGACCGTCGTCGGGCCGACCCCGGCCTTCAGCCGGGCATGGCGCCAGGAACGGACCGCAGCCGGCGTGACGTCGGCGATGGGCAAACGCCCGAAGGTGGGAGCCAGGTGCACCCGAACGAGGATCTCGTACAGCTCCTCAGTGGACTTGGCCAACGGCCGTTCGGCCACCCACGCCTTCGCGTACTGCTCGAAGGGCACCTTGGCCGCGTCGGGGTCCCGCCAGTCACCCTGTCGCATCTCGGTCTGGACATCCGCGAGCCAGCCATCCGCTTCACGCTTTGTCCGGAAAGTGTCGGGAGCGGGGCGCAGCACCCCGTCAGGGCCGAGGTAGCGGGCCTGATAGCGGCCGGATGGGAGCTTGCGGACCCGGCCGAACTGACGACGCTTGCCAGGCATCAGGCAGCCACCCCCCGACGGACGAGGGTCCGGCGGCGCGGCTCGACGGTGTTCGCGGCGATGAAGTCGCGTACGGCACTCTCAGGAATCCGCACATGCCGACCGACCTTCACATAGGTGATTCGCCGCTCCTCGATCAGGCGCCGGGGGAAGCGCACGGTCGTGCCGAGGACGTCGGCCACCTGATCCACGGTGAGGTACCGCTCATTCATGGTCGTGCGCTCCTTCCAGGAGGGGACGTTCTTCGCGTGCGATCTCGCGGTTGTGCTGGATGTCGCGGCGGATGTTGGCGGCGAGCCAGGATTCGCCGGGGGTGTGGCCGTGGCCGGCGTAGGCCCAGTGAGCGAGGGTGAGGGTGGTGGTCTCGTCGTTGGGGTCGGGCAGGCCGAGGGCGGATCGTTGCTGGGTGGCGCGGTAGTCGGCGCGGACCTGGCGGAGGGCGCCGAGGGTGGTGGAGTAGCGGCGGGACTTGGTGGAGAAGTGGCCGCGGAAGCCGAGCATGTGGGCCCAGTCCCGGAGCTTCCGGTCGGGGTAGAGCGCGTGCAGGTCGAGGCATGCCTCGATCAGCCGGCGGGGGTGGTCGGGGACGCCGAGCAGGGCGAGGGCCTCCTTGTTGCCGATGCGGCGGTCGACGGTGCCGGTGGTCTCGGCGGCCTTGGTGGCGTACTTGGCGACGTAGGAGGCGACGGCTTGTTCGGTGATGTCTTCGCCGTCCGCGAAGGCGCGGATCGGGCGGACGTCGAGCTGCGTGCCCCAGGTGAGGGTCCGGGCGGGCTGGTCGCCTGCGGGATCGACGTCCATGGCGACGCGGGCGGCTGCGGTACGGATGGCGTCGGTGAGCAGGTCGAGGGTCGCCCAGACCGGCGGCGGGCTGTCGGGTCCCTCAGCACCGTCGAAGCGGATCACGGCGTGGAAGTGGACGGCGCCGCGCTTCTGGTACTCGGCGACCTTGCCGAAGGCGATGCGGGACTGTTCGCGGGCTTCCTTCTGGGTGATGCCAGCTCGGCGGGCGATCTCCCGGCGCAGGTAGATCGTGAAGTAGCGCCACAGCTCGGAAGCGTGGTTGTTCCACAGCGCCGCGCCTGCGTAGTCGTAGGTCTCGGGGTCGAGCGGGGTGCCGAGTTCCGGCGCGTCTTCTGCGTGGCGGGTGCCGCAGCGGCAGGGCCGGTTGCCGGGGCGGTTGTGGACCGGGCCGAAGGAGGGGGCGGTGAGGGTGGCAAAGACGCGGGGGTGGTCCCGGATGGTGTGGGGGGTGCCCTTGGCGGGGTCGCCGACGAGACCGGCGCGGATGAGGTGGTAAGTGTCGCCGGCGTAGGTCCAGGCACAGGCGGGGCAGCGGGAGGCGCGGCGGTTGCCGCAGGCGATGCGGAGCCGTCCACCCGGCTCGGTGTCGGTGGAGTAGCGGTGCAGCACCTGGCGGGTCTGGGCGTCGCGGACGACGACGGAGCCTTGCAGGTGGATGGGGTCGGAGCAGCCGCCGGTGCGGCGGATCTGTTCTTGGATGCGGTCGAAGCCGTCAGACCCGGCCAGCCTCAGCACGTCGGCGAGGGTGGCCGGGTCCAGGCCCGCCATGGTGGCGGTGTCGGTCAACTGGTCACCTCCCGGCGCGGGCGACCGTCGCGGCGGCGAGCTGGTGGCCGGTGCCCTTGCAGCTGAGGCAGGTGACGCGGAGGGTGGCGCGGGTGCCGTCCGGGTGGCGGGTGCCGGTGGTGATGGCGGCGGTGGCGAAGCCGTCGCAGTCGCGGCAGATCCGCCGGTTCAAGGTGTGCTGGGGCATGATGGGGCTCCCTTTTCGGGTCCTTGGGTTCGGAAGGGGTTCAGGCGCCCGGGGCGGCGGAAGTTTGGCGACCGAGGCCGCCCCGGGGGCCGTTCAGCGGCGGCCGTTGCGGCGCCGCGAGTAGGCCGGCGGGATGTCGTGGTAGTCCTGGCGGCCCTGCTCGAAGGAGGCGCTGTCGGCGTCGCTGCGATCGGTGGATCCGAGTTCGCGGGTGATGCGGCGCATGGCCTTGCGGTCGCGGTGGCGTTCGGCGATCGCGTACTCGCGGCCGAGTTCGGCCATGGCCGGGTTGGACGGGGTGTCGTTGTTCTTGCGGCTGAACAGACCCATCAGGGGTTCCCTTCTCGTGATCAGCGGTGGGTGTTGCGCCTGCCGTGGCCCTTGGCCGCGTACATCGCGGCGTCGGCGGCGGTCAGGGCGTCGGTGAGGGTCGGCACCGGCAGGTGGGCGCGGTGGCAGTGGCCGACCGAGGCCGCCACGGGCAGGACGTGCCCGTTGTGTGTAACCGGCTGGTCCAGGGCGAGCTGGAGCGGGTGGAGGCCAGGGGTGCGGTCGGGGTCGGTGACGATGGCGGCGAATTCGTCTCCGCCGAGGCGGGCGGCGATGCCGTGGCGTCCGCACCAGTCGGCGAGGCGGCGGGCGGTCGCGGTCAGGGCGGTGTCGCCGGCGGCGTGGCCGTGGGTGTCGTTGATGGCCTTGAAGTCGTCCAGGTCGACCAGGACCACGAGGGCGTCCGCGTGCTTGGCCAGCAGGTGTTCGGCGCGGGTGGTCCATCCGGCGCGGGTGTGCAGGCCGGTGAGCGGGTCGCGGCGGGCGGTCGAGAGGCGGCGGGTGAGCAGTCCGCCGTGCAGGGCCCAGCCCAGGGCCGGTAACCCGGCGGCTATGACGTGGGTGTCCATGCCGGTCACCGCCCCCTCTGAAGGTCCTTGACGAGCAGGCGCAGGACGACGGCGACCACGGCAACGGAGACGCCGGTGATGGCGACCGCGAGGAGCATGGAGACCAGGACTGCGCCGACGACGAGGACCACCGCACCTCCGCCAGCGGCGAGGGCGAGCGCGCTGCCGGGGGTGAGCTGGATGGTCGGCCGGGTCGAGACCGGAGGAGCCGGGGCGACCGGGGTCGGGGCGGGGGCCGACTGAGCGACCGGGGCCGGGACCGTGGTCTGCGGCGGGAGGGTGGCCGGCGGCGGAGCGGTGTCCTTGGGCGGGTACTTCGGGGTGAACACGGCGTGTGTCCCTTCGGTGGGTTAGTTGGCGAGGGAGGCGACGACGGGGCCCAGGGCGCTGTGGGCGACGAGGTAGCCGCCGAGAAGGAGCAGGGCCACGAGCCACCAGGGCGGCTGGACGTGCTTGATCCCGAGGTAGCCGATCGCGACAACGGCGAGCCAGAGCGGAACGTTCATGAGGAGCTGTCCCTTCTCAGGCGGTGCAGCGGTGCGTGCGGGCGGCGAGTTCGGCGGCGGCGCGGCTGTCGTAGTCGGCGGAGAAGCCGCAGCGCGGGGCGGTGCAGGCGGCGGTGTGCTTGTCACGGCCACGGCCGTCGTAAGAGGTGGCGACCTGGACGGGGCCGATGCGGATCACGTCGCGGAAGCGACGGTGGGCGGTCACGGCGAGTCCCCCTTCGGGATCAGGCGAGTTGGAGTTGGTCGGCGATGGCCCGGGTCATGTCCTCGGGCAGACCGAGGCGGGCGGAGAGCGTTCCGGCCGGCATCGGGGACCCGGTGGAGGCCTGGTGAGCTTCGGCGAGCTTGCGGGCGTGATCGAGCAGGGCCGCCGGGACAGCCGGAGCGGGAACCGCAGGCTTCACCGGCGCCGGTTCCGGTGCAGGAGCCAGCTCGGGAGCCAGAGCAGGAGCGGGCTCGTCGGCTCGATGGACGTCGACTTCCGGGACGACCGGTTCCTCGACTTCCGGCTCAGCCGAAGACGCGAGTGGGACGGAGGGCGAGTGGACAAGCAGGGTGCCGCCCAGGAAGGCCAGGGCAGGCCAGCCGGCCACGAGGATCCGCAGCCAGGCGGGCACCTGATGCAGGTCGAGGAGACCGGCGGTGGCGATGTTGGCGCCGAGCGAGGCGCTCAGGGAAATAGCGAACCAGGTCCAGGCCGAGCGGTCCCGCCGGGCGTTGCGCAGGCGGCGCCATGCGGCGACCAAGAGCAGGTCGACGGAGACCGGGTAGGCCCAGGCCTTCCACCCGGACTGACCGGCCGCTTCAGCCAAGTCGTGCAGGTGCGCGAAGGACAGTGCACCGGCGATCACGGCCTGAATGAGTACGGCGTCCGGGCGGAGGGGCGAACGGGGCATGAAAGACACCTCCCTTCACGGGGAGTCGGGCCCGAAGTGGGCGGATCAGGCGGGGGTCTGGCCGGAGCCCAAGCAGGTCAGGCAGAGAGCCTCCTGGCGGTCGTTGCTCACGCGCTTGCGGCGGCCACCGACCGTGGAGGGCTCCGAGACCTGTCCGGCCCGGCAGTCGGGGCACGGCTTGCTGGTGGGCTGAGGCTTGGCGGTCTTCCGTGCGGCCATGGAGTCCTCCATCAGGCATGGCTCGGGTAGGGACCTGGCGCGATCGCGGTCACGCCGACCGTGGGACGGGTGGTGTTACTCGGTGACCGGTCGCGGCTTGACCAGCGACGGTCCGCTCGTCGGCGCCACAGCGGGCGCGGGGGGACGGAACGGGTCGAGGAACGGAAGGTGCGGAACCAGGTGGGCGAAGGCCCGGCAGGCGGCGATCGCTTCCTCTCGCGTCACGGCCGGGGTGCGGATCTTCGACCAGCCGCCAGAAGCATCCGCAGCGACGGCGGTACCGGGCCGGTCCATCTGGATCAGGCACGCGGCCGGCACGGCGGCGGGGGCCACGTCCTCCAGCCCCATCTTGGCCGTCTCCTTGTCGTTGACCCGGTGAACGACTCGGCCGGTGAGCTGGGCACGGAGCATCGTGGCGCCCCTGCCGAGATCAGAGCCGAACCGCTGTCCGCAGATCTCCAGGTAGATCCCGACCGCACGAGCCATCTGAGCCAGCCGAATCAACGCGGTCACGATCCGCTCCCGCCGCTCCTCATCCTTCTTCGAGGAGATCAGGAACAGTTCCGCGACCTCGTCCACCAGGACGATCACGGGCACGGGTCGTAGCTCCTGGGGCAGTTCCCAGATGTCGGAGGCGCCCTGGTCTCTCAGCAGGTCGAAGCGATCTTCCATCTCCGCCACGAGGATGCCGAACAGAGACGAGGCGTCATCCGGGTTGGTCACCAGGGCCGACAGACGCGGCGCGTAGCCGGACTGTTCGACCCCGCGCTTGCAGTCCACCCCGACCAGGGCGACCGGGAGCCGAGCCAGGCCCTTGATCAGATTGCGCTGATACATGGACTTCCCCGACTGGTTCGCGCCGAGGGTGAGGGCCATCGGGGCCTTGCGGTAGTCCCGCTCGAAGGCGGTCCCGTCCTCCCGCAGAGCGACCGGCACGATCATGTCGTGCGGCACGGCCTTACGGGGCATCCGGACCCGGCGCAGGACGTCATGCCCGGTCATCCTCAACTCGATGAACCCCGGCTTGACCTCCACCACGGTCACCGAATGCACACCCCAGGCATGGCGGAGCCGTTCGGATGCGGCGGCCACGTCGGCGGGTTCCAAGCCGGCCGGAAGCCGCAGGGTTACCCGCAGGCCGGTCGACGTACCCCGCACCCGGCGGATCTTCGGCGGTACCGGCTGCACCTCACGGCGGGCGACGTTGCGGGTCATGAACGCCCGCAGACCCGACGGCTGCACCGTGAGCCCGCACACGTCCATCGTGGACCGGTACGTGAACCCGAACCGGGTCAACGTCGCCGGCAGACCAACCAGCGCCCAGTAAGCGCGAGGCGCCCGCAGCTTCGCGTAGCCGACACCACCGACGGCCGCTAAGCCCCCCGTGGCCTCCAGCCACACCGTCATGTCAGCCATGGTCAGGCCGCCGGGGTGATTGCGACCGCGCTGAACGCGATGCCCTGTCGCTTCTCACCCTTGATCACGTTCTCCCAGTCCCTGGCCTTCAGCCCGACGACCTTGACCGGCATGCCCGGGGCGAGGCCCTCGGGGTAACCGTTCTCCGGGATGTTGACCTTCAGGAGGCTGCCCTCCCCCTCGTCCGAGACCAGCAGACCCACGGTGGACATCGGCCTGCCCTCCGCGTTCACGGACCGCTCACCGGTCACGAAGTTCTTCACCTTCGGCTCCGGCGCGGTCGCCACGAACACCACGGCGGTCGACAGGTCGATCTTGAAAGACGGCATGAGCACATCCCTCGTTCTGGGGAGGCCGCCCGATGCGACCTCTCTAGACATCTCTATAGAACAGTACCTCTCTAGAGACGTCAAGAGAGATGTATAGAGATGTTGAAAGGGGCAGGTGTGGGCTACACGCAAGGGGCAGCGAGACAACTGTTCCCCTAGAGTGGGATCTCTAGAGAAGAGAGGAGGGCTCCCGAATGGCCAGCACCGATGATGACCGTCGGCCGAAGTACCAGCGGATCGCGGACTCCCTGCGGGAGGCGATCCAGTCCGGCGAGTACGGTCCCGGTGATCGGCTTCCAGGGGAGAACGAGTTGATGGCCGCGCACGGCGTGGCCCGCATGACCGCTCGTCAGGCGCTCAGCGTGCTGAAGGACGAAGGGGTTGCCGAGTCCCGCAAGGGCGCTGGCGTCTTCGTACGAGCTTTTCGCCCGTTGCGGCGGCGCGGCATCCAGAGGCTGTCCCAGGAACAGTGGGGAAGCGGTCGCTCCATCTGGTCTGCCGACATCGAGAACCGCACCCTCGTGGTCGATCAGGTCACGGTGTCGGAGGAAGAAGCTCCGGAGGGAATCGGGGCCGTCCTGGAACTGGCAGACGGGGACACCGTGTGCGTGCGCCGGCGACGGTTCGTCCTGGACGAGAAGCCCGTCCTCCTGGCAACCAGTTACCTACCCACCTCGGTGGTTGCAGGCTCTGCGATCACGCAGGAGGACACCGGCCCCGGCGGGACCTACGCCCGGCTTGCCGAACTCGGTTACAAGCCTGTCCACTTCCGGGAAGAGATCCGCTCTCGCATGCCTACGCGAGACGAAGCGGATCAGTTGAGCATCTCCGCCGGCACGCCGGTCATCCTGATCTGCCGCACTGCGTTCGCCGACGAGGGGCGCCCTGTCGAGATCAACGAAATGACGCTCGACGCCGCGTCCTACATCCTGGAGTACGACTTCGACGCGTAGGCGACGCGCGAGCTGTTACAGGTTTCTCTACCTCATCAAGCCCCGGCTGCGCTCCGCTCCGCCGGGCGCGCTCCCGGCTCCGCCGCGGGCGACGCTCCTGCCTCCGGCCCGCTCCGCCCGCGCTGCGCCGACGCGCGCCCACTGGTGGATAGGGCCGGTGGCCATGAGTCGATCACCGCGTACGCGACGGTCAGAACAGTGCCTCCGGCGGGGGATAGGCCGGCACCGGGATGGAGGGGGCGCCGTTGCCGCCTGCGGGTCCGTCGTGGCGGATGCTGGGGGCTCCCATCCCGCACACCATCGACCCAGGCAGAGCCGAGCAGACGCGGCCCCTGGCGTCCAGGTCGTTCGTACAGTGGCGCGCTCCACCTGGACGCCAGGAACCACGCCCGCTCCACGGTGTGTGGGTCGACGGCGTACGGGATGGAAGCTGGGGACAGTGGTGGGTTGAGCACCTTGGCAGGTGACGGTGACCGGTCAGAGAAAGTGGACGAGCTGCACTTCATCGGTTCCCTTGCGGCGAATCAGCAGCTCATTGCCATCCTCAAGCTGCTGATCAATGAAGTCATAGACAGTCACGGCTCGATTGACTACATCGGTCTTCGAAAGCCCGGTGCGACGTTGCAAGCGCTGCAAGCTTTCTGCTGCCTTCGCGATCAGAGCGACAGTGATCCGTTCACTGATGGCGGGTCGTTGAGCTTCGGCCTTGGATGCCAAGGTTCTGTCCTCTCAAAGTTGACCGTCTCGTAATGTTGGTCCCCCATCAAGATCGTCCCCGGTGGGGCTTAGCCGTTAGCAGCATATCGCTGCGCATTTGCTGCGTCCATGTGTATTCTCGGATGCACCGATGGGGCTGGCCCGTGATGAGCGGCCCTGTTGCCATGACCAACCTGGGAGAGGGGGTGACGCGTGGCGTGCTTAGTACCTGGGTGACGTCGGGCTCACAGGGGGTGAGCCGCACCTGGGTCATAGGAGACTCACGTGCACGAAGCAAACAACGGACCGACTGCTGCCGCAGACATCAACATCCAGATCAAGCCGATCGGCAGTGTGACGGCCAGTATGCGGCTGCCGGCGTCGAAGAGTCGCGAGATGCTCGACGTCATCACTGTCGGTGCCGTGATGACGTATGGCACGGCTGGGCCTGTGCTCACCATGTGGGTGGGTGCAGTTCAGGGTGTTCCGGTCGGTGCCACGATCGGGATCGCCTGTCTTGAGGCGATCTCTGCGGGCGTCATCTGCTGGAGGACGCTCTTCAGGCGCCACAGGTAGGACGAACGAAGACGAGAGCGAGCAACCTCCTCTCGTCTTCGCTTCCGTCGGCGGCGACTGAAGGCCGCCGTGCCCCCTGCGTGCCCGATCCATGGGTGCGAGACGGGGAACGTCGGGGAACCACAGGGCCCGAGCTGGGAAGGTGCGGGTCAGCGACTCGCCAGGTCAGCCCCCATTCGCATACGTGATCTTCCAAACTAGCTACGCGGGTTCGATTCCCGTCGCCCGCTCTGTACGGCTCAGGGCCAGGTCGCAGGAGTATTCCTCGGCCTGGCCCTGTTCGCTTGCTACAGGCCTGTGGCGGTTCGAGCGTCCAGGTCCGAGAAGAAGCGGTCCACGATCGCACTGTCGGCTTCGAGAGCCTCGCCGACCACCCGGCCGGCCAGCTCCGTGGCCAACGACACGACGTCTCCCCGCAGCTCCGTCTCCGCGATGACGCGGTCGGCCGCAAGCCGCGCCTGGGCCTCCTCGATCATCGCCGCGCGTTCCCGCAGGCCCTCGGCGCGCATCTCGGCGATCAGACGCGTGCCCTCTTCCAGAGCCTCCTGGCGCAGGCGGGCCGCCTGGTGCCGGGCCCCGGCCAGTTCCTCGCGATACCTGGCGAGGACTTCACCGGCTTCCACCGTCAGCTGTTCGGCCCGTTCCCTCTGGCCGTCGATGGCGACCGTCCGTTCGCCGAGGACCTTGTTGACGCGCGGCAGGAGGACCTTGGCCATGCAGGCGAAGATCACAGCGAAGCACACGACGCCGACCACCGTCGGCGCGAGCCCAGGTATCAGAATGCCCATGTCAAGACCATAGGGGAGTAAAGGCCGGGGCCACAGGGTGCGCCGGGTAAGAGTCCCTTCAGAGCTTGCGTGTGTCCACGGTGTAGACCGAGCGGACGCCGTAGGGGACGTACAGGGCGTCGCCGTGGGGCAGGGGGGTGGAGCCGGAGTAGACGAAGATCGGGTCGGTGCGGTCGTCGCGGCCGGGAATGTTGTGGAGTTCCCTGCCGGTGCGGCGGTCGAGGGCGGCGAGGCGGCCGCCCGGGGAGACGACGAAGACACGGGTGGCCGTGACGGCCGGGGGGCCGGGGCGTTCCACGGAGGAGTGGATGCGCCAGCGGGTGATCCCGGTGGTGGGGTCGACGGCGCGGACCTCGCCGCTGTTGAGGGTGAAGTACAGGGTGCCGCCGGCCAGGGTGGGGGTGGCGTCGGCGGGCACGGTGCTGGTCAGCGGGACGATGTGCGGGGCGTGGCGGGTGAGGTCGAGCAGGGTGAGGCGGCGGTAGGGGGAGGCCGTGTTGGCCTCCGGGTCGTCGGGGACGCCCGGGGCCTGGAGGAGGACCAGACGGTCGGCGCCCGCCTGGCCGGCCAGGGTCAGGCCGCCCTCCAGGGAGGTGGCCCAGCGGGGGTCGCCGGTGGCCGGGTCGAGCTGGGAGACGGTGGTGCGCCGGCCCTTGGAGCCGACGCAGAGCAGGTATCCGCGGCCCCGCGCGGCCTGGATCTCGCAGTTGCTGTCGGCGGACATGCTGTGCTGCGCGGGCATGGAGTGTTTCCAGCGGGGCTTGCCGGTGGCGGGGTCCAGCAGGGAGTAGCTCCTGCCGTCGGCGCCCACGACGAGCGGTCCGTCGGCCGTCATCGCGACGGTGCCGTCCCCCTGGGAGGGCTCGATGTCGCCGACGGGCCTGCTCCAGTGGACCTTGCCGGTGCGGGCGTCGACGGCCTGGAGGGCGTAGGAGGGGTCCTGGGCGCCCTTGGGCGAGCTGTCGGCCGTCGTGTAGACGTCGTGGCCGCGGGTGCCCAGCAGGCCGGCGGCGGGGAGCGTGCCGCCGCCGCTGTTCGGGTCGGGGTGGTCGGCGGCGACGCGGGTCCACTCGACCTTGCCGGTGGCGAGGGAGAAGCGGACGGCCTTCAGTCCGTCGCCGGCGCAGATCAGGCCGCCGTCGAGCGCCGCACAGGACGGGAAGGCCGCACCGGCGCTGGTCTGCTTGTCGGTCTCGTGGGCCTGCCAGGGCCGCCACCCCGGGGGCAGGTCGGCCCGGGCGCCCGCGGTCGCGTCCCCGGCCAGCCGCAGCGCGACCAGGGAGCCGGCCGCGGCGAGCACCAGCGCGGCCGCGGCGGAGACCAGCCAGACGGTGCGGCGCCGCCTGCGGGGGCGGGGCGGCTCGGCGTGCCGGGTGCCGGCGCCCGGTCCGGGGTCGGGCAGGCTGCCCTCGCGGAGCAGGTGCAGGAGTTCGCCGGGGGTCGGCCGGTCCTTGGGGTGCTTGGCCAGGCAGAGGCGGACGAAGGGGAGCAGGTCGGCGGGGACGCCGGTCAGGTCGGGGGTGCCCTCGACGACCTTCGTGGCCGTCTCCCAGGGGCTCGGGCTGTCGAAGGGGCCGCGGCGGGTCGCGGCGTGCACCAGGACCGCGCCCAGCGAGAAGATGTCGGTCGCCGGGCCGACCTCGTGCGGCGAGGTGAACTGCTCGGGAGACATGAAGGGCGGGGTGCCCATCACGCGTCCGGTCTGGGTGAGGGCGTCCGCGGCGGCGGACTCGGCGGCGCGGGAGATGCCGAAGTCGATGACCCGGGGGCCGTCCTCGGCGAGCATCACGTTGGCCGGTTTCAGGTCCCGGTGGACCACTCCGGCGCGGTGGATGTCGCGCAGCGCCTCGGCGAGCCCGGCGGCCAGCTCGCGCAGCCGGTCCGGGGGAAGCGGGCCGTGCCGGCGGACATGGGTGCCGAGGTCCTCGCCCGGGATGTAGAGGGTGGCCATCCAGGGGCGGGGCGCGTCGGCGTCGGCGTCCACCACGGGGGCCGTGAAGGCGCCGCTGACCTGGCGGGCCGCGGCGACCTCGCGTCGGAACCGGGTGCGGAACTCGTCGTCGTCGGCGTACTGGCCGTGGACGAGCTTCAGGGCGAGCCGGCGGCCGGAGGCGGACCGGGCGAGGTAGACCACGCCCATGCCGCCGCTGCCGAGGCGGTCCTCGATCCGGTAGCCGCCGACCTCCGCCGGGTCCGAGTCGCGCAGTGCCATCCCCGTACGTCCCCTGTGTGCTCGTGCTGCCCCGCTTCCGCGGCTCGCGGCCGGGTCAGAACCTGATCGAGTCGATGGACGCGGCTATCGAGTTCAGGAACCGGTTGATGGATGGTGCCATGCCGGTCGAGGCGAGGAAGAACCCGAAGAGGATCGCGACGATGGCCGGGCCGGGCTTGATGTTCCCCCCTCTGATCAGCACCACCAGGATGATCGCCAACAGCAGCACCACAGACAGTGAAATGGCCACAACTGATCACACCCTCGGTCGGTCCGCTCTGCCGGCCCAGGGGTACGGCCCGCACCCCCGCCAGAACCATCGTGCCACCAACCCGGCCGCCGTATGCGGCCCGTGACAGAACGTCGGCGGGAGGCTCGTGGGCGGAGATCGTTTGGCACAGCAATTCGGCAACATGTTCCCGGATAACTCCTGGGGAAATCAGGAGAGTTCGTTGCACTATCCACACAGGTAATTCGAATGACCGCCACAGGGCGGCGATATGCCCCCTTTAGTCGGGATGAATCGGTACATCATGGGCGAGCTGCGGCTATCTCGAGGCGATAACCGGTAATGACCGGGGGCGTTTTACGAAATCCAGAGACGGGGCTAGGGTGCTTTAGATGTTCGACGCCGACTCGTCCCCCGGCCAGTCCCGTACGCCTGCCCGCCAGACGACAACGGACAGACCCGGCAGACAGCGTGACGCCTTCTTCGACAACGCCAAGTACCTGGCGATCCTGCTCGTCGCCATCGGGCACTCCTGGGAACCGCTGAAGGCCGACAGCCGCATCCTGCAAGGCGTCTACGCGGTCGTGTACAGCTTCCACATGCCGGCGTTCGTCCTCATCTCCGGCTACTTCTCGCGCAGTTTCGACATGCGCCCGGACCGGCTGAAGCGGCTGGTCACCGGGGTCGTCGTGCCGTACGTCGTGTTCGAGACGGCGTACCCGCTGTTCAAGAACGCGGTCGCGGGCGGCCACGAGGACATCAGCCTCCAGGACCCCTGGTGGGCCACCTGGTTCCTGTGCGCGCTGTTCATCTGGCGGCTGACCACACCGCTGTGGAAGCTGGTCCGCCATCCGCTGCCGCTGGCCCTCGGCATCGCGATGCTGGCGAGCCTCACGCCGAGCATCGGCGACGACCTCGACCTCCAGCGGGTCTTCCAGTTCCTGCCGTACTTCGTGCTCGGGCTGTGCCTGAAGCCGGAGCACTTCCGGCTGGTGCGGCGCCGCTCGGTGCGGATCGCCGCGGTGCCGGTGGTCGCGGGGGCGCTGCTGTTCGGCTGGTGGGCGGTGCCGCGCATGAACCACGCCTGGCTCTACCACCGCGAGTCGGCGCAGGAGCTGGGTGCCCCGTGGTGGTGCGGCCCGGTGATGACGCTCGCGATGATGGGCTGCGCACTGGTGCTGACGGCCTGCTTCTTCGCCTGGGTGCCGGGCCGGACGATGTGGTTCACCACGCTCGGCGCGGGCACGCTGTACGGCTATCTGCTGCACGGCTTCGTGGTGAAGTTCGCGGACTACCGCGGCTGGTACGACCACGCCTGGCTGCACCGGCCGCTCGGCCAGATCCTGGTGACGGTGCTCGCGGCCACGGTCATCACCCTGCTGTGCACCCGGCCCGTGCGGCGGGTCTTCCGGTGCGTGGTGGAGCCGAGGATGGAGTGGGCGTTCCGGCAGGACGCCGCCCGGCTGGCCCGGGAGCGGCAGAGCACGGACCGCGCCCCGGAGACGGCCGCAGCGGCCTGACCCCGGCCGTGTCAGTGGGGCTGTGGCAGGCCGAGGAGGCGGTGCATGCGGGCGTACTTGCCGGTCAGCCGGTCGCGGGTCGGTGCGGGCAGTGCCGCCAGCCGGCCGGGGTCGGCGTTGTGCGCGAGGTCGGCCTGCTTCACCAGCAGCGCCCCCGGGGTCGCGAGGATGCGGCGCGCGTACGCCTCCGGCTCCTCCCCCGGCCGTTTGGTGAGGGCGTCCACGATGGCCTTGGTGCGCGGGGTGAGGGCGGCCGCCGCCAGCCACGCGCGGCTGAGGGCGTCGTCCTCCACGGCGTCGTGCAGCCAGGCCGCGGCGATCTGCTCGGCGTCCCCGCCGCGGGCGCGCACGCCCTCGGCGACGGCCGCGAGATGCTCGGCGTACGGCCGTCCCGCCTTGTCGGTCTGGCCCGCGTGGGCGCTGCGCGCGAGGGCCGCCACCTCGTCCAGGGTGAGCGGCGGCCGCGCGCCCGTGTCTCCGGCTGTCATGGCCCCAGTGTCCCAGGGCCTCAGTGGGCCGCCGCCGTGGTGTCCCGGCAGATGAGCAGCAGGGCCCGGTCGTCGTTGACGTCCTTCGCGACGGCCTCGATGAGGTGCCAGGCCGCGCCGTGGAAGCCGCCGGCGACATAGCGGTCGGCCTCGCCGGTGAGCCGGTCGATGCCCTCCACGATGTCCCGGTCGGACGTCTCGACCAGGCCGTCCGTGAACAGCATCAGCACGTCACCGGGGCGCAGCGAGCCCTTCACGGGGTCGAACTGGGCGCCGTCGTACACACCGAGGAGCGGGCCTTCGGTGTCCTTCTCCTCCCAGCGTCCGCTGCCGGCGCTCAGGTGCAGCCCCGGCGGATGGCCGGCCGAGTACAGCTCGTAGTCGCCGGAGTCGAGGTCCAGCACCAGGTGGATGGAGGTGGCGAAGCCCTCCTCCCAGTCCTGGCGGAGCAGATAGCCGTTGGCGGCGGGGAGGAAGTCGTGCGGCGGCAGGGAGCCGAGGAGGCCGCCGAAGGCGCCGGACAGCAGCAGGGCGCGGGAGCCCGCGTCCATGCCCTTGCCGGAGACGTCCGTGAGGACGACCTCGAGGGTGCGGCCGCCGTTCGTACGGGCCGCGACCACGAAGTCGCCGGAGAAGGACTGCCCGCCGGCCGGCCGCAGCGCCATCTCGCAGTGCCAGCCCTGCGGCAGCTTCGGCAGCTCGCTCTGCACCCGGATCCGCTCGCGCAGGTCGAACAGCATGGTGCCGCCGCGCCGCCAGGGCACCCCGACCCGGCTGCGGAACTGGGCCGTGAGCAGCCCGAAGAAACCGCAGGCGGCCACCACCAGGACCACGCCCGGGGTGACCCGGCTCGGCCCTTCCGTGTAGGGGCCGAGCCGCACCGACTCCACGATCAGTGCGGTGGCCGCCGCCGCGTACAGGCCGAGCAGGCTCGCCGGGCGCAGCAGCAGCCCGCCGGCGACGATCGGCAGCACCAGGGTGGCCGGGGAGCACCACACCGAGTCGGCCAGCGTCAGCGCGGCGAGGACGGGCACGGTGAGCAGCAGTCCGGCGAAGGCGATCCAGTCCGAGCCGTCGCCGCGGAAGTAGTCGACGGCGCTTCTGCGCAGGGCGATGCGGGCCCGGTGCCACTGCATCTTCCACCGGGCCGTGAACGTCTCGGCCTTTCCTCGCCGCTCTCGTCGTGCTGCCATTAGTTCGGGACCCTATCCATCGGACCGGTCGCTTGGCACGGGAGGTCCCACTTGTCCCCCCGTGCGAGGCCTGCCGCGCGGTTCGCCCTCACAGTGAACGGCACGCCCGCCCATCGCGCGCCCACCGAGCGGAAATTCGCTGGCTCGTCCGGAAACACCCTGATAGTCATGGTTCATGGGGACTGGCGGGACAACCGAGTTGAAGGTGTTGCGGCCCGAGGACTGGGACACGTGGTACGACGGCCTGGTGCGGGCCTTCGGCGGGGTCTCCTCGCCCGAGGAGCGCGAACTGGACCGCTCGCTCACCGAGTTCGGCCGTTCGCTGGCCGCCTGGGACGGGGATGCGATCGTGGGCTCGGCCGGGGCGTTCAGTTTCCGGCTGACCGTGCCGGGCGGGGGCTCGGTGCCGGCGGCCGGCGTCACCATGGTGAGCGTGGCGGCCACCCACCGGCGGCGCGGGGTGCTGACCTCGATGATGCGCCGGCAGCTGGCGGAGGTGCGGGAGCGGGGCGAGCCGCTGGCGGTGCTGACCGCCTCCGAGCCCGCGATCTACGGCCGCTTCGGGTACGGCGCGGCGACCTTCAAGATGGCCGCCGAGATCGACACGGGCCGGGTCTCACTGTCCGTGCCGGAGGGCACCGACGCGGTGCGGCTGCGGTACGCCGGGCCCGCCGACGCCCTCGACGCCTGCGAGGAGGTGTACGCGGCGCTGGTGCCGGGCCGCCCCGGCATGCTGGCGCGGCAGCCCGGCTGGGCGCGGGCCCGGGTGAACGACCCGGAGAGCGAGCGCGACGGGGCGTCGGCGCTCCAGTGCGTGGTCGCCGAGGAGGGTGGCCGGGTCACCGGGTACGCCCGGTTCCGCACCCGGCTCGGCTGGGGGACGAGCGGGCACGACGGCACGGTCGAGCTGGCAGATCTGGCCGCGCTGGACCCGGCGACCGGCGCGGCGCTGTGGCGGTTCCTGTTCGGCATCGACCTGATGACCACGCTCGTCGTGCACTCGCGGCCGGTCGACGACGCCTGGCAGTACCTGGTGTCCGACATCCGCCGCTGCCGCCCGCGGGTGCGGGACGACGGGTACCTCCGGCTGGTCGAGGTCGGTACGGCGCTCGCGGCGCGCGGTTACCAGGCGCCGCTGGATGTGGTCCTGGCGGTCGAGGACGAGTTCTGCCCCTGGAACGCGGGGCGCTGGCGGCTGTCCGCGGACGAGAAGGGGGCGACCTGCGAGCGGACCACGGACACTCCCGATCTCGCCCTCACGGTACGGGAGTTGGCGTCCGCCTATCTCGGCGGGGTGAGCCTGCTGTCGCTGGCCGCGGCGGGGCGGGTGCGGGAGCTGCGGGCCGGGGCACTGGCCGAGGCGTCGGTGGCGTTCGGCTCCCCGGTCGCACCGTGGCTGCCGCACGGGTTCTAGCGGGCGCTCACTTCTGCTGGCAGGTGGGGCACCAGAAGAGGTTGCGGGCGGCGAGGTCGGCGGTGCGGACGGGGGTGGCGCAGATGTGGCAGGGCAGGCCGGCACGGCGGTAGACGTACACCTCGCCGCCGTGGTCGTCCACGCGGGGCGGGCGGCCCATGGCCTCGGGCGTGTGCTCGGGCCGGACGGTGTCGATGCGGTTGTTCCGGACGCCCTCACGCATCAGCGCGACGAGGTCGGCCCAGAGGGCGTCCCACTCGGCCGGGGTGATGTCACGGCCCGCCCGGTAGGGGTCGATGCCGTGCCGGAAGAGCACCTCGGCGCGGTAGACGTTGCCCACCCCGGCGACGGTCTTCTGGTCCATGAGCAGCGCGGCGACGGCCGTACGGCTGCGGGAGATCCTGCGGTGGGCCGCGCCCGGGTCGGCGTCCGCGCGGAGCGGGTCCGGGCCGAGGCGGTCGTGCACGGCACGCTTCTCGGCGTCGGTGATCAGGGCGCAGGTGGTGGGGCCGCGGAGGTCGACGTACCCGGTGTCGTTGGCCAGCCGGAGCCGGACCGTGTCGGTGGGCGGGGGCGCCGGGGCGTCGCCGAAGCCGACCTTGCCGAAGAGGCCGAGGTGGATATGGACCCAGTCGGTGTCGCGGAAGCGCAGGAAGAGGTGCTTGCCGTGGGCTTCGGTGGCGGTGAGGACCGCGCCGTCGAGCAGGGCGGCGGCGTCGGAGAACTTGCCCTGCGGGCTGCTGACGCGGGCGGGCCGTCCCGAGAAGCGCTCGGCGTAGTCCTGGGCCAGCCGGTGGATGGTGTGCCCTTCCGGCACGGCGGGGGTGTCCTTTCCTGCCTGCTGCCGGCCCGCGCACCCGGGCCGGGTGCGCGGGCCGGTGCCGGTTACTGCTGGGGGTGGTGGGCCGGGATCGGGGGGAGGTCGCCGGTCGTCTCGTAGTCCGACAGCATGTCGATACGGCGGATGTGGCGCTCGTCACCGGAGAAGGGGGTGTTGAGGAACACCTCGACGAACTTCGTCGCCTCCTCCTCGCTGTGCATGCGCGCACCCACCGCCACGACGTTGGCGTTGTTGTGCTGGCGGCCGAGCGCGGCCGTCTCCTCGCTCCAGGCGAGCGCCGCGCGGACGCCCTTCACCTTGTTGGCGGCGATCTGCTCGCCGTTGCCCGAGCCGCCGATCACGACGCCGAGCGAGTCGGGGTCCGCGGCCGTACGCTCCGCCGCCCGGAGGCAGAAGGGCGGGTAGTCGTCCTGGGCGTCGTAGATGTGCGGCCCGCAGTCGACGGGCTCGTGACCCGCCGCCTTGAGCCAGTCGACGAGGTGGTTCTTGAGTTCGTAGCCCGCATGGTCGGAGCCGAGATACACGCGCATGCCCTTGAGTGTGACACGAGCGTTTCGGGGCAGCAGCCTCGGGTGGCGGCGCGGGCACCCGCTGTCACACGCCGGGGAAGCCTGCCGAAATACGCCGGAAAAATGTGAGCCGAACCATAGAACCTCAAGGGAACCTCAAGTAACGATACGGATTCAGAGGTTCCCGAATTCGTTCGCCTCGGATTCACTGGACCGACTCGTACACCGCTCATGCGAGAACCCCGTACTCCCGCCCCACCAAGGCACCCCCGCTCGTACGGGATCCGCTCCACCGGCGCAAAGGAACTCCGTCCATGACCCCTGGTTCCGGACTTCAAGCAGGCCTCAAGAACCGCCATCTGTCGATGATCGCCATCGGTGGTGTGATCGGTGCCGGACTCTTCGTCGGCTCCAGTTCGGGCATCGCCACGGCCGGCCCCGGAATTCTGCTGTCCTACGCCCTCGTCGGCACCCTGGTCGTCCTCGTGATGCGGATGCTCGGCGAGATGTCCGCGGCCAACCCGACCTCCGGCTCCTTCTCCGCGCACGCCGACCGTGCGCTCGGCCGCTGGGCCGGCTTCTCCATCGGCTGGCTGTACTGGTTCTTCTGGGTCGTCGTGCTCGCCGTCGAGGCGACCGCCGGCGCCAAGATCCTGGAGGGCTGGATACCCGCCGTACCGCAGTGGGGATGGGCGCTCATCGTGATGACCGTCCTGACGGCCACGAACCTGGTCTCCGTCGGCTCCTACGGCGAGTTCGAGTTCTGGTTCGCCGGTATCAAGGTCGTCGCGATCGGCGCGTTCATCGTCGTCGGTCTGCTCGCCGTGTTCGGCGTGCTGCCGGGTGTGCACTCCGACAAGGCAAGCTTCTCCAACCTGACCTCGCACGGCGGCTTCCTGCCGCACGGTCCGGGCGCGATCCTCACCGGTGTCCTGCTGGTCGTCTTCTCCTTCATGGGCAGCGAGATCGCGACCCTGGCGGCCGGCGAGTCGGAGGACCCGCAGGCGGCGGTCACCAAGTCGACCAACAGCATCATCTGGCGTATCGGCGTCTTCTACCTGGGTTCGATCCTGGTCGTGGTCTCGCTGCTGCCGTGGGACGACGCCTCCATCGCGAAGAACGGCTCGTACGTCGCCGCGCTGGACTCCCTCGGGATCGCGCACGCCGGTCAGATCATGAACTTCATCGTGCTGACCTCGGTGCTGTCCTGCCTCAACTCGGGCCTGTACACGGCCTCCCGTATGGCCTTCTCGCTGGGCCAGCGCGGTGACGCGCCGAAGGCGTTCGCCCGGACCACCTCCCGCGGTGTGCCGATGGCGGCGATCCTGGCCTCGGTGGTCTTCGGCTTCGTCGCGGTCTTCTTCAACTACGCCTACCCGAAGACGATCTTCCTCTTCCTGGTCAACTCCTCCGGCGCGGTCGCCCTCTTCGTCTGGCTGGTGATCTGCTTCTCGCAGCTGCGGATGCGCAAGATCATCCAGCGTGAGGCGCCGGAGAAGCTCGTCGTGAAGATGTGGCTGTACCCGTACCTGACCTGGGCGACGGCCGGTCTGATCGTGTTCGTGCTCGGTTACATGCTGACCGACACCAAGGGGGAGAGCAGCGGCCGTACCACCGTGCTGCTGTCCCTCGGCGTGGCCGCGATCGTGCTGGTGATCGCCCTGGTCAAGGAGCAGATCGCCAAGGGCCGGCGGGCCGAGGCGGTCGAGGCCCGGACGGACAAGGTGTCCGTGGGCTGATCCACCCCGCGCATACGGCGACGGCCAGGTAGGGCACGCCGACGGCGTAGATGACGGCCTCGCCGAGGATCATCGCGCCCGCCATGCGCCACGGGGAGCGGTCGGCGCCGCGCCGGGCCAGGGCGCCGACGAGCGCCGAGGCGAGCAGCATGCCGACGATGTAGCCGAAGGTGACCGAGGACGCGCCGGCGGAGCCGCCCGCGAACCACGGCAGCCCGGCGACCCCGGCGAGCGTGTACACGGCGAGGGAGAGGAAGCCGCGGCGGGCGCCGAGCGCGGTGCCGACGAGCAGCGCGGCGAAGGTCTGCCCGGTCACCGGCACCGGGGAACCCGGGACCGGGACGGCCAGCTGGGCGGCGAGGCCGGTGAGCACGGCGCCGCCGAGGACGAGGGCCGCGTCGCGGACCCGGGAGGCGGGAAGCAGGTCGGCGAGGACTGCGCCGGGGCGCGCGAGGGCGGTGGCGGTGCTCATGGGGACTCCGCGGGGTGGTGTGGACATGTCGGGACTCCGTGACGCTATCCCAGCGCCCACCCGGCGATCACCGTCGGCGCTCGACAAAGGGGCGATCATCGCGTTCGTACGCTTCACACAAAACGTGCTGCTTACACCTGCACCGGCGTGACAACGGTCACTGAGGCAGAGCCGTTCCGCTCACTTCTCGGCCGGGCAGACGGACTGTGGGGTTCCGCCAAAGCGCCGCCGCGCGAGCCGGCCCGGCGATCGCGTGACCGGGCCCTCACCCTGGGTGCGGCGGCTGTCCGGATAGTGGGCAAGCTCTTCGCCTATACGGACAGGGGCCCGAGACTGTGGGCTCCTTTACCAGCCCATTGCCCCTCTGCATCGGGAGAGCCGCGCCCATGCCCAGCAGCACGACCACGGAGACACCGCCCCAGGAACAGGGTGCCTCCCTCTCGCATGGCCTCAAGCAGCGCCATCTGTCGATGATCGCCCTCGGCGGGGTCATCGGCGCGGGACTGTTCGTCGGTTCCGGTGCGGGCATCGCCGCCGCCGGTCCGTCGATCGTGATCGCCTACGCCCTCTCCGGCCTCCTGGTGATGCTGGTGATGCGGATGCTCGGTGAGATGTCCGCCGCGTACCCGTCGTCGGGCTCCTTCTCCGCGCACGCCGAGCGGGCCATCGGCCCCTGGGCCGGCTTCGCCGCCGGCTGGTCCTTCTGGGTGCTGCTGTGCACGGCCGTCGGCCTGGAGGGCATCGGCGCCGCGAAGATCGTCCAGGGCTGGGTGCCGGGCACCCCGCAGTGGATGTGGGTGGCCCTGTTCATGGCGGTGTTCTGCGGGTCGAACCTGGCCGCCGTGAAGAACTTCGGCGAGTTCGAGTTCTGGTTCGCCGCGCTGAAGGTCGGCGCGATCAGCCTCTTCCTGATCCTGGGCGCGCTGGCCATCGCGGGCGTGCTGCCCGGCACGGACTCCCCCGGCACCTCGCATCTGACCCACTTCCTCCCGCACGGCAGCGACGGCCTGATCATCGGCCTGCTCGCGTCCGTCTTCTCCTACGGAGGCATGGAGACGGTCACCATCGCCGCGGCGGAGTCGGAGAACCCGGTCAAGGGCGTGGCGTCCGCCGTCCGCACGGCCATGTGGCGCATCGCCCTGTTCTACATCGGCTCGATGGCGGTCGTCGTCACCCTGGTCCCGTGGAACTCCGCGGACGTGGTGACCAAGGGCCCGTACGTCGCCACGCTCGACCACCTCGGCATCCCCGGCGCGGGCCAGCTGATGAAGGTGGTCGTCTTCGCCGCCCTGCTGTCCGCGATGAACGCCAACATCTACGGCTCCTCGCGCATCGCCTTCTCGCTGGTCGAGCGCGGTCAGGGCCCGAAGGCGCTGGCGAAGCTGTCCGGCGGGGTGCCGCGGATCGCGGTCCTCACCTCCTGCGTCCTCGGCTTCGTCTGCGTGCTGCTCAGCTACTGGAGCCCCAACGGCGCCTTCAAGTGGCTGCTGAACATGATCGGCGCGGTCATCCTGGTGGTCTGGATGTTCATCGCCGTCTCCCAGCTGCTGCTGCGCCGCCGGATCGAGCGGGAGGCCCCGGAGAAGCTGGTGGTCCGCATGTGGGCGTTCCCGTGGCTGACCTGGGTGGCGCTGGCCGGCATGGTCGCGATCTTCGTGCTGATGGCCCGGGAGCCGGACACCCGCATCCAGCTGTACTCCACGGGCGGGATGACCCTGGCCCTGGCCGCCGTCGGCTACCTCCGGCAGCGGGCGCGCGCCAAGGGCTGAGCCCCCGCCGCACCGAGCAGGCCCCCGCGTCGAAGGACACGCGGGGGCCTTTCTGTTGGCCGGAGCTTGTTGTTGATAGCGTGCTCTTGCAAGTTATTTGCAATAAGCTTCCCGAGGGGGTCACCCATGCCCGTCTACACGCTGCCCGACCTGCCGTACGACTACTCCGCGCTCGCCCCCGTGATCAGCCCCGAGATCATCGAGCTGCACCACGACAAGCACCACGCGGCCTACGTCAAGGGCGCCAACGACACCCTGGAGCAGCTCGCCGAGGCGCGGGACAAGGAGTCCTGGGGGGCGATCAACGGCCTGGAGAAGAACCTGGCCTTCCATCTGTCCGGCCACATCCTGCACAGCATCTACTGGCAGAACATGACCGGCCCGAAGGAGGGCGGCGGCGAGCCGCTGGCCGCCGACGGGGTGGGCGAGCTGGCGGAGGCGGTCAAGGAGTCCTTCGGCTCCTTCGCCGCGTTCAAGGCCCAGCTGTCCAAGGCGGCGGCCACCACCCAGGGCTCCGGCTGGGGCGTCCTCGCGTACGAACCGCTGAGCGGGCGGCTGATCGTGGAGCAGGTCTACGACCACCAGGGCAACGTCGGCCAGGGCGCCACCCCGATCCTGGTCTTCGACGCCTGGGAGCACGCCTTCTATCTCCAGTACCGCAACCAGAAGGTCGACTTCATCGAGGCCATGTGGCAGGTGGTCAACTGGCAGGACGTGGCGAAGCGCTACACCGCCGCCAAGGAGCGCGGCAACGCCCTGCTGCTCGCGCCCTGAGAAACGCCGCCCTGCCTCGTGATCGTCTTCTCACCCTTCACGTCGGCACGGCGGAGCAAAAAGGGGGAACCCCCGCGAGGACGTGACTCGCGGGGGTTCCCTCTGTGCGCGCTGCCCTACAGGTTGCTGAAGTCCGGGCCCTTGGTCCGGGTCCGCTTCAGCTCGTAGAACCCCGGCACCGAGGCCACCGCCAGGGTGCCGTCCCACAGCCGGGCCGCCTCCTCGCCCTTGGGCGCGGGGGTGACGACCGGGCCGAAGAAGGCGAGCTGCTCGCCGTCCGGGCCGGGCACCGCCATGACCGGGGTGCCGACGTCCTGGCCGACCTTCTCGATGCCCTCCTTGTGGGAAGCGCGCAGCTCGGCCTCGTACTCGAAGTCCTGCTGCTCGGCGTAGTCGATCAGCTCGGCGGGCAGGCCGACGTCCGCGAGGGCGCCGGCGATGGCCTCCAGGGTGGGGCCCTCGCCGTTGTTGTGGATGCGGGTGCCGAGCGCGGTGTACAGCGGGCCGAGCACGTCCTCGCCGTGCCGCTGCCAGGCGGCGGTGACCACCCGCACCGGCTGCCAGGCCTTGGTGGCGAGCATCTCCCGGTACTGCTCGGGCAGCTCGTCGAGCTTGTCCTCGTTGAGGACGGCGAGGCTCATGATGTGCCAGCGGACCTCGATGTCGCGGACCTTCTCCACCTCCAGCACCCAGCGGGAGGTCATCCAGGCCCACGGGCACAACGGGTCGAACCAGAAGTCGACGGGGGTCTTCTCCGACATGTCTCTCCTCGCGAGGCGGCGGTTCACCGGTGAACATCCTGGGCAACGCCCCCGCTCGCCCCGCACATTCCCTGCTGTGCGGCGTCAGGGGCTCGTGGCAGGATCGGTGCTGTTCACCATTCGAGACGCCCCGAGGGAGTACCGCCCGTGCCCGGTGAGAACCTGTCCCGCGACGAGGCCCGGGAGCGGGCCGCCCTGCTGTCCGTCGACGGGTACGACGTTTCCCTGGATCTCAGGTCCGCCGTGGGCGAGGGGGACGGGGAGCCGCGCACCTTCCGCTCGGTGACCACCATCCGGTTCCGCTGCAACGAGCCGGGGGCGACCAGCTTCGCCGATCTCATCGCGCCGAGCGTGACCGCCGTCTCGCTCAACGGCCGGGACCTGGACCCGAGCGAGGTCTTCGACGGCGCGCGGATCGCGCTGGAGGACCTGGCCGCGGAGAACGAGCTGGTGGTGGACGCCCGGTGCGCCTACTCCCGCACCGGCGAGGGCATGCACCGCTTCGTCGACCCGGAGGACGGCGAGGTCTACCTCTACACGCAGTACGAGCCGGCCGACGCCCGCCGGGTCTTCGCCAACTTCGAGCAGCCCGACCTGAAGGCGCCGTACCGGTTCGAGGTGCGGGCGCCGGAGGGCTGGACGGTGTGGAGCAACGGCGCCGGCGAACGGGTGGACGGGGTCTGGCGGTTCGCGGAGACCAAGCCGATCTCGACGTACATCACCTGCGTGGTGGCGGGGCCGTACCACTACGTGACGGACTCCTACACCCGCACCCTCGAGGACGGCACGAAGCTGGAGATCCCGCTCGGCGCGATGTGCCGCAAGGGGCTGGCGCCCTACTTCGACGCGGACGACGTCTTCCTGATCACCAAGCAGGGCCTGGACTTCTTCCACGAGCACTTCGACTACCCGTACCCGTTCGGCAAGTACGACCAGGCCTTCGTGCCGGAGTACAACCTGGGCGCGATGGAGAACCCGGGTCTGGTGACCTTCCGCGAGGAGTACATCTTCCGCGGGAAGGTGACGCAGGCGTCGTACGAGGCCCGGGCCAACGTCATCCTGCACGAGATGGCGCACATGTGGTTCGGCGACCTGGTCACCATGGTGTGGTGGGACGACCTGTGGCTGAAGGAGTCCTTCGCGGACTTCATGGGCACCTTCGGATGCGTCGGCGCGACCCGCTTCAAGGACGCCTGGACCACCTTCGCCAACCGGCGCAAGGCCTGGGCCTACCGCGCGGACCAGCTGCCCTCCACGCACCCGATCACCGCGGACATCCGCGACCTCCAGGACGCCAAGCTGAACTTCGACGGCATCACCTACGCCAAGGGCGCCTCGGTGCTCAAGCAGTTGGTGGCGTACGTCGGGCAGGACGCGTTCCTGGAGGGCGCCCGCCGCTACTTCAAGCGCAACGCGTACGGCAACACGCGCCTCGGCGACCTGCTGTCGGTGCTCGGCGAGACCAGCGGACGGGACATGTCGGCCTGGGCCCGCTCCTGGCTCCAGACGGCCGGGGTGAACGCGCTGATCCCGCAGGTGCTGCTGGACCCCGAGGGCAGGGTGGCCGAGCTGGCGGTGGTGCAGGAGGCCCCGGAGGCGTACCCGGAGGAGCGCCCGCACCGGGTGGCGGTGGGCCTGTACCGCCGTACGCCCGAGGGGGCGCTGGAGCGGTACGCGCGCGCGGAGACGGACGTGGAGGGGCCGCGTTCGGTGGTCGCGGAGCTGGCCGGTGCGGCGGCGCCGGACCTGGTGCTGGTCAACGACGACGACCTGACGTACTGCAAGATCCGCTTCGACGAGACCTCGCTGGACACGCTCCGCTCCGGCCTGGGCGCGCTGACCGACCCGCTGGCCCGCGCGCTGTGCTGGTCGGCGCTGTGGAACCTGACCCGGGACGCGCTGCTCCCGGCCCGGGAGTTCATCGGGCTGGTGCTGCGGTTCGCGGGCCGCGAGTCGGACATCGGCGTGCTCCAGATGCTGCACGCCTGGGCGAACACCGCGCTGGCGCACTACGCGACGCCGGGCTGGCGGGCGACCGGTGAGGCGCGGCTGGCCGAGGGTGCGCTGCGGGAGCTGCGGGCGGCGGAGCCGGGCAGCGAGCACCAGCTGGCCTGGGCGCGGTTCTTCGCCTCGGTGGCCTTCGCGGAGCCGGACCTGGCGCTGCTGAAGGACCTGCTGGACGGCACGACCACGGTCGACGGCCTGGTGGTGGACCAGGAGCTGCGCTGGGCGTTCCTCCAGCCGCTGGCGGCGCACGGCGCGGCCGACGAGTCGGTGCTGGCGGCCGAACTGGCCCGGGACGACACGGCGTCCGGCAAGCGCCACCAGGTCCGCTGCCTGGCCGCCCGCCCCTCGGCGGCGGTCAAGGCGCAGGCGTGGGCCCAGGTGGTGGAGTCGGACAGCCTCTCCAACGCGCTGGTGGAGGCGACGATCGCGGGCTTCGACCAGCCCTCGCAGCGGGAGCTGACGGCGCCGTACGCGGAGAAGTACTTCGCGGCGATCGACCGGATCTGGCGGGAGCGGTCCATCCAGATCGGCATGGACGTGGTCCGCGGGCTGTTCCCGGCGTACCAGGACCGCCCGGAGACCCTCGACGCGGCGGACGCCTGGCTGGACGCCCACCAGGACGCGGCCCCGGCGCTGCGCCGGCTGGTCCTGGAGGCCCGCGACGACCTGGCCCGTGCGCTGCGCGCCCAGGCCTGCGACGCGACGGCGGCCGTCGGGGACTGATCCTGCGCTCCTCCACGGCGACCGGAACCCGCCAGCTTTGACCCAAGCTTTGGCCTGAGCTTTGGCGGCCGGTCACCGTTACGGAATTCGTTCCATCGCACCCGTAACCCCTGGTCCACCCCATGCGGACCAGGGGTTTTCGGCGCCTGATCGGCATCCGAACACCTGACCTTTAGTCCCGCCTTGTCCGTATTCATCGACGACCGTGTAACAGCGGTTAAAGAGCGGACCGGGTGCGGGAATCCCGAGGCCATGACGCACAACACCCCGCTCTCCCCCCGCCCGCTCCGCCACCTCTCCGAGGTCCACCGCCGCGTCCTGACGACGGCCCAGCTCCGCTCCCACGGCGTCACCACGGCCGAGCTGAACGAGCAGTGCCGCGCCGACGGCCCCTGGCAGCTGCTGCTCCCCAACGTGGTCCTGCTCCACCCCGGCCCGCCGACGAGCGAGGAGCGGCTGCACGGAGCCCTGCTGTACGCGGCCCGCGAGTCCGTGCCGGGCGTCCCGGCCCAGCCCACGGCCGAGGACCCGCACCGCGCGCTCTACCCGGAGGCGATGCTCACCGGCCTGGCGGCCCTCACCCTGCACGGCTTCTCCGCCACCCCGCCCGTGTCCTCCCTGGACCACGTCGACGTCCTGGTGCCCCGGCTGCGCCGGCTGCGCTCCACCGGCTACGTCCGGGTCATCCGCACCCCGGCCCTGCCCGCGCCCCGCGCCGCGGCGGGCCTGCCGGTGGCGCCGGTGCCGCGCGCGCTGGCGGACGCGGTCATGGAGCTGACGGACGCGGACGCGGTGCGCCGGCTGCTCACCGAGGCGGTGCGCGGCGGCCACTGCGAACCGGCCGCCGTCGTCCGCGAGTTGACCCAGGCGAAGCTGCTGAGCCGCCCCCATGTGGTGGACGCGGTGGACTCCCTGCTGGCGGAGGGCCGTTCGATCGCCGAGGACCGGCTGTACCGGATGGTCCGCGAGTACGGCCTGCCCGACCCGGTCTGGAACGTCGACCTGCGCCTGCCCGGCGGACCGCACCTGGGCGGCCTGGACGCCTACTGGCCGGACCAGGCGGTCGCCGTCGAACTCGACACCCGGGCACCGCGCCAGGACGAGGACGCCCTGTGGTCGGAGTACGCCCGCAAGCGTGAACACCTGGAACGCCTGGGCATCACGGTCGTGTACATCACCCCGAAGAAGCTCAGGGACGGGATGGAACAGCAGGCGGCGGTCGTGCGCACCGCCCTGATGGCCGCCGCGGACCGCGACCCGGCCGCGTATGTCGTGGTGCTGCCCCGGTAGTGACGACGAGGCCGAGCACCAGGAGGGGAGAGGAGGGGGCCCCCGGGGGCGACCGGGGGCCCGCCGCGTGGGGGCCCCGCGCCCCCGCGGGGCCCCGGCGCGGGCCGGAGGTGGGGGGGGCGCGCGCG
>NZ_JBHXVE010000041.1:0-33186 GCF_042672505.1 Streptomyces sp. NPDC127190
GGGATCGACCTGGTGCGGGAGATGTTCCGGATCGCCGACGGTGAGGAACTCGGCTACGGCGACCCCGAACTGCGCGGCCATTCCTTCGAGTTCCGCATCAACGGCGAGGACCCGGGCCGTAACTTCCTGCCCGCCCCCGGCACCGTCACCGTCTTCGACGCACCTTCCGGGCCCGGTGTCCGGCTGGACGCGGGCGTGGAGGCCGGCAGCGTGATCGGCCCGGCCTGGGACTCCCTGCTGGCCAAGCTGATCGTCACCGGCCGCACCCGCAAGGAAGCCCTCCAGCGCGCCGCCCGCGCCCTGGAGGAGTTCAAGGTCGAGGGCATGGCCACCGCCATCCCCTTCCACCGCGCGGTCGTCAAGGACCCCGCCTTCGCCCCCGAGCTGACCGGCTCGGCCGACCCGTTCACCGTGCACACGCGGTGGATCGAGACCGAGTTCGTCAACGAGATCAAGCCCTTCGCCGCCCCGGCCGATGCCGAGGCCGAGGAGGAGACCGGCCGGGAGACGGTCGTGGTCGAGGTCGGCGGCAAGCGCCTGGAGGTCTCCCTGCCGTCCTCGCTGGGCATGTCGCTGGCCCGCACCGGTCTCGCGGCCGGTGCCAAGCCCAAGCGGCGGGCCGCGAAGAAGTCCGGCCCCGTCGCCTCCGGTGACACCCTCGCCTCCCCGATGCAGGGCACCATCGTCAAGGTCGCCGTCGAGGAAGGCCAGGAAGTCAAGGAAGGCGACCTGATCGTCGTCCTGGAAGCCATGAAGATGGAACAGCCCCTCAACGCGCACAAGGCCGGCACCATCAAGGGCCTGTCCGCGGAGATCGGCGCCTCCATCACCTCCGGCGCCGCGATCTGCGAGATCAAGGACTGAGCAAAAGGACCACACAATAAGGCCCATATAAACGAGGAGGCCCCCCGGTGGCTACCGGGGGGCCATTCGCCGTGCCACGTCCTAGACGCGGCCGCTCAGCGTCCGTTCCACGTCCTGGCTGTGGTAGTAGGTGCGGCCCTGGCCGCTGCGGCGGCGCCACTTGGACTGGCTCGCGTGCCGGTAGACGCTGCCCGTCGGGATGCCCCACAGGCCGGAGACATCGGCCGCGGTCATCCAGCGCACGGCGCCCGCGGAGGGGGCCTCGGCGGCGACCTCGGGGGCGTGGGCGCGGGGGGTGCCGGCGGTCGCCGCCCCCCGCAGGCGGCGGCTGAGCTGGAGCCACTCATGGCCGTGCCAGCGGTGGGCGGGGCTGTGGCTGCACCGGATCACGGCCGGGATCCGGGGCGCCTGCGGCCGTACGACGGCGGTCAGCTTGCCGGGGCAGTCCTGCTCCACGCAGGCGCCGATCAGCAGCTGCTGGCGCACCTCGGGGTCCACCACCTGGCGGGCGCGGCGGACCAGCCGGGCGATCTCGCAGGAGAACTCGCCCGCGGCCGCGTGCCCGGCGAGCCAGTCGAGGTTCCGGCCGAGGAAGACGGCGAGCGGCAGCACGGCCCGGCGGGGTGCCGGGCGGGCGCCCCGCTCCGCGACCACGGCGCCCGCCCAGGAGCCGAGCACGCCGAGGATCTCGGTGCGCACCTCGGCCGCCTGGTGGTTGAAGGCGGCGCTGGGCAGCGGGCCGCCGGAGGTCTTGGGCCGGGTCGGGTCGGGGTTGCCGCCGTCGAGTCGCCGGCCGCAGGCCTCGTGCAGCGCGGGCAGCCGGGACAGGTCCCGGGAGAGCCGTTGCAGACAGACCTGGCACAGCCGACGGCCGCCGGACAGCAGCCGGCCGGACTCGCCCGCGGCGCGGCGCCCCGTGCACTCGGCGCCCGGGCAGATGTCGACGGCGACGGCCGTACAGCCGTCCCCGGGTATAGGCGGTACAGGCGAAATCGGTGCGTTCATCACTCGCATCCCCCACTCGTGATTCTCCACAGGGTGTGGAAGCTAGTTCGGCGACTGGCCGGAAAGCAATGCAGTATGGGGTTTCCGGATTTTGTTGACATTGCCTGACGGTTATTTGACATGCGGGCCATTGACTTCCGGGGTCCCGGCGAAGAGGCTGTTGCGTAGATTCGGAGAAGTGGCCGCAGCGGCCGTTGACCCCCATTCACCTGGGGTTCCGGCTTGACTTGACGTTTCTCTGTAGGTCGCCTGACGGTCCCTTTTCATTTCTGAGGATCCCTTGACGAACTGGTCGCGATCCTTGAATTCAGGGCATTGAAATGCGGCTGAGGCGGCGAAGAAGATAGTGCCTAAGGTCGCCGAAGTGTCGGTCAGCGCGGCCCGATCAGTTTTTCCGGATCAGACTGGAGAAGGCAGAACACATGACCAAGATCGCAGTTATTCTGGGCAGCACGCGCCCGGGTCGCAGGGGCCAGATGGTGGCGGAGTGGGTGGCCAAGTCCGGCGCCGAGCAGCTGCCGGACGCGGTCTTCGACGTCCTCGACCTGGCGGACTTCGACCTCCCGATCCTGGACGAGCCGCAGCCGCCGGCGTTCGGCCAGTACAGCAAGGACCACACCCGCAAGTGGGCCGACGCCATCACGTCGTACGACGGCTTCGTGTTCGTCACCCCGGAGTACAACCGCTCGATCCCGGGTGTGCTCAAGAACGCGCTCGACTACATCTACGCCGAGTGGAACAACAAGGCGGCCGGCTTCGTGGGCTACGGCCTCCAGGGCGGCGCCCGCGCGATCGAGCACCTGCGGCTCATCCTCTCCGAGCTGAAGGTGGCCACCGTGCGCTCGCAGGTCGGGCTGTCCCTGTTCGGGGACTTCACGATCAGCAACCCGGCCGAGCCGGGCGAGTTCACCCCCGGCCCGCACCAGGCC
The DNA here is from genome assembly GCF_042672505.1 of Streptomyces sp. NPDC127190. Lineage (NCBI taxonomy): Bacteria > Bacillati > Actinomycetota > Actinomycetes > Kitasatosporales > Streptomycetaceae > Streptomyces > Streptomyces sp. NPDC127190. The sequence continues at coordinate 2,799 of NZ_JBHXVE010000041.1, forward strand.
CAGACGCTCGCCACCATGCTCGGTGAGGTCGTCGAGTGGGCGCAGGCGCTCGAGCCGCTGCGCAAGGACGCGTGAGCCGGGTAGAGGCCAAGCCCGCAGAAACCGACGCGATCACCCCGGCGATCTGGCGACTCGCCGGGGTGATCGCGCTCGGCGCGTTCGCGGGAGGCCTGGACACCTCGCTCATCAACATCGCGCTGGAGACGATCCAGAAGCAGTTCCACACCGGTATCGGGACCGCCCAGTGGATCGCCAGCGGCTATCTGCTGGCGCTCGCCGTGTCCCTGCCGGTGTGTGCCTGGCTCGGCCGGCGGGTCGGTGCGGGCCGGCTGTATCTGTGGGCGCTGGCCGCCTTCACGGTCATCTCGGCGCTGTGCGGACTGGCGCCGAACATCGAGTCGCTGATCGTGCTCCGCGTCTTCCAGGGGCTGACCGCGGGCCTGCTGGTGCCGACCGGTCAGACGATCCTCGGCCAGGCCGTCGGCCCCGGCCGGCTCGGCCGGGTGATGGCCCGGCTCGGTATCGCCGTCACCCTCGCCCCGGCGCTCGGTCCCACGCTCGGCGGCCTGATGCTGCACAACCTGTCCTGGCGCTGGCTGTTCCTGATCAACGTGCCGCTCGGCATCATCGCCATCGCCCTCGGCCGGCGCTATCTGCCGCGCGAGAAGGGCGCGTCGACCACACCGCTGGACTGGGCCGGCTACGGCTATGTCGGCGTGGGTCTGCCGCTGGTCGTGTACTCGCTGACCACCTGGGGCGAGCTGGGCCGCCCGGACGGCGTCCGGGTCCTGCTGCCGCTGGTCATCGGTGTGCTCGGGCTGGCGGTGTTCGTCCGGCACGCGGCCCGCCGCGAGTCCCCGCTGCTCGACATGGGGCTGTTCCGCAACCCCGGCTATGTCGCGGCGTGCGCGGGCTTCGCGTTCAACGGCGCGATGAGCTTCGGCAGCGCGCTGCTGTTCCCGCTCTACTTCCAGCTGCTGCACACCGACGGCGTGGTGGCGACCGGCCTCCAGATGCTGCCGCTGGGGCTCGGCACCGCGCTCACCCTCCCGCTCAGCGGGCGGCTCACCGACAAGTACACCGGCGGCCCGGTCGCGGTGGCCGGCGCGAGCCTGACCGCCCTGGTCACCGCCGCGTTCGCGCTGGCCGACAGCCCGGGCAAGGTGTTCGTCCAGGTCCTGCTGTTCGGGCTGGGCATGGGCACCGGACTGGCCAGCACGCCGATGATGGTCGCCGCGTTCGGCATCGTCCCCCGGGACCGGCTGCCCGACGCCACCGCACAGATCAACATCCTGGTCCGCCTCGGCGGAGCACTGGGCGCCGCGCTGTTCTCGGTGATCGTCGCCCGCGGCCTGTCCTCCGGACCCGAGCACGCCTTCCACACCGCCCTGTGGTGGCAGTTCGGCACGGCCGTCGCCACCCTGCTCGGCACGCTCGGCCTGTGGTGGGCCCTGCGGAAGAACCCGGCACCCACAGCCCATCCTCATCACTGAACTAGGAAGGCCTGAACTGAACATGGATGAGACCGTTTACGACGTGGCCATCCTCGGCTCGGGCATGGCCGGCGGCATGCTCGGGGCCGTGCTCGCCCGCAACGGCGTCAAGGTCCTGCTGATCGACGCCGGGGTGCACCCCCGGTTCGCGGTCGGCGAGTCCACGATCCCCTACACCTCCGTGCTCACGAAGATCATCGCGGAGCGCTACTCGGTGCCCGAGATCGAGCCGATGGCGAGCCACCAGGGGATCGTGGAGAAGATCTCCCCGATGTGCGGCAAGAAGGCCAACTTCGGCTTCGTGTACCACCGCGAGGGCCGGCCGCACGACCCCGAGCAGATCAACCAGATGGTGATCCCGGCCTGGCAGCGCACCGAGAGCCACCTGTTCCGCCAGGACGTCGACGCCTACCTGTTCCACGTCGCGGTCTCCTACGGCGTGGAGCCGCTCAGCGGCACCCGGATCCAGGACATCGACATCGACCCGGCCACCGGCGTCACCCTGCGTTCGGACAAGGGCGCGGAGTTCCGCGCCAAGTACCTGGTGGACGGCAGCGGCTTCCGCTCGCCGGTCGCCGACAAGTTCGGGCTGCGGGACGTCCCGACCCGCGCCCGGCACCACTCGCGCAGCATGTTCACGCACATGGTCGGGGTCACGCCGTTCGACGACGCCGAGGCCGCCCGCGACCACAAGCACCGCAGCCCGTGGCACGAGGGCACGCTGCACCACGTCTTCGACGGCGGCTGGCTGTGGGTCATCCCGTTCGACAACGAGGAGGACTCGCTCAACCCGCTGTGCAGCGTGGGCCTCACCCTGGACGAGCGGGTCTTCCCCAAGACGGACGCCACCGCCCAGGAGGAGTTCGACGACTTCCTGCGCCGCTACCCGGAGATCGCCGAGCAGTTCCGCGGCGCCAAGGCGGTCCGTCCGTGGGTCAGCACCGGCCGGCTCCAGTACTCCGCGCACGACACGGTCGGCGACCGCTTCTGCCTCACCTCGCACGCCGCCGGGTTCATCGACGCGCTGTACTCGCGCGGCCTGACCAACACCCTGGAGGTCGTCAACGCGCTCGCCTGGCGGCTGATCGAGGCGACCAAGGACGACGACTGGTCGACCGAGCGGTTCGCCTTCATCGACCGGCTCCAGCAGGGCCTGTTCGACGTCCACGACGACGTGGTCTACAGCTCCTTCGTCGGCTTCCGCCACTATGACCTGTGGAACGCGGTGCTCCGAGTCTGGGAGGCCACCACGGTGATGCCCACGGTCACCCTGGAGCAGGCCTTCCGGCGCTTCCAGGAGACCCAGGACGACCAGGTCTTCCGGGACCTGGAGCAGCGGCAGCACCCCGGTCTGCCCGACCCGGTCGGCCAGGACATCCACGAGCTGCTGACCTTCGCCCGCCAGACCTGCCAGGCCGTCGAGGCCGGCGAGGTGGACCCGGCGGACGCCGCCGCGGCCATCTTCGCCCGGATCGCCGAGTCGCCCTGCCTGCCCGAGCCGTTCGACCGGGGCAACCCCGACATCAAGTGCTTCGAGGCCACCCCGGAGCTGGTCGCCGCCGCCCAGGAATGGGGCCGTACCCGGGCCCCCGAGCACGTCGGCCGGATCTTCCGATGACACGCGCTCCCGTGACGACGCCCGCCCGGGACGCCGAGACCCGAGGAGTCCCCCCATGCCTCCGATAGATCTGCTGTTCCTGGACATTGTCGTCATCCTGGCCGCCGCCCGAGTCTTCGGTGCGGCGGCCGTCGCGTTGCGGCAGCCCCGCGTGCTCGGGGAGATCGCGGCCGGGATCGCCCTCGGCCCGACCCTCCTCGGCCACCTGGGCGGCGGCGGGCTCTTTCCCGCCACCGTGCTGCCGCCGCTGAAGACGCTGGCCGCCGTCGGCCTGGTCCTGTTCATGTTCGTGGTCGGGATGGAGCTGGACCAGCGGCTCATCCGGGGCCGCGGCCGGGTGGTCACGGGGGTGGCGGTCGGCGCCACCCTGGTGCCGCTCGTCCTCGGCTGCTCCTACGCCTTCTGGCTCGCCCCCCGCTACGCCGTCGGCGGCCATCTGCCCTTCGTGCTGTTCTTCGGGGTGTCGGTGTCCGCCACCGCGTTCCCGGTGCTGGCCCGCATCATCACCGAACGCGGCATGCAGAAGACGCTGATCGGCGGGATCGCCCTCGCCTGCGCCGCGGTCATCGACATCGTGGCGTACGGCCTGCTCGGTCTGGCGGTGGCCCTCAACTCCGCCTCCGGGCACCAGGCCTGGCGGCTGCTGCTGGTACCGGTCTACCTGCTGGTGATGTTCGGCCTGGTACGGCCGCTGCTGCGCCGGGTGACCGAGGCCGCCGAACCGCTGCCGTACCTGCTGATCGGACTGTTCGCCTCGGCCTGGGTCACCGAGTGGCTGCAAGTGCACTACATCTTCGGGGCGTTCGTGTTCGGCGCGGTCATGCCGCGCTCCGAGGCGCTGCTCACGCGGCTCACCGAGCGGCTGGAACCGGCCGTCCACCTGATGCTGCCCGTGTTCTTCGCGGTGACCGGGCTGACCGTCGACCTCACCGGGCTGCGCCCGGCGCAGCTCGGCGTCCTCGCCGCCGTACTGGCGATCGCCGTGTTCGGCAAGCTCGGCGGCGGCTATGCCGCGGCCCGGCTGTCCGGCATCCCGCACCGCGGCTCCGCGGTGGTGGCGACGCTGGTCAACGCCCGTGGACTGACCGAGCTGGTGATCCTCTCGGTGGGTCTGGAGCAGGGCCTGCTCGATGTGCGGCTCTACGCGATGCTCCTGGTCATGGCCCTGGTGACCACCGCGATGACCGGGCCGCTGCTCGGCTGGAGCTACCCGGCCGACCAGCTGCGCGAGGACCTCGCGGCGGCGGACCGGGAGCGGCAGGGCGCGGTGGACGGGGCCCGGCGGACCGCCCCCGGCGCCGGCGCCGCCACGGCGGCCCGCCCGGCCGGCACGGCCGCCGCGCCCGGCCCCCGATCTTCCGACGAATCCTTTGGAGGCACTGATGGACGCTGACGTCATCGTCGTGGGAGCCGGGCCTGCGGGCCTGATGCTCGCCGGCGAACTGCGACTGGCCGGAGTCGACACGATCGTGGTCGAACGGCTGCCGGAGCGCACCGGCGAATCGCGCGGACTGGGCTTCACCGCCCGCACGATGGAGGTGTTCGACCAGCGCGGACTGCTGTCCCGCTTCCCGGACATCACCACCAGCAACGTCGGCCACTTCGGCGGACTGCCGGTGGACTTCGCCGTCCTCCAGGGCGCGCACCAGGCCGCCAAGTCGGTGCCCCAGTCGGAGACCGAGGCGGTGCTGGAGTCCTGGGTGACGCAGCTCGGCGCGGACCTGCGCCGCAGCCATGAGCTGGTCTCCCTCACCGACGGCCCCGACGCCGTGGAGGTCGAGGTCAAGGGCCCGGACGGCGCCCAGACGCTGCGCGCCCGCTACCTGGTCGGCTGCGACGGCGGCCGCTCCACCGTGCGCAAGGCGGCCGGCTTCGACTTCCCCGGCACCGCGGCGACCCTGGAGATGTTCCTCGCCGACGTCAAGGGCCTGGACCTGGAACCGTCGATGATCGGGACGACGTACCCCGGCGGCATGGTCATGGTCGGCCCGCTGCCCGGCGGCATCACCCGGCTGATCCTGTGCGAGCGGGGCACCCCGCCGAAGCGCCGCACCACCCCGCCCGGGTACGACGAGGTGGTGGCCGGCTGGAAGCGGGTCACCGGACAGGACATCTCGCACGGCGAGGCGGTGTGGGTCAGCTCCTTCGGCGACGCCACCCGGCAGGCCACCGAGTACCGGCGCGGCCGGGTCTTCCTCGCCGGCGACGCCGCGCACATCCATCTGCCGGCCGGCGGCCAGGGCATGAACACCAGCATCCAGGACGCCGTGAACCTCGGCTGGAAGCTGGCGGCCGTGGTCCGCGGCAAGGCCCCGGAGTCGCTGCTGGACACCTACCACGACGAGCGCCACCCGGTCGGCAAGCGCCTGCTGATGAACACCCAGGCGCAGGGGCTGCTGTTCCTCAGCGGCTCCGAGGTGCAGCCGCTGCGCGATGTGCTGACCGAGCTGATCCAGTACCCGGAGGTCAGCCGCCACCTCGCCGCCATGGTCAGCGGCCTGGAGATCCGGTACGACCTCGACGGCGGCCGGCACCCGCTGCTGGGCCGCCGGATGCCCCGCCTGGAGCTGGCCGGCGAGAACGTCCGCACCAGCAGCACCGAGCTGCTGCACACCGGCCGCGGTGTGCTGCTCGACCTGACCGACAACGCGGTCCTGCGGGGCCGGGCGGCCGGCTGGACCGACCGGGTCGACGTGGTGACGGCCGAGCCGCAGGACCTCGGCGAGGACAGCCCGCTCGTGGGCACCACCGCCGTCCTGGTCCGCCCCGACGGCTATGTCGCCTGGGCCGCGCCCGGCAGCCACAGCGACCTGCCGATGGCGCTGGAGCGGTGGTTCGGCCCGGCGCGCTGAGCCGGACGACGGCGCGAGCCGTGATCAGACGAGGAGAGTCCCCCATGCCGCAGCCCGCCCTGCGCGAGGTCGCACACGAGATCACCGTTTCGGCACCGGCCGCCACGGTCCACCGGCTGTGCCTGCCGCACCGGACGATCGCGCTCCGGCAGATCGCCCCGCCCGCGCCGCTGACGCTGCGCACCGACGTGTGGACCTTCGAGGAGCAGGGAGCGGGCGTGACCGCCTCGGTCCGGCACACCGTCGTGCTGGACCCCGAGGCCGTCACCGGGGCGTACGGCCCGCACGCCACGCTCGCCGACGCCGCCGAGCACATCCGGGCCGGCGTCACCGCGGAGAGCCGGGCGCTGCTGCGGTACGCCAAGGCGTGCACGGAGCTCCGCACGGCCGGGGCGGTGCGGTCATGAACGGGACCACGGAGGTGCGCCGGCGCGGGCTGCTGGCGGTGCTCGCGGGCAACATGCTCATCGACGCGCTGGAGGTGTCCACGCTGGTCGTGGCCATGCCGTCGATCGCGCGGGAGCTGCATCTCGGGCTCACCGCGGTGCAGTGGACGATGAGCGCGTTCGCGCTCGGCTTCGGCGGGCTGCTGCTGTTCGGCACCCGGCTGGTCGAGCTGCTCGGGCGGCGCCGGGTCTATCTGGCCGGGCTGCTGCTGTTCGCCCTCGCCTCACTGGCCGCCGGGATCGCGACCGACCCGGCGCTGCTGGCGGCCACCCGGTTCGTCAAGGGCTTCTGCGTCGCGCTCACCGCGCCGACCGGGCTGGCGATCATCAGCACCTCCTTCGAGGAGGGGCCGGTGCGCGACCGGGCCGTGTCGGTCTACGCCTTCTTCGGGGCCATCGGGTTCACCGCGGGCCTGGTGCTGTCCGGCGTCCTCACCACGGTGAGCTGGCGCTGGGCGGTGGTCTTCCCGGCACCGGCCGTGCTGGTGCTGTTCGTCCTCGGACTGCGCCTCATCCCCGCCGGGCGGCCCGCCCCGGGCCCGCGGTCCTTCGACGCGGCGGGTGCGGTGACCTTCGCCGGGGCACTGAGCGCGCTGGTCGGGGCGATCGTCGCGACCGGCCCGGCGTGGCGCGGAGCCGCGCTCGTCGTGTTCGCGGTGCTGCTCGGCTCGTTCCTCGCCGTGGAGCGTCGGGCGGCCCGGCCGCTGCTGCGGATGGCCGCGGTGGCGAACGGGCCGCTGATCCGGTCCGCGCTGTGCGGTGCCGCGTTCAACGGTGCCTATCTGGGGCTGCTGTTCCTCGTCACCTTCCAGCTCCAGGACGGCCACCACTGGTCGCCGCTGCGGACCGCGCTCGCGTTCCTTCCGGCGAGCGTGCCGCTGGCGCTGACCTCGCTGTCGGCGGGGCGGATGGTGCGCCGGTTCGGCGGACCCCGGCTGATCGTGGCCGGCACGCTGCTCGCGTTCCTCGGCTATCTGGTCTACCCGCGCGGGCGGCTGCCCGGCGGATACGCCGTCGACGTGCTGCCCACGCTGCTGCTCGTCGGGGCCGGTTTCGTGCTGGCGTTCGCCGCCCTGAACATGCAGGCCGCCTCCGGGGTGCCGGCCGAGCGGCGGCCGATGGCCGGCGCCGCGTTCCAGACCGCGGTCCAGACCGGCGCCGCGGTCGCCGTCTCCACGGTCGCCGTCCTCGCCGCCCGCTCCGGGGTCACCTCCGGCAGCGCCCTGCTCTTCGTCCTCGCGCTGTCGGCCCTCGGCCTGCTCACCGCGCTCACCGGTGTGCTGCCGCGCCCCGGGGTGCTGCGCGCCCGGGTGTCCGAGGCCGGGGGGTACGAGGCCGATGCCTGACCCGACGTGCGCCGCGGGCCGTCGTCCGTGCCGCCCGCTCCGGGGTGACGTCCGGCACCACCCCGTGGTCCGTCCCCGCGCTCACCGGTGTGCTGCCGCGCCCCGCTGTACTCCGCACTCCCGTATCCGATCTCCGGAGGTACGAGCCCGATGCCTGATCTGACCGGCCTGCTCTCCGCGGCCCGCACCGCCGCCGAGGTCGCCGCCCGCCACGCGGCCGCCGCCGACACCGACCGCCGGCTCGCCGACGACGTGGTGGAGGCCCTGCTGAACGCCGGGTTCGCCCGCCGTTTCGTGCCCGAGCACCTGGGCGGCGCGCCCGTCGGCTTCACCGAGCTGATGGAGTCCGTGGCCGCCGTCGCCGAGGGCTGCGCCTCCGCCGGCTGGGTCGCCTCGCTGATGGCGCAGGGCGCCCGTATCTCCGGCTATCTGCCCGCCGAGGGCCAGGCCGAGGTGTGGGCGAAGGGCGCCGACACCCTGGTGGTCGTCGGGTTCGTCTCGCAGGGCCGGGTGCGCGAGGTGGACGGCGGCTGGGTGCTCTCGGGCACCTGGCCCTATGTCAGCGGGATCGAGTTCTCGCAGTGGGCGCTGGTGCTGGCCGACGCCGACGACGGCCCGCGCTTCTTCGCCGTACCCCGGTCGGAGTACGACTACGACACCTCGTGGTTCACGCTCGGCATGCGGGCCACCGGCAGCCACGCGCTGGCCCTGGACGAGGTCTTCGTCCCGGCCCACCGCTCCTTCCCACGGGACGAGATGTTCCTGGGCAGGCCCTCGGTGTCCCGCGAACCGTTCCACACCGCCCCGCTGTTCGCCGTGAACGGGCTGACCTTCGGCGCCCCGATCCTCGGCGCGGCCCGCGGTGCCCTCGCGGTCGCCGGTGCCGCGCTGCCGCCGCGGGATGCCGCCCGGCTCGGCTACGCACGGGCGGCGGGCGAGATCGAGGCGGCGACCCTGCTGCTCACCCAGGTCGCCGACCGCGCCGACCAGGGCCGGTACGGCGACGCCGAGCTGCGGGCCGCGTCCCGGGACAGCGCCCTCGCCGTGGACCTGCTGGCCGTCGCGGTGGACCGGCTGTTCGCCGAGTCCGGCACCCGCGGCCAGCGCGAGACCCAGCCGCTCAACCGGATCTGGCGCGATGTGCGCGCCGCCGCCGGCCACGGGGCGCTGCGCTTCGAGCCGGCCGCGATGCGGTTCACCGAACCGCTGGTCAGCGCCTGACGCCCGCACCGCCCACTCGACGAAAGACGAAAGGTGTCGCTCATGTCCGTCCCGAGCCCCCACAAGCTCCGCCTGGCGGTGCTCACCGTCTGCGGCAACGACAGCAGGTCCGGCCCGCTGGTCGCCGACTGGTTCGTCCACGAGGCCGAGCAGTACGACGGCTACGAGGTCGACGTGATCGACCTGGCCGCCGCCGAGCTGCCGGTACTGATCACCCGGCCGCCCACCGCGGAGGCACAGCTGCGGCTGGCGTCCGTCACCCCGCGGCTGGCCGCCGCCGACGCGTTCGTGATCATCACCCCCGAGTACAACCGCGCCTACCCGGCCGTGCTCAAGGGCGCCATCGACTGGCACGTGGCCGAGTGGCGGGCCAAGCCGATCGGCTTCGTCTCCTACGGCGGCCGCTCCGGCGGCCTGCGGGCGATCGAGCAGCTCCGGCTGGTCTTCGCCGAGTTGCACGCCGTCACCCTGCGCGACTCGGTCAACTTCATCGACGTATGGGACCAGTTCGGTCCCGACGGCCAGCCCAAGGACGGGCCCGGCTGCGCCGGCGCCGCCAAGGTCATGCTCGACCAGCTGCACTGGTGGGCGACCTCGCTGCGGGAAGCCCGGCTGAACCGTCCCTACCGGGCTGCCTGACCCCCTTTCACCGACGGAGACCCACCGATGCGCGTCCTGATCACGACCATGCCCGCGCCCACCCACCTCACCCCGAACGTGCCGCTCGCCTGGGCGCTGCACAACGCCGGGCACGAGGTGCGGGTGGCGAGCCACCCGAACATGGTCGAGCACATCCACTCGGCCGGGCTGACCGCCGTACCGGTCGGCCGCAACGTGAGCATCCCCGACGCCGTGCACGCCACCGCGGAGGACGAGCGGCTGGAGCGGATCACGGAGGCCCTCGGGCTCACCGAGGCCGAGGCCGACAAGCGCGGCCACATCCGCAACTTCGTGCTCGCCGCCTTCACCCTCTACTACTCGCAGGAGGCCGTGGGCGCCGGCGGCCAGGCCCTGGCCGACGACCTCATCGCCCACGCCCGCTCCTGGCAGCCCGACCTGGTGCTGTGGGACCCGCTGGTGCTGGCCTCGCCGATCGCGGCCCGCGAGGTGGGCGCCGCCCACGCCCGGGTGCTGTGGGGCCTGGACCGGATGGGCTGGCTGCGCAAACGATTCCTCGAGCAGCTCGCCGACCCGGCGTCCGGTCTCGACGAGGACCTGATCCGCCAGGTCATGCAGCCGACCCTCGACCGGATCGGGCACGAGTTCGACGAGGAGCTGCTGACCGGCCAGTGGACCGTCGACCTGATGCCGCCCCGGCTGGCCGAACCGCTCGGCCTGCGCACCATCCATCTGCGCCGGGTCCCCTACGCCGGACCGGCCACCGTGCCCGACTGGCTGAGCACCCCGCCCGAGCGCCCGCGCATCTGCCTGACCCTCGGCGCCAGCGGCCGCACCTTCTTCCAGGAGAACCACGGGGTGTCGATCGGCGGCCTGCTGGAGATGCTCGGCGAACTCGACGTCGAGGTCGTCGCCACCTTCAACTCCGTCCAGCTGGAGAAGGCCGGCAGCGTCCCCGCCAACGTCCGCACCGTCGACTACATCCCGCTCGGCCAGCTGCTGCCGACCTGCGCCGCGATCATCCACCACGGCGGCGGCGGCACCTACGCGGCCGCCGCCGCGCACAAGGTGCCGCAGATCGTCATCCCCAAGCACTTCGGCGACTTCCTCGACAACGCCCGGTACGTCGCCGAACGCGGCGCCGGTCTCTGCGTCGACCGCGCCACCACCATGGACGACCTGCGCAAGCAGATCCTCCAGGTCATCACCGAGCCGTCGTACCAGGACGGCGCCGCCGACCTGTACGAGGAGGCCCTCGGCACGCCGGGCCCCAACGAGATCGTCCCGGTGCTGGAGCGCCTCACCCGCGAAAACCGCTCCCGGACCGCCGGCCCCCGCTGATCACACCCGAAAGGAGCGCAGCCCATGGCTACGCCCGTAGCAACCCACCCACGTGCCCAGGCCGGTCCGGCGGAGGAGCGGCGCGCGGTCGTCGAGGCCGCCCGTGCCGTCTTCGCCCGCGACGGCTGGCTGCACACCTCCCTGGAGGACGTCGCGACCGCGGCCGGCCTGGACGCCGACGCCGTCGCCCACTACTTCAAGGACAAGGAGCAGCTGCTGCTGTCCGTGCTGCTGGACAGCGCCGCCTCCCTGTCCGCCGCGCTGACGGTGGTCGCCGAGAGCCACCTGGCCGAGATCACCGACCTCGAGCAGGACCTCGTCGCGCTCGGCCTGGACTGGCTGTCGCCGCTGGCCACCTACCCCGAGCACTTCGCCATCGTGCGGCACCTCCAGGCCGAGGCGGCCCGGGTGCCGGCCGGGGTGCTGGAGATGTGGCAGACCGCCGGTCCCCGGCAGGCGCAGCGCGAGCTGGCCCGCCGGCTGGAGCGCGTCGCCGAGCGCGGACTGCTCGACATCCCCGACGCCGACCACGCCGCAGGCCGGTTCGTCCAGCTCGTCGCGGGCGGCGTCGTCGGCCGCTCCTTCCACGGCGCCCTGCCGCTCGCCGAGTACGAGACCGAGCAGCTCGTCCGGGCCGGTGTCGCCGACTTCATCCATCTGTTCCGTCCCGGCGCGGACCGCTGACCCAAGTCATCACGGAAGAGAGAAGACATGCACAGCACCCTGATCGTGGCGCGCATGGACGTCGAGTCCAGCGTCCAGGTGGCCAAGCTGTTCGGCGAGTTCGACCGCACGGACATGCCGCACCGCATGGGCACCCGCCGCCGCCAGCTGTTCGCCTACAAGGGCCTGTACTTCCACTTGCAGGACTTCGACGCGGACAACGGCGGCGAGCTGATCGAGGACGCCAAGTCCGACCCGCGCTTCGTGCAGATCAGCCAGGACCTCAAGCCGTTCATCGAGGCCTACGACCCGGCGACCTGGCGGTCTCCGAAGGACGCCATGGCCACCCGCTTCTACGACTGGTCGGCCGCCGAGTGAGGCCGCCGACCACCAACCCGAAGGGAGGCCACGAACAGTGAGCCGTCGCGTTGTCATCACCGGGGTCGGCGTCCTGGCGCCGGGCGGCATCGGCGTCAAGAACTTCTGGAGCCTGCTCAGCGAAGGCCGTACCGCCACCCGCAGGATCAGCTTCTTCGACCCCTCGCAGTTCCGTTCCCAGGTCGCCGCCGAAGCCGACTTCGACCCCGAGCTGCACGGGCTCACCCCGCAGGAGATCCGCCGCATGGACCGGGCGGCCCAGTTCGGTGTGGTCGCCGCCCGCGAGGCCCTCCAGGACAGCGGCCTGGCCCTGTCCGGGTTCGACCCGCACCGCACCGGCGTCACCATCGGCAGCGCCGTCGGCGCCACCACCGGACTCGACGAGGAGTACCGGGTCGTCAGCGACGACGGCCGGCTGGACCTGGTCGACCACTCCTACGCCCCGCCGCACCTCTACAACTACTTCGTGCCCAGCTCCTTCTCGGCCGAGGTGGCCTGGGCGGTCGGCGCCGAGGGCCCGGCCACCGTGGTCTCCACCGGCTGCACCTCCGGTCTCGACTCCGTCGGCCACGCCGTGGAGCTGATCCGCGAGGGCAGCGCCGACGTCATGATCGCCGGTGCCACGGACGCCCCGATCTCGCCGATCACGATGGCGTGCTTCGACGCGATCAAGGCGACCACCCCGCGCAACGACGACCCCGAGCACGCCTCCCGCCCCTTCGACAACACCCGCAACGGGTTCGTCCTCGGCGAGGGCGCCGCCGTGTTCGTGCTGGAGGAGCTGGACTCCGCCCGCGCCCGCGGCGCGCACATCTACGCCGAGATCGCCGGCTACGCCTCCCGCTGCAACGCCTTCCACATGACGGGCCTGCGCCCCGACGGCCGCGAGATGGCCGAGGCGATCCGGGTCGCGCTGGCCGAGGCCCGGATGAACCCCGAGGCCATCGACTACATCAACGCCCATGGCTCGGGCACCAAGCAGAACGACCGGCACGAGACGGCCGCGTTCAAGCTCAGCCTCGGCGACCACGCGTACCGCACGCCGGTCAGCTCGATCAAGTCGATGGTCGGGCACTCGCTCGGCGCGATCGGCTCCATCGAGATCGCCGCGTCGGTGCTGGCCATGGAGAACAACGTGGTGCCGCCCACCGCGAACCTGCACACCCCCGACCCGGAGTGCGACCTCGACTACGTGCCGCGGGTCGCCCGCGACCACCGCACCGACGCGGTGCTCACCGTCGGCAGCGGCTTCGGCGGGTTCCAGAGCGCGATGGTGCTGGCCCGTCCCGAGAGGAGCGCGGCATGACCGCCAAGGCAGTGATCACGGGCATCGGCGTCGCCACCGCCAACGGCCTCGGCGTGGACGACTTCTGGGCCGCGACCCGCGTCGGCAAGAACGCCATCGGCCCCGTCACCCGCTTCGACGCGTCCTCGTACCCGGCGCGGCTGGCCGGTGAGATCAGCACCTTCGTCGCCGAGGACCACCTGCCCAGCCGGCTGCTGCCGCAGACCGACCGGATGACCCGGCTCGCGCTGGTCGCCGCGGACTGCGCCTTCGAGGACGCCGGGGTGCGGCCCGGGGACATCCCCGAGTTCGACATGGGCGTCGTCACCGCCTCCACCTCCGGCGGCTTCGAGTTCGGCCAGAACGAGCTGAAGAAGCTGTGGAGCCAGGGCAGCCAGTACGTGAGCGCGTACCAGTCGTTCGCCTGGTTCTACGCCGTCAACAGCGGCCAGATCTCCATCCGCAACGGGATGCGCGGCCCGAGCGGCGTCGTCGTCAGCGACCACGCCGGCGGCCTCGACGCCATCGCCCAGGCCCGGCGGCAGATCCGCAAGGGCAGCAAGCTGATCTTCTCCGGCGGCTTCGACGCCTCGATCTGCCCCTGGGGCTGGGTCGCGCAGATCGCCGGCGGCCGGCTGTCCACCCGGACCGACCCGGACCGCGCCTACCTGCCCTTCGACCAGGACGCCAGCGGCTATGTGCCCGGCGAGGGCGGCGCGCTGCTCATCCTGGAGGACGAGCGCACCGCCCGCGAGCGCGAGGCGCCCACGCTGTACGGCGAGATCGCCGGCTACGGCGCCACCTTCGACCCCCGCCCGGACAGCGGACGCGAGCCCGGACTGCGCCGCGCCATCGAGGTGGCCCTGGCGGACGCCAAGGTGGCGCCGGGCGACGTCGACGTCGTCTTCGCCGACGCGGCCGGCACACCCGAGCTGGACCGCGCCGAGGCCGAGGCGATCACCGCGGTCTTCGGCCCCGGGGGCGTCCCGGTCACCGCGCCCAAGACCATGATCGGCCGGCTCTACTCGGGCTCCGCCCCGGTGGACGTGGTCTCCGCGGTGCTGGCCATCCGCGAGGGCATCATCCCGCCCACCACCAACGTCGAGCTGTCGCCCGAGTACGACATCGACCTCGTCGTCGGCCAGGCCCGGCCCGCGTCCGTGTGCACGGCGCTCGTGCTCGCCCGCGGCTACGGCGGCTTCAACTCCGCCGTCGTGGTCCGCGAGGTCGGCTGACCGCCGGCCCCCTGATCTCCCCCATGCGCCCGTCGCCGTCCGGTGGCGGGCTTCGTCATGAGCACCGGTCATCAGCACCGGCCGTCGGCACCAGTCGTCGGCACCGGTGACCGGCACCATCCATCGGCGCGCCGCCCGGCGCGCGGGAAGGACGAACCACCCATGTCCGCACCGACCTTCACCATCGACGACCTCAAGCGCATCCTCCTGGAGGGCGCCGGCGCCGAGGAGGGCGTCGACCTCGACGGCGACATCCTCGACACCGACTTCGAGGAGCTGGGCTACGAGTCGCTGGCCCTGCTGGAGACCGGCGGCCGCATCGAGCGCGAGTACGGCATCTTGCTCGACGACGACATCTTCGCCGACAACCGCACCCCGCGGGCGCTGGTCGCCGCCATCAACGACCAGCTCGCCTCGCTCGTCGCCTCCTGACCCCGCACCACCGCCCGGAGTACGGCCGCCGTCCGCGGGGCACGGCGGCCGTCCCGGCCGGTCACCCCCTCTCATCGCCAGGCCCAACGCCACGCTCATCGCCCTTCTCATCGCCTTTCTCATCGCGTTTGGAGAACCCACCCATGTCGCAGCAGGACCAGCGGGTCGCGCTCGTCACCGGCGCCACCAGCGGAATCGGGCTCGCCGTCGCCCGCCTCCTGGCCACCCAGAACCACCGTGTGTTCATCGGCGCGCGCAACGCCGACAACGTGGCCGAGACCGTCAAGCAGCTCCAGGACGAGGGCCTGGACGTCGACGGCACCACCCTCGACGTGCGCTCCCCGGAGGACGTCGCCGCCTTCGTGCGCGCCGCCGTCGACCGCTTCGGCACCGTCGACGTCCTGGTCAACAACGCGGGCCGGTCCGGCGGCGGGGTCACCGCCGACATCGCCGACGACCTGTGGCACGACGTCATCGACACCAACCTCAACAGCGTCTTCCGGATGACGAAGGAGGTGCTGAACACCGGCGGCATGCGGGACAAGAAGCGCGGCCGCATCATCAACATCGCCTCCACCGCGGGCAAGCAGGGCGTGGTCCTCGGCGCCCCCTACTCGGCCTCCAAGCACGGCGTCGTCGGCTTCACCAAGGCCCTCGGCAACGAGCTGGCCCCGACCGGCATCACCGTCAACGCCGTCTGCCCCGGCTATGTCGAGACCCCGATGGCCCAGCGCGTCCGTCAGGGCTACGCGGCCGCCTACGACACCACCGAGGACCAGATCCTCCAGAAGTTCCAGTCGAAGATCCCGCTCGGCCGCTACTCCACCCCGGAGGAGGTCGCCGGCCTGGTCGGCTACCTGGCCTCCGACACCGCCGCCTCGATCACCGCGCAGGCCCTCAACGTCTGCGGCGGCCTCGGCAACTTCTGAGCCCACGACCCGCCACCCCAAGGAGAGTTCACGATGACGACCCGTGAGGTCGAGCACGAGATCACCGTCTCGGCACCGGCCGATGCCGTCTACCGGCTCATCGCCGAGGTGCGCAACTGGCCGCGCATCTTCCCGCCCACCATCTACGTCGACCACCTGGAGCAGGACGGCGCCACCGAGCGCATCCGCATCTGGGCCACCGCCAACGGCGAGGCGAAGAACTGGACCTCGCGCCGCGTCCTCGACCCGGAGAACCTGCGCATCGAGTTCCGCCAGGAGGTCTCCACCCCGCCGGTCGCCGCGATGGGCGGCACCTGGATCATCGAGCCGCTGTCCCCGGCCGAGTCCCGGGTCCGGCTGCTGCACGACTACCGCGCCATCGACGACGACCCCGAGGGCCTGGCCTGGATCGACGAGGCCGTGGACCGCAACTCCCGCTCCGAGCTGGCCGCGCTGAAGACCAACGTCGAACTCGCGCACGCCGCCGAGGACCTGACGTTCTCCTTCGAGGACACCGTGCACATCGCCGGTGCCGCCAAGGACGTCTACGACTTCATCAACGAGGCCGACCGGTGGTCCGAGCGGCTGCCGCACGTGGCGACCGTACGGCTGACCGAGGACACCCCCGGCCTCCAGACCCTGGAGATGGACACCCGCGCCAAGGACGGCTCGACGCACACCACCAAGTCGTACCGGGTGACCTTCCCGCACCAGAAGATCGCCTACAAGCAGATCACCCTGCCGGCGCTGATGACCCTGCACACCGGCTACTGGACGTTCGCCGAGACGGACGACGGCGTCGCCGCCTCCTCGCAGCACACCGTCACCATCAACACCGCGAACATCGAGAAGATCCTCGGTCCGGACGCCACCGTCGAGACCGCGAAGACCTTCGTCCAGGACGCGCTCAGCACCAACAGCCGCGCCACCCTCGGCCACGCCAAGGCCTACGCGGAAGCCCGGGCGGCCTGACCATGGCCCAGGACTGCACCACCACCCAGGTGATCGTGGTCGGCGCGGGGCCGGTCGGGCTGATGCTCGCCTGCGAACTGCGGCTCGGCGGCGCGGACGTCGTGGTCCTGGAGCAGCTCACCACGCCGACCACGGAATCGCGGGCGTCCACCCTGCACGCCCGCACCATGGAGCTCCTCGACAGCCGCGGCCTGCTGGACACCCTGGGGGAGATCCCCAGTGAACCCCGCGGCCACTTCGGCGGGCTGCCGCTGGACCTGACCCTGCCCAGCCCCTGGCCGGGCCAGTGGAAGGTGCCGCAGACCCGGCTGGAGGAGCTGCTGGGCGCCCGCGCCGCCGAGCTGGGCGCCGACGTACGGCGCGGACACCGGCTGACCGCCCTGCGCACCGGTGCTTACGGCGCCGAGGCCGAGGTGGTCGGCCCGGACGGGCGGACCCTGCTCTTCCGCGCCCCGTACCTGGTCGGCTGTGACGGCGAGGACAGCGCCGTCCGCCGGCTCGGCGGCTTCGACTTCCCCGGCACCGACGCCGTCCGCGAGCTGATCCGCGCGGACGTCGACGGCATCGACATCCCCAACCGGCGCTTCGAGCGTCTGCCGGGCGGACTGGCCATCGCGGCCCGCCGCCCCGACGGCGTCACCCGCGTGATGGTCCACGAGTTCGGCGCCGAACCCCGCCCCGGGCAGCCGGAGTTCGCCGACATCGCGGCCGCCTGGCAGCGGGTCACCGGCGAGGACATCGGCGGCGGCACCCCGCTGTGGGTGAACTCCTTCGGCGACGCGGCACGGCAGGCCACCGCCTACCGCCGCGGCCCGCTGCTGCTGGCCGGCGACGCCGCGCACCGGCAGATGCCGATCGGCGGCCAGGCCCTCAACCTCGGTCTCCAGGACGCCGTCAACCTCGGCTGGAAGCTGGCCGCCGAGGTCACCGGCCGCGCCCCCGCGGGCCTGCTGGACAGTTACGACGCCGAGCGGCGCCCGGTGGGCGAGCGCGTCCTCGGCAACATCGCCGCCCAGGCCCGGCTGCTGCTCGGCGGCCCGGAGGTCAACGCCCTGCGCGAGGTGCTGGCCGAGCTGATCCCGATGGAGAACGTCCGCACCCGGCTGGCCGGCATGATCTCCGGCCTCGACATCGTCTACGGCACCGGCGACGGCACCGGACACCGGCTCCCGCCCCGGGACGCCACCGCCGGAGCGCTGCGCACCGCCCGGGGCGCGCTCCTGCTGCCGCCCGGCGACACCGGGCTGCGCGCGGCCGCCGCCCCCTGGGCCGACCGGGTACCGCCCGTGGACGGCGACCCCGGCGACACCGAGGCCCTGCTCGTCCGGCCCGACGGCTATGTCGCCTGGACCGGCACGGCACCGGAGGAGCTGCGCACCGCCCTGCGCCGCTGGTTCGGCGAGCCGACGGCCCCGGAAACCGGGCCGGCCGGGGCCTTTGCACCCGCCCCCGCACAGCGGAAGACCTCCGCACCCCGGAAGACCTTCGCACACCGGAAGAACTGGAGAACCGACATGGCAAAGCTCACCGGCAAGACGGCGCTGGTCACCGGCGCGAGCCGGGGCATGGGCCGGGCCACGGCGCTGCGGCTGGCGGCCGACGGCGCGCTGGTCGCGGTCCACTACAACAGCGGCCGGGAGGCGGCCGAGGAGGTCGTCGAGCGGATCGAGAAGGACGGCGGCCGCGCCTTCACCGTGCAGGCCCGGCTCGGCGTGGACGGCGACGTCCACGAGCTGTTCCTCGGCCTGGAGGAGGGGCTGCGCGAGCGCACCGGCTCCACCGACCTGGACATCCTGGTCAACAACGCCGGTGTGATGGGTGGGGTGAAGCCGGAGGAGACCACCCCGGAGAAGTTCGACGAGGTGTTCCGGGTCAACGCCCGCGCCCCCTTCTTCCTCGTCCAGCGCGCCCTGAAGAACCTGCGCGACGGCGGCCGGATCATCAGCATCTCCTCCGGCCTGACCCGCTTCGCCAACCCGGACGAGATCGCGTACGCCATGAGCAAGGGCGCGGTCGAGCAGCTGACCCTGCACTTCGCCAAGTACCTGGGCCCGCGCGGCATCACCGTGAACAGCGTCGCCCCCGGCATCACCCGCAACGACAACCCGGTGTTCGGCATCCCCGAGGCCGTCGAGCAGATGGCCGCGATGTCCGCGTTCAACCGGGTCGGCGAGCCGGAGGACATCGCCGACGTGATCGGCTTCCTCGCCTCCGAGGACGCCCGCTGGATCACCGGCGCCTTCATCGACGCCACCGGCGGCACACTCCTCGGCTGACCCGCCCCAAGACGTCGGCGTCACATCCCCCGTCGCGCCGACCCACCGGCCGCCCCCCCTTCCCCCTGGGGGCGGCCGGTGCGCCCCGCAAGGGGCGCGGTCGCCCCTCAGGGGCGCGGGGAACTGCGCGACCAGCCACCACGCACCCGCACCCGGCGACGAAACACAACCCCCCTCCCCGGAAGCCGCCAAAAACACCCCCGCTCCCAAGGACACCGCGATGACCACCACCCCCACCGCCATCCCGACGGAGTCAACCGCACGGCGGCGGTTCCTCGACCGCTACGTCCGCCGGGAGATCGGCCACGTCCTGGGCCTCGCCCCCCACCGCATCGACACCACCGGCCGCACCATGTACAGCCTGGGCATCGGCTCGATCGCCGGCCTGGAACTCCAGTGCCGACTGGAGGCGGGCCTCGGCGTCGCCGTGGACCTCCAGCGCCTGCTGCGGGCCAACAGCGCGGCCGAACTGATCGACTGCCTCACCAAACAGCTCGCCCCGGCCGGCGGCCACGCGCAGTCTGCGGTCACGGCATGACCGCCCCGGCCGCGCCGCCGGCGCCCGCGCCCACGCCGACGCCGTACCGGCGTCCGCGGCCACCGGAGTCCGCCGTCCCGCCCGACCTGCTCGACCTGTGGCTGATCCGCAGCCCCGCCGAAGCCGCCCGGCTCGACCTCTCCGTGCTCGACGCCGCCGAACGCACCCGCGCCGAAAGCTTCCTGCGCCCGGCCGACGGACTGCTGTACGCGGCCGCGCACATCGGCCTGCGCCGGCTGCTGGCCCGGTACACCGGACTGCCCCCCGAGGAACTGCGCTTCGCCCGGGAACCGTGCCCGGGCTGCGGGGAGCCGCACGGCCGCCCGATGCTGGCCCGGTCCCCGGGGGACGCGTCACCGCCCCTGCACTTCTCGCTGTCGCACAGCTCCGGTGTCGCCCTCGTCGGCGTGGCGGCCGTACCCGTCGGCGTCGACGTGGAACGGCTGCCCCGGGAGGAGACCGCCGCGATCTGCACGCCCGCCCTGCACCCGGACGAGCGCGCCGAGCTGGAGGCCGCGCCGCCGCACACGCGCCGGGCGGCCTTCGGCCGGCTGTGGACCCGCAAGGAGGCCTACCTCAAGGGGATCGGCACCGGCCTGAGCCGTGGCCCGGCCCAGGACTACCTGGGTGAGCGCACCGGCGCGCACCCGCCCGGCTGGACCGTGCTCGGCATCCCCTGCTTCCCGACGCACGTCGCGGCGGCGGCCGTACGCCACCCGGCGCCCGCCGAGGCCGGGGTGCGCTGTGTGCCGGGGCCGTGGCTGGACGCCTCGGACAGCTGGCGCACCCCGGACCTGCCCCGCTCGGTCCGGGTGGACGTGCCCACGGGCCCCGGACGGACGCCGCACGACGAAGGAAAGGACGTGACCGGATGACGACGACACCGACGACTGCGACGACCACGACCGTCACCGCCCTCGTCTTCTCCGGCCTGGGCCCGCACCGCGCGGGCACGGCGGAGCCCCGGCCCGCCCGGGCCGCCGCCTACGAGCGGGCCGCCGACGAACTGCTGGGCATCCCGCTGACCGCGCTGTCCCGGCGCGGCCCGGACCGGCACCTGGCCGATCCGGCGGTCGGCTGCCCGGCCGCCTTCATGGCCGGCCTGGTGGCGCTGGAGGAGCTGCGCGCCCGCGGCGAACAGCCGGACCTCGTCGCCGGGCACAGCCTGGGCGAGTACGCCGCCCTGGTCGCCGCGGACGTGCTGCACTGGCGCGACGCGCTGCTGCTGGTGCGGCTGCACGCCGAGCTGGTGGCCACGGCCGGGGACCGGCTGCCCGGCGGCATGGCCGTGGTCGAGGGGCTGGACACGGCCGAAGTGGCCCGGCTGTGCGCCGGGTCCACGGCGGCCGGGCTCCCCGTGGAGATCGCCTGCGAGAACGGCCCCGGGCACACCGTGGTCTCCGGCACGACCGCCGGACTGGACCGGCTGGTGCGCGCGGCCGAGGCCGCCGGGGCCGCCCGCGTCACCCGGCCGGCGGCCGGCGGCCCGTTCCACTCGCCCCTGCTGCGCGACTACGAGGCCGAGTTCACCCAGGCGCTGGTGGAGACCGACTTCCGCGATCCGCGCATCCCCGTCGTCTCCTGCGTCACCGGCCGGCCGGTGACCACCGCCGCCGAGGCCGTGGTGGCGCTGCGCGCCCTGCTCACCGCGCCCGTGCGGTGGACCGACACCGTGGAGCGGCTGCTCGCCCTCGGCGCCGAAAGGTTCGTGGAGGCCGGCCCGGCGCCCGTGCTGGCCGACTCCATCCGCCGTATCGCCCCCGCCGCGGACCTCCGGCAGGCCGGCCGGGCGAGGGCCGCCGCGCTGTCCGCCTGACATCCGTTGAATCCAAGTGGAGGACCTGGAGGTTCCCATGCCCGACGCGACCGATCCACTGCGCGGCCGTATCGAGGAACTGACCGAACGCAAGCGCACCGCCCAGGACGGCCCGGACCCCGCCGCCACCGAGCGCCAGCACGCCAAGGGCAAGCTGACCGCGTACGAGCGGATCGCGCTGCTCCTGGACAAGGGGTCGTTCAACGAGGTGGAGACGCTGCGCCGGCACCGGGCGAGCGGCTTCGGCCTGGAGCACAAGAAGCCCTACGGCGACGGTGTGGTCACCGGCTGGGGCACCGTGCACGGCCGTACGGTCTTCGTCTACGCCCATGACTTCCGGATCTTCGGCGGGGCGCTCGGCGAGGCGCACGCGCAGAAGATCCACAAGATCATGGACCTGGCCGAGGCCGCCGGCGCCCCCCTGGTGTCGCTGAACGACGGCGCGGGCGCCCGGATCCAGGAGGGCGTCACCGCGCTCGCCGGCTACGGCGGCATCTTCCGCCGCAACACCCGGGCGTCCGGGGTGATCCCGCAGATCAGCGTGATGCTCGGCCCGTGCGCGGGCGGCGCCGCCTACAGCCCCGCCCTCACCGACTTCGTCTTCATGGTCCGCGAGACCTCGCAGATGTTCATCACCGGCCCCGACGTGGTCAAGGCCGTCACCGGTGAGGAGATCACCCAGAACGGCCTCGGCGGCGCCGACGTCCACGCGGCCACCTCCGGGGTGGCGCACTTCGCGTACGACGACGAGGAGCAGTGCCTGGAGGACGTGCGCTACCTGCTGTCGCTGCTGCCCTCCAACAACCGCGAACTGGCCCCCGTCGAGCACTCCGGGGACCCGGCGGACCGGCTCAACGACCGGCTGCTGGACCTGGTCCCGGCCGAGCCCGGGCAGTCGTACGACATCCGCGCGGTGGTCGAGGAGATCGTCGACGACGGCGAGTACTTCGAGATCCACCCGGCCTGGGCGACCAACCTGGTGTGCGCGCTGACCCGGCTCGACGGCCAGGTCGTCGGCATCCTGGCCAACCAGCCCGCCAGCATGGCCGGCGTCCTCGACATCGAGGCGTCCGAGAAGGGCGCCCGGTTCGTGCAGTTCTGCGACGCCTTCAACATCCCGCTGGTCACCCTGGTGGACGTGCCGGGCTTCCTGCCGGGCGTGGACCAGGAGCACAACGGCATCATCCGGCGCGGCGCCAAGCTGCTGTTCGCCTACTGCAACGCGACCGTGCCGCGGATCTCGCTGGTGCTGCGCAAGGCCTACGGCGGCGCCTACATCGTCATGGACTCGCGCTCGATCGGCGCCGACCTGGCGCTCGCCTGGCCCACCAACGAGATCGCGGTGATGGGCGCCGAGGGCGCCGCCAACGTGGTCTTCCGGCGCGAGATCAACGCCGCCGACGATCCCGAGGCCGTACGGGAGCAGCGCATCAAGGAATACAAGGAAGAGCTGATGCACCCGTACTACGCGGCCGAGCGCGGCCTGGTCGACGACGTGATCGACCCGCGCGAGACCCGCTCGGTGCTCATCCGCTCGCTGCGGATGCTCCGCGCCAAGCACGCGGACCTGCCGTCCCGCAAGCACGGCAACCCCCCGCAGTAGGCACCCCCATCCCGAGGAAACCGACGAGGAACCCACTGTGCAGACATACCGTCAGGTGCTGAGCGTGCGCGGGCTGAAACCCGTGCTGCTGCTCGGCCTGCTGGCCAAGATCCCGGTCGTCGCCATCCCGATCGTCCTGACGCTGCGCGTCACCGTCGGACTCGACCTGAGCTACGCCCAGGCCGGGCTGGTCACCGGCGCCTGGACCGTCGGTGTCGCCATCGGCGCGCCCGTGCAGGGCCGGGTGATCGACCGGCGCGGGCTGCGGCCCCTGTTCGTCGTGGCCACCGTCGGCCAGGCCCTGTTCTGGGGTCTCGCGCCGCTGCTGCCGTACCCGGTGCTGGTGGTCGCGGCCCTGCTGTCCGGGCTGGTCCTGGTGCCCGGCTCCACCCTGGGCCGGCTGGCCATCTCCGGCCTGGTGCCGGAGGAGCAGCAGCACACGGCGTTCGCCGTCGACTCCATCCTCACCAACATCTCCTACATGACGGGCCCCGCCCTCGCGGTCCTCGTCTCCACCCAGCTGTCCACCGGGCAGGCGCTGCTCGGCGTGGGCACCCTGCTGCTGGTCAGCGGCAGCGCCATCGCGCTGCGCAACCCCCCGGTGACCCGCAAGGCCGCTCCCGCCGGGGCCGGGGAGCGGCCCGCGGGCTATCTGACGGCCGGTCTGGTGGCCGCGCTCGCCTGCGTCTTCGTCTCCGGCGCGGTCTCCTCCGGCACCGAACTCGCCATCGTCGGCAGCCTGAAGGACGCCGGACAGGTCGGCTGGACCAGCCCCGTGCTGATCGGCTGCGGCATCTGCTCCATCGTCGGCGGCCTGCTCTACGGCAGCCTGAAGAAGAGCCCGCCGGCCGCCCTGATCCTGCTGCTGATGGGCGTCACCACCGCCCCGCTCGGCCTCGCCCACGGGGCGCTGTGGCTGGGCCTGGCGCTGATCCCGGCCACCCTGCTGTACGCGCCGACCTTCGCCTCCACCGCGGCCGCCGTCAGCAGCCACGCCGACGACTCCGTCCGGGCCACGGTGATGAGCCTGTACTCCGTGGCCATGACCGCCGGCACCGCCCTGGGCAGCCTCGCCGCCGGCCTCGCCCTCGACCACACCGGCCCCGCCGGCGGGTTCGCCACCGTCGGCGGACTGGCCGTGGCGGTGGCCCTGATCACCTGGCCGGTGGCGCGCCGTACGACCGCCCGGTCCGACCGGCCCGCATCCGCCACCAGCACCGAACCCGAGACCGTAGGGAGCCCCCAGTGACCTCCGCACCGCATGTCGTCATCGTCGATTCGTACGCCCCGACCCGGCTGCTCGCCGCCCAGTTCGAGAAGGCCGGAGCCTCCCTGGTGCGCGTGCAGAGCACGGTGGAGGTGCCCGAGGTCTACCGGTCCTCCTTCGACGTCGACAACTACGTCGAGAACATCATCCACCGCGGCGACCTGGCGCAGACGGTCGCCGCGGTGCGCCGCTACCGGCCGGTGGCCGTGGTCGCCGGCGGCGAGATCGGCGTCGAGCTGGCCGACGCGCTCAGCGAGGCGCTCGGCCTGCCCACCAACGGCACCGCCCTCAGCGAGGCCCGCCGGGACAAGTACGTGATGATCGAGACCCTGCGCGCCGCGGGCGTCCCGGCCGCCCGCCAGCTGCTGGTGCGCGACGAGGACGAACTCGTCGCCTGGCACGAGTCGATCGGCGGCCGGGTGGTCCTCAAGCCCGTCCGCAGCGCGGCCGGCGACAACGTCTCCTTCTGCGACACCCCCGAGGAGTCTGTCGCCGCCTACCGGCGCATCCTCGGCGCGCCCAACGTCTTCTCCGAGGTGAACACGGCCGTCGTCGCCCAGGAGTACCTGGCCGGCACCGAGTACATGCTCAACACGGTCAGCCGGGACGGTGTGCACCACGTCTGCGAGATCTGGCGCACCACCCGCATCCTCGCCAACGGCGTGCAGGACCTCAACGACTCCGCCTACCTGACCGCGAGCCGTGGCGACGTCCAGGACCGGCTGGCCGACTACGCGCGGCGCGTCCTGGACGCCCTGGGTATTCAGCACGGCCCGGCGCACGTCGAGATCAAGATGACCAACGCGGGCCCGGTGCTGGTCGAGGTCGGCGCCCGGATCTGCGGCGGCAACCTGCCGTACTACGCCCAGCTCGCGGCCGGCGAGTCCCAGCTCGACTGGAGCGTGGACGCCTACCTCGACCCGGAGCGCTTCCACGCCCGCGCCCACGAGGACTAC
Organism: Streptomyces sp. NPDC127190; assembly: GCF_042672505.1. Classification (NCBI taxonomy): domain Bacteria; kingdom Bacillati; phylum Actinomycetota; class Actinomycetes; order Kitasatosporales; family Streptomycetaceae; genus Streptomyces; species Streptomyces sp. NPDC127190. Next base: position 28,084 of record NZ_JBHXVE010000041.1, read on the forward strand.
CAGCGCCAACAGGTGGTGGCCAACGTGGCCCTGGTCTCCCCGGTGGAGGGCGTGCTGCGCGGCTACCGGGACCTGGACGCGATCCGCAACCTGGACAGCTTCAAGGACCTCAGCATCTACGTCCAGCCCGGCGACCGGATCAGCCGCACCGTCGACGACACCACCTACCCGGCGCTGATGTGGCTGATGCACGAGACCGAGGAGGTCGTGCTGCGCGACGCCGGCACCGTCCGCTACCTCGACGGCACCGGCTTCTACGACCTCGAACCCGAGGAGGGCTGATGGCCGCCACCCCGCCGCCGCAGGGGGCACGCAGCGGGCGGCACATCGTCGTCGTCAACCGGTGGGCCGAGCACTACGCCGCGTACGAACGCTATGTGGACCACGCGGCCGACCGGGTCACCTATGTGACCACCGAGGTCGGCCGGGCCGCCGTACCCGACGGGGCGGCGGATCTGCGCACCGTCGGCGCCACCGACGACCTCGCCGCGGTCGCCGCGGCCGTCCGCGAGCTGGCCGCCGTCCACGGCGCCCCCGACCATGTCGTCGCCCTCAAGGAGGACGACCTGCTGGTGGGCGCCCGGCTGCGCGAGGAGTGGGGCTGCCCCGGGCCCCGCCCGCAGGACCTGGCCCACTTCCGCGACAAGCACGCCATGGCCGACCGGGTCGCCCGGGCCGGCCTGGCGGTGCCCGCCTTCGCCCTGGTCCGCACCGCCGGGGAGATACGGTCCTTCGGCGCCGCCCACGGCTGGCCGCTGATCGTCAAGCCGCTCGCCGGCAGCTCCAGCGCCGGGGTACGGCGGCTGGACGGCCCCGAGGACGCCGAGGACCCGGCCCCGGCCGACGGACCGCTCCTCGCCCAGGCCTACGACCCGCGCCCGATCTACCACGTGGACGGCGTGTTCACCGGCGAGGAGCTGGCCGTCGTCCGCGCCTCCCGCTACCTCAACACCTGCCTGGACTTCCGCGGCGGCACGGTGCTCGGCTCGGTGGAGGAGAGCGACCCGGCCCTGCGGTCCGCCATCGCCGACTACAGCGTGCGCGTGCTGCGCGCCCTGTCCACCCGGGCCACCGTGTTCCACCTGGAACTCTTCGTGGACCGGGAGACCGGCGACTGCGCCTTCCTGGAGGTCGGCGCGCGGGCCGGGGGAGCGGAGATCCCGTTCGTCTGGCGCGAACTGCACGGCTACGACCTGGTGGAGACCGCGTTCCGGATCCAGCTGGGCCTGCCGCCCGCCCCCGCACCGGCCGACGCCGGCACCGAGGTCGGCGGCTGGCTGCTCGCCCCGGCCCCGGCCGAACGGCCCTGCCGGATCACCGAGATCACCTCCATGACCGGCCGCACCCCCGGCCCGTACGCCGAGGCGCTGCTGGCCCGCGGGGACGTGCTGCCCGAGGCCGACTCCTACTACGAGCACGTCGGCGGGCGCTTCCGGTTCCGGGGCGCCTCCTCGGCGGCCGTGGAGGAGGCGATCCGGGCCACCGCCGCGGACTTCCGGGTCCGGGCCGTGCCGCACACCGGCGGCCGCAGCAAGGTCGCGGAGCGCGCGCTGATCGCCTCCGTCGACCCGGAGCTGGCGCTCGACCTCACCGTGCTGACCGGGCCAAAGGAGCTGGCCGCGCATCTCGCGGACCGCACCGGCACGGTCGTCCTGCGCCCGGAGTTCTCCGCGGACCGCGGCTCCGCGCTGTTCCACCGCCCGGACGGCCCGCCGGTCCCCGACGCGCAGCTCGCCGAGCTGTGGGAGCGGGGCGGCGCGGTGGTCGCCCACGACTACGTGCCCGGGCGGCCCTACTTCGCCAACGGCACCGTCCGCAGGGGCGAGCTGACGCTGGCCGACTGCTGGGAGTGCTTCGAGATCACCTCGGGCGCCCAGTCGATCCTGACCAGCGTCGCCGACGTGCCCGCCGGCTCCGCCCTGGTCCCGCTGCTGACCCGGCGCCTCCAGAAGGTGGTCGACGTGGCCGGGACGGGGGACGGGCCGGTCCACTTCGAGCTGGTCATCGACGGCTACGACGGCGAGGCCCCGGACGTCCCGGAGTCCGCCCTGTCGATGAAGATCGTCAAGTTCGCCCCGCGGGCCGCGCGCGAGCCGCTGCCGACACTGGCCTCCTGGCTGGTCGAGGCGCCGGACATGCACGTCGGCGACTACTCGTTCGTGGTGCACCGGCCGGGCCGGCTCGCCCGGATCGAGTTCCTCGACGAGATCCGGTCCCGGCCGTCGTACGCGGGCGACGCGGAGTGCCCCGAGCCGGGCGCGCACGTCTCCCAGGAGGCGGGGGCGGGCGGCGCCTACACGGTGTGGCTGCGCAACCCCGACCGGGCGGAGCTGCTGGCGGACATCGCGTACTTCCAGCAGCTGAACGAGACGGGGATCTTCACGCTGGCGCCGTAGCACCGGGCAGTCGTGGGCGCGGATCCCCTCACCTCCGGGAACCGCGCCCCGGCCCGCCGACCCACGAAGGACTCACCATGCCCGCAACCACTGACACCATCCGCGTCGAGAAGGGCACCCCCACCGACGAGGAACTCGCCGCCCTCGCCCTGGTGCTGATGGCCCGCACCGCGGCCGCACCCGCCACCGGCGACGAACCGCCCGCCCCCACCCCCCGCTGGCAGCCCCCCGGCCACGCGATGGCCCGCAGCTGGCGCCACACCACCCCGGCCGGACAGCCGTGAGCCCGCTCCTCGCCGCCCGCATCGCCTGGGCCGCCATCACCGTGGCCGCGCTGCTCGCGGTCGCCGGCCCCGGCCTGTGACACCGAGTCAGGGAGAAAGAACCGAGTCAGGGAGCACGAGAGACGTGACCATCGCACCGCACCACACCACCGGCCCCGAGGACGTGCTCGTCAGCGACGCCGCCGTCCTGCACGGGCTGACCGACGAACTCGCCGCGCTGCGCCGCGAGGTGCGCCGGCTGACCGACCGCGCCGAGCTGAGCGCGCTGCTCGACCGCTACACGGTCCTGCTGGACACCCAGGACGACCACGGCTTCGACGCGGACTGGCCGGCCACCGTCTTCACCGAGGACGTACGGCTGCACTTCCCCATCGGCACCCACGAGGGCCTCGCCGGGGTCGCCGAGTTCCACTACCGCGCCAAGATCCGCTTCGCCCGGACCATCCACCTCAGCGGCAACCACATCGTGCAGCTGGACGGCGACCGGGCGCGGGTGCGCTGCCACATGGTCACCACCCATGTGCACCGGCCCGCCCCGGAGCGGCCCGACCGGATCGGCGCGCTGTTCCAGCTCGGCGGGTTCGGCGTCGGCGAGGCGGTCCGCACCGCCGAGGGCTGGCGGCTGAGCGAGTGGGGCTTCACCGCCACCTGGGCCGACGGGCCGGGTCCGGACGGAACCCCGGTCATGTGACGGCCATGACCGAACCCCTCGCCCCGGAACGGCCCCCCGCCGCCACGGAACCGGTGGTGCGGGACATCGTCCTCGACGCCGCCGGCGTCCAGCTCTCCGGACTGCTCGCCGAACCGGCCCACCGACCGCCCCGCGCGGTGGTCGTCGCGGTGCACGGCGGCGGGATGCGCGCCGGATACTTCGACAGCCGGGCCCGGCCCGGACTGTCCCTGCTCGTCACCGGCGCCAAACTCGGCTACACCGTGCTCGCCCTGGACCGCCCCGGCTACGGCCTGTCCGCCGAGCGGCTCCCCGAGGGGCAGCCGCTGGCCGCACAGGCCGAGACCCTGCACGCGGCGCTCGACGCCCACGCCCGCGAGCACCCCGTCGGCGCCGGGTTCTTCCTGGTCGGCCACTCCAACGGGGGCAAGCTGGCGCTGGCCGCCGCCGCCCACGAGGACGGCGCCCGGCTGCTCGGCGTGGACGTCTCCGGCGTCGGCACCTGTCTGGCCGTCACCCCCGAACAGCTGCCCGGGATCGCCGGGCACGGCGACTGGCGGCGGCACTGGGGCGCGCTGCGGCTCTACCCGCCGGACGCCTTCCGGCTGGGCCGCGCGCTGGTGTCCCCGATCCCGGCCGCGGAGACCCGGGAGTCCCTGCACTGGCCGGCCCTGTATCCCGCACTGGCCGCCCGCATCCGCGTCCCCGTGCGCTTCACCTTCGCCGAGCAGGAACGCTGGTGGCGCTTCGACGAGGAGGCGGTCGCGGAGCTGCGCCGGCCGCTGGCCGCGCCGCGGGTGTCGGTCGACCGCCAGCCCGACGCCGGCCACAACATCAGCCTCGGCTGGGCGGCCCGCACCTACCACCTGCGCGTCCTGAGCTTCCTGGAGGAGTGCCTCCTGGCCCAGGACGCGGCGCTGCCCTGCCTCGGCGGCGGGCCCGCGCGGCCGGGCCATACGCGCCCGCACCCGGCGCCGGCCCACGGCCCCGCCGGAACACCGACGACGTGACCTAGGAGACCCGTAATGGCTTCGTCCCTCACCACCCCGGTGGCCGCCCCCGCCGCCGACCGGCTCGCGGAGCTGGAGGACCGGCTGCGTGAACTGGAGGACCGGGCCCGGCTGGCCGAACTCGTGGACCGGTTCGTGCACGGGCTGGACTCCGCCGACGCGCCGACCGTGGACCAGTACCGCGAGATCCTCACCGAGGACGTCCGGCTGAACCTCCCCAACGGCACCCACCAGGGCGTCGCCGGCCTGCCCGACTTCTTCGCCGCCCCGCGGGCCCACTGGGCCGGCAACCAGCACTACGCCACCAACAGCGTCATCGATCTCCAGGGCGACCGCGCCTCGGTGCGTGCCAACATCCACGCCGTGCACATCCCGCACGACGCCTCCGCCCCGCTGTTCACCGGCGGCGCCCACTACGACATCCGGGCGACCCGCACCCCGGCCGGCTGGCGGATCGCCGAGCTGACGGTGAGCGTGCTGTGGACCGCGGAGGGAGGGCGCGCATGACGCCCGGCCTCCTCCGGCGCGAGCAGCCCGACGCCCTCCGGCGCGAGCAGCCCGACGCCCTCCGCGGCCAGCAGCCCGCGCCGCCCGTATCCGAGTCCGCGCCGCGGTCCGAACCCACGACCGAGCGGCCCGGGGGGCCCGCGGGGGGGGGGGGGGGCGGGCCCCCCCCCCCCCGCCCGCCCCCCCGCCGCGGGATGGGCGCCCCGCGGCCGCGGGGGACAAACAGACACGAAAAC
>NZ_JBHXVE010000041.1:33196-53219 GCF_042672505.1 Streptomyces sp. NPDC127190
GCGCGCGCGCCCGCCCCGCCCCGCGACTCCCCCCGCCCGCCGCCCCCCCCCACCCCGCGCCCGCGCCCCCGGGCGCGGGGGGGGGGGGGCCCCCCCACGTCCCCGACCGCCACATCTTCCGCGGCATCGACTGATGCGCCGCCCGGCGTCCGAGAGGAACAAACTGCCATGAAAGCCCTGGTGTTGTCGGGTGGGTCGGGGACCCGCCTGCGGCCCTTCAGCTACTCCATGCCCAAGCAGCTCATCCCCATAGCCAACAAGCCGGTCCTGGAGCACGTCCTGGACAACGTCCGCGCCCTCGGCGTCACGGAGGTCGGCATCATCGTCGGCGACCGGGCCCCGCAGATCGCCGCCGTCATCGGCGACGGCTCCCGGCTGGGCCTGGACGTCACCTACATCCCGCAGGACGAGCCGCTGGGCCTCGCCCACTGCGTCGCGCTGGCCCGGGACTTCCTCGGCGACGACGACTTCGTCATGTACCTGGGCGACAACATGCTGCCCGACGGGGTCGAGGACATCGCCCGCGAGTTCGCCGAGCAGCGGCCCGCCGCGCAGATCGTCGTGCACAAGGTCGCCGACCCGCGCGCCTTCGGCGTCGTCGAGGTCGGCCCGGACGGCTACGTCGAGCGTCTCGTGGAGAAGCCCGAGCAGCCGCGCAGCGACCTCGCCGTGGTCGGCGTCTACTTCTTCACCCCCGCGATCCACCAGGCGGTGGCCGCGATCGAGCCCAGCCCCCGGGGCGAACTGGAGATCACCGACGCCATCCAGTGGCTGGTCTCCCAGGGCGCCCGGGTCGCCGCCAGCGAGTACGGCGGCTACTGGAAGGACACCGGCCGCGCCGACGACGTCCTGGACTGCAACCGCAAGCTCCTGGAGGGCCTCACCCGCAGCGTGCGCGGCGAGGTCGACGACAGCAGCGTCCTGGTCGGACCGGTCGTCGTGGAGGAGGGCGCCCGGGTGGTCGCCTCGCACATCACCGGCCCCGCGATCATCGGCGCCGGCACCCTGGTCGAGCACAGCGACATCGGCCCGGACACCTCCATCGGCCGGGACTGCGTGCTGCGCCGTACCCATCTGGAGTCGTCCATCGCGCTCGACGGCTCCACGGTCACCGAGGTCCGCGGGCTGCACGGCTCGCTGATCGGCCGGATGGCCACCATCGGCCCCGGCGACGGCCGCAGCCCGCACCACCGGCTGGTCGTCGGCGACCACACCCGGATCGAGGTGGCGGCATGAGGATCCTGGTCACCGGCGGCGCCGGCTTCATCGGCTCGCACTACGCCCGCACCCTCCTGGGCGGCGGGTACGCCGGCTACGAGGACGCCCGGGTCACCGTCCTGGACAAGATGACCTACGCGGGCAACCGCGACAACCTCCCGGCCCGGCACCCGCGGCTGGACTTCGTGGAGGGCGACATCTGCGACCTGCCGCTGCTGCTGGACCTGCTGCCCGGCCATGACGCCGTGGTGCACTTCGCGGCCGAGTCGCACGTCGACCGCTCGCTGGAGTCGGCCGCCGACTTCGTCCGCACCAATGTCGACGGCACCCAGACCCTGCTGGAGGCCTGCCTGCGCACCGGTGTGCCGCGCGTGGTGCACGTCTCCACGGACGAGGTGTACGGCACGATCGACGAGGGCTCCTGGACCGAGGAGTGGCCGCTGCTGCCCAACTCGCCCTACGCGGCGTCCAAGGCGGCCTCCGACCTGATCGCCCGCGCCTACTGGCGCACCCACGGCGTCGACCTGTCGATCACCCGCTGCTCCAACAACTACGGCCCGTACCAGACGCCCGAGAAGCTCATCCCGCTGTTCGTCACCAACCTGCTGGAGGGCAGGGAGCTGCCGCTGTACGGCGACGGGCGCAATGTGCGCGAGTGGCTGCACGTGGACGACCACTGCCGGGCCATCCAGCTGGTGCTGACCCGCGGCCGGGCCGGCGAGGTCTACAACGTCGGCGGCGGCAACGAGCAGACCAACCGCGAGATCACCGAGCGGCTGCTGGAGCTGTGCGGCGCCGACTGGTCCGCGGTCCGCCATGTGGCCGACCGCAAGGGCCACGACCGGCGCTACTCGCTGGACGAGACCAAGATCCGCGAGGAACTCGGCTACGCCCCCCGGGTCCCGTTCGCCGAGGGCCTCGCCGACACCGTGGCCTGGTACCGCGACAACCCGCAGTGGTGGAAGGCCGCGAAGGACCGGGCGGCCCGGCTGTGACCGGCCGCCGGGTGCTGGTCCTGGGCGCCACCGGGTTCCTGGGCCGGCACATCGCCGACGCCTTCGAGGCCGCCGGCGACCGGGTGCTCCGGGTGTCCCGGACGGCGCCCCCCGACGCGGCGGGTCGCCGGGCCGCGTTCGACCTCACCGCCGCCACCGCCGCCGGGCTGGCCGCGTTCCTCGCGGCCCACCGCCCCGACGTGGTGGTGAACGCGGCCGGCACCGTCTGGCAGGCCGACGAGCAGCGGATGCGCGAACTCAACGACGCGTTCGTACGCCGCCTCGTCACCGTCCTGCCCGAACTGCCCGCCCCGGTACGGCTGGTGCAGCTCGGCAGCGTGCACGAGTACGGCCCCACCCCGGCCGGCGTCCCGCTGACCGAGGACCTGCCGGCCGCACCGGCCGGCACCTACGGCCGTACCAAGCTGGCCGGCACCCGCTGGGTGCTCGACGCAGCACAGGGCGGCCTGGACGCGGTCGTGGTCCGGGTCGCCAACGCCTGCGGGCCCGGCGCCCCGCCGGAGAGCCTGCTGGGCAAGGTCGCCGCCGAACTCGCCCGCCAGGCCGCCGACCCGGCGGCCCCCGGCGAGCTGCGGCTGGCCCCGCTGCGCGCGATGCGCGACTTCGTCGACGTACGCGACGCGGCCGACGCGGTGCTCGCCGCGGCCGGCGCCCCCCGGGGCGTGGCCGCCGGGCTGCTCGTCAACATCGGCCGGGGCGAGGCCGTACCGGTACGGCGGCTGGTGGACCGGATGATCGCGCTCAGCGGACTGCCCGTACGGCTGGTCGAAGAGGCCCCCGCCGACGGCACCCGCTCCACCACCGAGTGGCAGCGCACGGACATCACCCGCGCCCGGCGCCTGCTGGGCTGGCACCCCCGACGCGAGCTGGACGAGTCCCTCCGGGACCTGCTGACCGCCACCCGGCTCGCCCCTGTGTGAAGCACGCACGACGCAAGCACGCACGGCGGAAACGACACACCACCCACTCCGACGCAGGAAGGCGACCATGAGCGTCCACAAGGAACTGGTCCTGGACGAGGTCCGCAAGTACCACCGGGACACCCAGCCCACCGGCGGCTTCGTCCCCGGCACCACCGAGATCTGGCCCTCCGGCGCCGTCCTGGACGAGGAGGACCGGGTGGCGCTGGTCGAGGCGGCCCTGGAGATGCGGATCGCGGCCGGCCGCAGCTCCCGGCTGTTCGAGTCCCGGTTCGCCCGCCGGCTCGGCCGCCGCAAGGCCCATCTGACCAACTCCGGGTCCTCGGCCAACCTGCTCGCGACCACCGCGCTCACCTCGCACCTGCTGGAGGACACCCGGCTGCGCCCCGGCGACGAGGTGATCACGGTCGCGGCCGGGTTCCCCACCACCGTCAACCCGATCCTCCAGAACGGCCTGGTCCCGGTCTTCGTCGACATCGAGCTGGGCACCTACAACACCACCGCGGACCGGGTCGCCGCCGCCATCGGCCCCAAGACCCGGGCGATCATCATCGCGCACGCCCTGGGCAACCCCTTCGAGGTCGCCGAGATCGCCCAGCTCGCCGAGGACCACGACCTGTTCCTCATCGAGGACAACTGCGACGCGGTCGGCTCCACCTACCGCGGGCAGCTGACCGGCACCTTCGGCGACCTCACCACGGTCAGCTTCTACCCGGCCCACCACCTCACCATGGGCGAGGGCGGCTGCGTGCTCACCTCGAACCTGGCGCTGGCCCGCATCGTGGAGTCGCTGCGCGACTGGGGCCGGGACTGCTGGTGCGAGCCCGGCGAGAGCAACAAGTGCCTCAAGCGGTTCAAGTACCAGATGGGCACCCTGCCGGAGGGCTACGACCACAAGTACATCTTCTCCCACGTGGGCTACAACCTGAAGGCGACCGACCTGCAGGCGGCCCTCGGCCTCACCCAGCTCGCCAAGCTGGACGACTTCACCGAGGCCCGCAAGCGCAACTGGCGGCGGCTGCGCGACGGCCTGGACGGCACCCCGCACCTGCTGCTGCCCGAGGCCACTCCGAACAGCGACCCGAGCTGGTTCGGCTTCGTCCTCACCGTCCAGCCGGACGCGCCCTTCTCCCGGGCCGCGCTGGTCGACTTCCTGGAGGACCGCAAGATCGGCACCCGCCGGCTGTTCGCGGGCAACCTCACCCGCCACCCCGCCTACATCGGCACCAACCACCGCGTGGTCGGCGAGCTGACCAACAGCGACATCGTCACCGAGCAGACCTTCTGGATCGGCGTCTACCCGGGCCTGACCGACGAGATGCTCGACTACGTCATCGCCTCCGTGCGCGAGTTCGTGGCGGCCCACTCATGACCGCGCCCACCCTCACGCGCAAGCTGCTCAAGCCCCGCCAGGACACCGCGCTGCCGGCCAGGATCGCCCGCTCCGCGGCCGCCACCACCGGCGCCGGGCTGCGCACCGAGGACTTCGCCGACTGGCTCGACGGGCGCCGCCGCGCCCACCGCTTCCAGGTCGACCGGATCCCCTTCGCCGAGCTGGACGGCTGGCACTTCCAGGACGGCACCGGCGACCTCGTGCACCACACCGGCCGCTTCTTCTCCGTGCACGGCCTGCACGTCCGCACCGCCGGGGACGCCGAGCAGGAGTGGTACCAGCCCACGATCAACCAGCCCGAGGTGGGGATCCTCGGCATCCTGGTCAAGGAGTTCGACGGCGTCCTGCACTTCCTGATGCAGGCCAAGATGGAGCCCGGCAACCCCAACCTGCTCCAGCTGTCGCCGACCGTGCAGGCCACCCGCAGCAACTACACCAAGGTGCACCGGGGCGCCGACGTCCGCTACATCGAGTACTTCACCGACCCGCGCCGCGGCCGCGTCCTCACCGACGCGCTCCAGTCCGAGCACGGCTCCTGGTTCCTGCACAAGAGCAACCGCAACATGATCGTCGAGGCGATCGGGGACGTCGAACCGCACGACGACTTCTGCTGGCTCACCCTCGGCCAGATCGGCGAACTGCTGCACCGGGACAACGTGGTGAACATGGACTCGCGGACCGTGCTGGCCTGCGCGCCCTTCCCCGACCCGGACGGCGGCGCGCTGCACTCGGACACCGAGCTGCTGTCCTGGTTCACCGCCGAACGCTCCCGGCACGACCTGCACGTCCGCCGGGTGCCGCTGGCCGGGCTGCCCGGCTGGCGGCGCGACGAGCACACCATCAGCCACACCGAGGGCCGCTACTTCGACGTCGTGGCCGTCCGGGTGCAGGCGGGCAGCCGCGAGGTCAGCGGCTGGACCCAGCCGCTGTTCGCCCCGGCCGGGACCGGCGTGACCGCGTTCCTGACCCGGACCATCGGCGGGGTGCCGCACGTCCTGGCGCACGCTCGCGTCGAGGGCGGCTTCCTGGACACCGTCGAGCTGGGCCCCACCGTCCAGTACACCCCGGGCAACTACGCCCACCTGGACGCGGCGGACCGCCCGCCCTTCCTCGACCTGGTGCTGAACGCGGACCCGGCCAGGATCCGCTACGACGCCGTGCACGCCGAGGAGGGCGGCCGCTTCCTGGACGCCGTCAGCCGCTACCTGATCGTGGAGGCCGACGCGGACGAGGCACCGCTCGACCCGCCGCCCGGCTACCGCTGGGTCACCCCGGCCCAGCTCACCACGCTCGTCCGGCACGGCCACTACGTCAATGTGCAGGGACGCACCCTGCTCGCCTGCCTGAACGCGATGAGGACACCCACCTGATGCCATCCCTTCGGATCGGCGTGCTCGGCTGCGCGGACATCGCCCGGCGCCGGCTGCTGCCCGCCATGGCGGCCGCCGACGGCATCGAGATCGCCGCGATCGCCGGCCGGGACGCGGACCGGGCCCGCACCCTCGCCGAGCAGTACGGCGCCCGGCCCGTGCACGGCTACGCCGCGCTGCTGGAACGGGACGACGTGGACGCGGTGTACGTGCCGCTGCCCGCCGCGCTGCACGCCCGCTGGACCGAGGCCGCGCTGCGCGCCGGCAAGCACGTGCTCGCCGAGAAGCCGCTGAGCACCGACCCGGCGGCCACCGCCGCCCTGCTCGCCCTGGCCCGCCGGTCCGGGCTGGTCCTGGCGGAGAACGTGATGTTCGTCCACCACCCCCAGCACGAGACCGTACGACGCTGGATCGCGGACGGCGTCATCGGCGAGGTCCGCGCCTTCCGCGCGGAGTTCGCGGTGCCCCGGCTGCCCCGGGGCGACATCCGCTACAGCGCCGGCCTCGGCGGCGGGGCCCTGCTGGACACCGGGGTGTACCCGGTCCGGGCCGCGCTGCACTTCCTCGGCGACGAGCTGCGGGTGCTGGGCGCCCGGCTGCACGCCGGCTCCGGCGACGAGGTGGACACCTCCGGTTCGGCGCTGCTCGGCGGCCCGGACGGGGTCGGGGTGCAGCTGACGTTCGGCCTGGACCACGCCTACGGCTCCCGCTACGAGATCTGGGGCAGCGAGGGCCGGCTGACGGTGGACCGGGCCTTCACCCCGCCGGCCGACCACCGGCCGCGGGTGCGCCTGGAGGGCCGGTCCGGTGTCGAGATCAGGGAACTGGAGCCCGCCGACCAGGTCCTGGCGGCGGTCCGTGCCTTCGCGGCCGCCGTCGCCGCCCGCGCCGTACCCGACGAGCGCTGTCTGCGCCAGGCCGAACTCCTCGCGGAGATCCGGCAGACGGCCCGCGACGAGCCGACCGCAGTGTCATGAACCGCAGTGTCATGGAGAACCAGTGGACCGGAATGTGATGAAGAACGAGTCGAAGCCAGTCCGGCGTCTGGACCGGGTGATCATCCGGTTCGCGGGGGACTCGGGTGACGGTATGCAGCTCACCGGTGACCGGTTCACCTCGGAGACCGCTTCTTTCGGCAACGACCTTTCCACCCTGCCGAACTTTCCCGCCGAGATCCGCGCCCCCGCCGGCACCCTGCCCGGTGTCTCCAGCTTCCAGCTGCACTTCGCCGACCACGACATCCTCACCCCCGGCGACGCCCCGAACGTGCTCGTCGCGATGAACCCGGCCGCACTCAAGGCCAACACCGGCGACCTGCCCCGCGGCGCGGAGATCATCGTCAACACCGACGAGTTCACTCCCCGCGCGCTGCAAAAGGTCGGCTACAGCGCCGACCCGCTCCAGGACGGCTCCCTGGACGGCTACCACCTCCACCCCGTGCCCCTGACCACCCTCACGGTGGAGGCGCTCAAGGACTTCGACCTGTCCCGCAAGGAAGCCGAACGCAGCAAGAACATGTTCGCGCTCGGCCTGCTCTCCTGGATGTACCACCGGCCCACCGAGGGCACCGAGACCTTCCTGCGGCAGAAATTCGCGAAGAAGCCTCAGATCATGGCGGCGAACATCGCCGCGTTCCGCGCGGGCTGGAACTTCGGCGAGACCACCGAGGACTTCGCCGTCTCCTACGAGGTCGCCCCCGCCACCACCGCCTTCCCCGTGGGCACCTACCGCAACATCTCCGGCAACCTCGCCCTGGCCTACGGCCTGATCACCGCCTCCCGCCAGGCCGACCTGCCCCTCTACCTCGGCTCCTACCCCATCACCCCCGCCTCCGACATCCTCCACGAACTGTCCAAGCACAAGAACTTCGGCGTGCGCACCTTCCAGGCCGAGGACGAGATCGCCGGCATCGGCGCCGCCCTCGGCGCGGCCTTCGGCGGCTCCCTCGCCGTCACCACCACCTCCGGGCCGGGTGTGGCCTTGAAGTCGGAGACGATCGGGCTGGCGGTCTCCCTGGAACTGCCGCTTTTGGTGGTGGACATCCAGCGCGGCGGGCCCTCCACCGGCCTGCCCACCAAGACCGAACAGGCCGACCTGCTCCAGGCCATGTTCGGCCGCAACGGCGAAGCCCCCGTCCCGGTGATCGCCCCGCAGACCCCGGCGGACTGCTTCGACGCCGCCCTGGAAGCCGCCCGGATCGCGCTGACCTACCGCACCCCCGTCATGCTCCTGTCCGACGGATACCTGGCCAACGGATCCGAGCCCTGGCGCATCCCCGACCTGACCGAACTGCCCGACCTGCGGGTGCAGTTCGCCACCACCCCCAACCACATCCTCGCCGACGGCACCGAGGTGTTCTGGCCCTACAAACGCGACCCCCACACCCTGGCGCGGCCGTGGGCGATCCCGGGCACCCCCGGCCTGGAACACCGCATCGGCGGCATCGAGAAGCAGGACGGCACCGGCAACATCTCCTACGACCCGGCCAACCACGACCTCATGGTCCGCACCCGCCAGGCCAAGATCGACAACATCGCCGTCCCCGACCTCGCCGTCGACGACCCCGACCACGCACGCACCCTGGTGCTGGGCTGGGGTTCCACCTACGGGCCCATCACCGCCGCCGTCCGCCGCCTGCGCGCCACCGGCCACTGCATCGCCCAGGCCCACCTCCGCCACATCAACCCCTTCCCCCACAACCTCGGCGAGATCCTCCACCGCTACCAGCGCATCGTCATCCCCGAGATGAACCTCGGCCAGCTCGCCACCCTCATCCGCGCCAAATACCTCGTCGACGCCCACTCCTACAACCAGGTCAACGGCATGCCGTTCAAGGCCGAACAACTGGCCGACGCACTCAAGGAGTTCCTGTGAGCTGGGACGTGGTGGTCGTCGGCGGCGGTGTCGTCGGAGCCGCCGTCTTCCACGAACTGGCCGACCGGGGCGCCCGGGTGCTGCTGGTCGAACGCGACCGCTGCGGACTCGGCACCACCGCGTGGAGCGGCGGCATCGTCCGCTGCTACCACGACGACCCGGTCCTGGTGGAGCGGGCCCTGACCGGCTGGCGCCACTTCCGCGACTTCGCCGCCCGCACCGGGATCGACGTACCGTTCACCGAGAGCGGCTTCCTCTACGTGCCCCACCCGGACCGGCACGCCTACGCCCGCGACCTCGTCCGGCGCGGCACCGGGGCGCCCATGGAGTGGCTGACGCCCGAGCAGGCGGAGCGCCGCTTCGGCCATCTGCTGAGCGCCCCCGTCGCCGGCGCCGTATGGGAGCCCGAGGCCGGATACCTGGACCCGCTGGACGTCACCCGCGCCTATCTGCGGGCCGGGAGCGCCAAGGGCGGCCGGGTCATGGAAGGCGTCGAGGTGACGGGCGTACTGCGCCGGGACGGACGCACCCACGGACTGCGCACCGGTGCCGGCGACCTGACCGCCGGCACCGTCGTGCTGGCCACCGGCGCCGACACCCCGCGGCTGCTGGACGCCTGGGGCGTGCCGCACGACCTGTGGGCGCAGGCCATCCAGGTCGAACTGCGCCGCCCGGACGCCCCGGTGACCGGACACCCCGCCTACATGGACGACGTCCACGACGTCAACGGACGGCCCGACCCGGACACCGCGGGCATGCTCCTCGGCCACCCGACCGGGCAGCGCGTGCCCGCCCGCTCCGGCGGCGGACCCGCCGACCCCGCCCAGTCGGCGCGGGCCGTGGCCGCCGGTTCCGCACGCTTTCGCTGGGCGGCCGGCAGCGAGCCGCTGGGCGCGCTGCGCGCCGCCGAGTGCTACGCCCCCGACCCCCGCGCCCGGGTCGGCAGACTGCCGGACGACCCCGGTCTGCTGCTGGCCACCGGCTTCAGCGGCGGCGGTTTCAAGATGGCGCCCTGGGCCGCCGAGGAGACCGCCCGGCTGACCGCCCGGCGCTGACGGCTCCGCCCCACCACCCGATCCCGAACCGGAAGACAGACTTCATGGCACAGCAGATCAAGGGCGTCCTGCCCGTCGTCCTCATGCCCTACACGGACGGCGGAGCGGTGGACGAGGACGGCTTCCTCGCCCAGACGGACCACATGTTCGACGCCGGCTGCGACGGCTTCGTCGTCGGCCAGATATCGGAGGTGCTGCGGCTGACCCACGAGGAGCGGCTGCGGGTCGCCGAACTGTGTGCCAAGGCGGCCCAGGGACGCGGTGTCTCCGTGATGAGCACGGGCGCCGAGACCCCCGAGGCCGCCGTGGCGTACACCCGGCACGCCCAGGACGCGGGCGTGGACGCCGCGCTGGTGATGCACCCCGCGACCATCCCGCTGGACGACGACGGCATGGTCGAGTACTACAGCGCGGTCGTCGAGGCGGTGGACATCCCGGTGATCGTCCACCACGCCAAGAGCCTCGCCAAGCAGCCGCTGACCGTCGCCGCGCAGGCCCGGCTGCTGGACAAGTACGGCGAGGACCGGGTGCTGTTCAAGCCGGAGGCGCAGCCCACCCCGCCGCGCGTCAGCGAGCTGCGCGACGCCACCGGCGGCCGGGCCCGCATCTTCGAGGGCGACGGCGGGATGATGCTGCTCGACTGCCACCGCCGCGGCCTCGCCGGCACCATCCCCGCCACCGAGATCGCCGAGATCGTCGTCGTGCTGTGGCGGCTGCTGGAGCAGGGGCGGCGCGCGGAGGCCGAGCGGATCGGCCACCCGCTGTCGTACCTGATGTGCCACATGATGAACAGCACCGACTACTACCTCGCCATCGCCAAGCGGCTGCTGAAGGAGCGCGGGCTGATCAGGTCCGCCCAGGTGCGCGGCCCGAGCCGGTACACCCTCGACGACGAGACATGGACCGAGGTCCGGCACACCTACTACGGCCTCCTCGACCTCATCCGGGAGTTCTGACATGAACGTGAACCGGGACGGCCTCACCGTCCTCGACTGCACGCTGCGGGACGGCGGCTACTACACCAACTGGAACTTCGACGCGGAGCTGGTGCGCGAGTACCTCGCCGTCTGCCCGGCGCTCGGTGTCGACGTGGTGGAGCTGGGCTATGTGCGCTTCGCCGACGAGCAGCGCTTCGGCCCGTACGGCAGGCTCCCCGACGGCCTGACCCCGGACCTGCGGGACGCGCTGCCCGCGGACCACGGGCTGCGGTTCGCCGTGATGGTGGACGCCGCCGACCTCACCGGGCTGCCCGCCGCCGAGGTGGGCGAGGCGCTCACCCGGAAGCTGGCGCCCGGCTCGCTGCCGGTGGACATCGTCCGGCTGGCCGTCCACTTCGAGCGGGCCGCCGAGGCGGGCGAGGTGGTCGCCTCGCTGCGCGCGGCCGGCTACGCCGTGTGCCTCAACCTGATGCAGATCGGCCTCGCCGACGCCGGTCAGCTCGACCGGTGCCTGGCCGCCGTCGCCGGGATGGGCCCGCTGGAGGCGGTGTACATCGCCGACTCGCTGGGCTCCCTCACCCCCGGGCACACGGCCGAGCTGGTCCGGCTCTTCCGGTCCGGCCAGGACGCGCCGGTGGGCATCCACGCCCACGACAACCAGGGATACGCCCTGCACAACACGGTCGTCGCGGCCGACACCGGCGCCACCTGGGTGGACGGCACCGTGCACGGCATGGGCCGTGGGGCCGGCAACACCCGGATCGAGCAGCTGCTCGGCGTCCTCGGGCACGGCCCGGACCGGCTCCGGCCGCTGCTGCGGCTGATCGTCCGGCACTTCCACCCGCTGATGGACAAGTACCGCTGGGGCGCCAGCGGGCTGTTCGCGATGGCCGGGCTGTACGAGGTGCACCCGACCTATGTGCAGTGCCTGGACGAGCGGACCTCGCTGACCGCCGACGCGAAGCTGACCGCGCTGGCCTACCTCGCGGACGCCTCGGCCGCCCGCTTCTCCCCGGCGGTCCTCGACCGCGCCCTGGCCCACGCCGCCGCCTGACCGGCCACCGCCCGACCGCCGTAGCCGCAGTGGATCCCGTACGGCAGACTGCGGCTGTCTCTTGGCGACGCGGAACCGGAGGAACGTCGTGGCGGACGGTGGACGACCCGTGGTGGCGGTCTCGGGTGTGACCCGGGGCCTCGGCCGGGCCCTGCTCCGGCGCTTCGCCGCGCTCGGACACCCCGTGGCCGGCTGCGGCCGGGACACCGCCGCGCTCGCCGGTCTCGCCGCCGAACTCGGCCCCACCGCCCATGTCCTGGACCGCGTGGACGTCACCGACGCCGCCGCGGTCGAGGCCTGGGCCGAGCGCGTCCGGCGCGAACTGGGCGCCCCCGCCCTGGTGGTGGCCAACGCGGGCCTCGCCGCCGGGCCCGCCCCGCTCTGGGAGGTGCCGCCGGACGAGTTCGAGGCGGTCCTGCGGGTCAACGTCGTCGGCGTCTACACGATGGTGCGGGCCTTCCTGCCGCGCCTCGCCGACGGCGGCACCCTGGTCAACCTCTCCTCCGGCTGGGGCCGCACCCCGCGCGCCCTGCTGGCCACGTACACGGCTAGCAAGTTCGCCGTGGAGGGCCTTACCCGCGCTGTCGCCGAGGAGGCGGCCCGGCTGCGGCCCGGCGTGCGCGTGGTCGCGCTGGACCCGGGCGGCGGCATCGACACCGGCATGCTCGCCACCTGCATGCCGGAGACGCACCAGCACTACCCCACCCCCGAGGAGTGGGCGGAGAACGCCGCCGACTACCTCCTGCACCACCTGCCCGCCGAGCGGGACCAGATCTCCCTGACCGTCCCGCAGCGGACGGTCTGACACCCCCCTCGACTCCGAGCCGGTCGTGCCTCACCAGGCACGGTCGGCTCTTTCGCGTGCCCGAAAGGCGACACCCATGCCCTACACGGAACCCATCGCGCCGCCCGCCCACACCCCGCGGGCCCAGGCCTCCCGGCCGCGCACCGCCACCCCCCGGCGCCTGCTGATGTGCCCGCCCCGGCACTTCGAGGTCAGCTACTCCATCAACCCCTGGATGGAGCCCGAGAAACCGTCCGACAACGCCACCGCGCTGCTCCAGTGGGAACGCCTGCGGGACACCTACCTCGACCTCGGCCACACCGTCGAGATCATCGAACCGCTGCCCGGCCTGCCCGACATGGTCTTCGCGGCGAACGGCGCGACCGTGGTCGACGGCAAGGTGCTCGGCGCCCGCTTCCGGCACCTCCAGCGCACCGCCGAGGGCCCCGGCTACCTCGCCTGGTTCCAGGAGCGCGGCTACACCGACGTGCACTGGCCCGAGTTCATCAACGAGGGCGAGGGCGACTACCTGCTCGTCGGCCGCCGCCTGCTGGCCGGCACCGGATTCCGCACCGACCCCCGCTCGCACGCCGAGGCGCAGGAGTACTTCGGCGTCCCGGTCACCGGGCTCACCCTCGTCGACCCGCGGTTCTACCACCTGGACACCGCGCTCGCCGTGCTCTCGGACGACGAGGTCATGTACTACCCCGAGGCGTTCACCCCGGGCAGCCGGGCCGTGCTGCGCGAGCTGTTCCCGGACGCCGTGCTCGCCACCGCCGAGGACGCCGAGGTGTTCGGCCTCAACGCCTTCTCCGACGGCCGGCACGTGGTGCTGCCCAGCGCCGCGACCGGGCTCATCGACCAGCTGCGCCGGCGCGGGTTCGAGCCGGTCGGCGTCGACCTGCCCGAGCTGCTGAAGGCCGGCGGCGGCGCCAAGTGCTGCACGTTGGAGCTGCGCGACGCCCGCTGACCGGCACCCCCGCATCCGACAAGGAGGACCCTCCCATCGTCACCACCATCCGCATCGACCGGGCCGCCGCCGCCGAGGAGTTCGGCATGGCCTGCCAGCGGCTCATCCCCTGGCAGCCGGGCGCCGCCGAACCGCCGCTCGGCGCCATGGCCTGCTTCCTGCCCGCCGGGTCCAGCTCGGCCCCGGACTGCCACGACCAGGACGAGGTGATGATCGTCCTCGCCGGGTCCGGCACCGTCACCCTCGCCGGCGAGGACGCGCCCTGCACCGCGGGCGACCTCGTCGTCCTGCCCCGCAACCACGAGCACGTCGTGCACAACCCGTACGACGAGGAGCTGCGCTGGGTCTCCGTCTACTGGCCGCTGCACGAGCCGAAGGAAAGCACCGGATGAACACCCCGCAATGGATCACGGCAACCCCGCCGACCCCCAACGGCGACCTGCACCTCGGCCATGTCGCCGGCCCCTATGTCGCCGGTGACGTGCTGCGCCGCTTCCTCGCCGCCGAGGGCGCCGAGGTGCGCTACACCACCGGCCTGGACGACCACCAGAGCTATGTGCCGGTGCGCGGCCTGAAGGACGGCGGCCGCAAGGGCGAGGAGGTCGCCGACGGGTACGGCGCGTCCATCGAGTCGGTGTGGCGGCAGATCGGCGCCCACTTCGACGCGATCGTCCGGCCCCGCCGCGACGCCGGCTACACCGCCCGGATCCAGGACTTCTTCCAGCAGCTGTACGACGCCGGGCACATCGTCGCCCGGACCCGGCCGCTGCCGTACTGCACCGGCTGCGAGCGCTGGCTCTACGAGGCGTACGTCAAGGGCGGCTGCCCGCACTGCGGTGCGGCGAGCAACGGCAACGCGTGCGAACCCTGCGGCCGGCCCAACGACTGCGCCGACCTCACCGACCCCGAGTGCACGGTGTGCGGCGCCCCGGCCGAACTGCGCGACCAGGCCAGGCTGTACTTCCCGCTCGCCCCCTTCGAGGAGCGGCTCGCCGCCTTCTGGGAGCAGGTCGACATGCCGCCCCACCTGCGCGCCCTGTGCGAGCGGATGCGGGCCGCCGGACTGCCCGAGATCGCCGTCAGCCACCCCTCCGACTGGGGCGTCCCGGTGCCGGTCGCGGGCTTCCAGGACCAGCGGGTCTACGTCTGGTTCGAGATGGCCCCCGGCTATCTGCGGGAGTGGGAGACCGCCGCCGACGGGCCGGCCCCCGCCCCCGTGCAGTTCTTCGGCTTCGACAACGGCTACTTCCACGCGGTGCTGTTCCCCGCCGCGTTCCTGGCCGCCGACCCGGACCGGGCGCCGCTGGCCCGGGCCTTCGTGGTCAACGAGTTCTACCGGCTGGAGGGCCTGAAGTTCTCCACCAGCCGCCGGCACGCCGTCTGGGCGCACGAGGAACTCGCCCGCACCAGCGCCGACGTGCTCCGCTACCACGTGCTCGCCGACCGGCCCAACGGCCGCGAGACCAGCTTCACCGGCGCCGCGCTGGAGCGCAGCCGCGCCCGGCTCGCCGAGCTGTGGGACGGCTGGCTGCACCGGCTGCTGACCGCCGTGGCCGACGACTGCGGCGGCGCCGTACCCGCCGAGCGCCCGCAGGGCCCGGCCTGGGAGCGGCTGCGCGACCGGCTGACGCGGACCGTGGCGGAGCTGCGGGAGGCCTACTCGGTCGCCGGGTTCGACAGCCGCCGCGCCGTCGCGCTGCTGGACGAGATCGTCTCCCTCGCCGACGACTTCGGCCATGTGCACGGCCATGAGCGGCTGCGCCCGGACGGCGCCGGCGCCCACCGGTCCGCCCTCGCCGCCCAGCTCGCGGTCGCCGCCGCGCTGTCCGCGTGGGCCGCCCCCGTGCTGCCGGACGGCGCCGGACGCCTCGCGGACCTGCTCGGGCTGCCCGCCGGGCGCCGTGTCGACGAGGCCGCCCTGCGCTGCCCGGTCCCCGGCACCCCGCTGGCCGTACCCGCCGGGGCGGTCTTCGGTGGGTGAGGTGCGGGCCGCGGTCGTCGGCCCGTTCTCCGGGCCGCGCGCCGCCTGGGGCGAACTCCTCGAACAGGGCGCCGCGGCGCACGCGGACGGGCCGGTCCGGTGGGACTTCCACGACGACCGCGGTGACACCGCGCTGGCCCGGTCGGTCGCCGAGGCGGTGGTCGCCGACGGCCGCTACGCCCTCGTCGTCGGCCACTTCAACAGCGCGGGCGCCCGGGCGGCGCTGCCCCTCTACCGGGCGGCCGGCCTGCCGGTGCTGCTGCCCCTCGCCACCGCACCGGGACTGCTCGCCGACGCGGCGGGCACCGCCCTGCGCTGGTGCCCGGACGACGTCGCCCAGCTGACCGAGATCCGCGCGGCGGCCCGGCGAGCCGGCCACCACCGCCTCGCCGTCACCCACGACGCCACCCCCACCGGCGCCCACCTGGCCCAGCTCTTCCACGCCGGTGTCCTGGGGGCCGGGGCCCAGGACGAGAGCCCGGCGACTGGGGGCCAGCCCGCCGCCCCGGCCACCGGGGCGGACTCCGACGCCTTGGCGGCCGGGGGAGAACCCGTTGCCTTGGCGGCCGGGGGACGCGGTGTTGCCCTGGTGGCCGAGAGGGAGGCCGACGCGCTGGTGGTGTGCGGGACGCATGCCGGTGTGGCCCGGGTCGCGCGGGAGCGCCGGGCGGCCGGCTTCGGCGGCACCTTCTACTTCACCGACGACTGCGCGGTGGACGAGTTCGCCGCGCTGCTCGGGGACGCGGCGGGCAGCGCCCGGGTGGCCCGGCTGCGCGGCGGCCCCGCCGCCTACGTGGACGACACCTTCCGCACCGCCCGCGCGGCCCTCACCCACAGCCCCGAGGCCCGCGGCGCCGCCCTGGTCGCCCTGCTGCGCACCCACGCGAGCCACCCCTTCACCCCCGAGGGCGAGCCCCGCCCCGGTACAGGCCGCTTTGGGCCCGGCTGGGACGTCGTACCGCTGACCCCGCCCCCGGCCACCGCGGACCCCACCCCCGCCCGCGGCCCCGGGGTCCGGCACGGCCGGGTGTACGACGTCCTGGTCGTCGGCGCCGGAGTCGTGGGCGCCGCGACCGCGGACGTGCTGGCCCGGCAGGGACTGCGCGTCGGCATGACCGCGCCCTCGGCCGCGGACCCCGCGGCGACCCGGTACTCCGGCGGACTGGTGCGCGCCTACGAGCCCGACCCGGCCCTGCGCGAACTGGCCCTGCGCAGCCACGCCCTGGCCTGGGGCGGGACCGACGGCGACCACCCGCCCACCGGGTTCCGGCGGACCGGCTCCCTGGTGCTGCTCGGCGAGGGCGACCTGCCCGAGGCGGAGAAGGGCGTCGCCGAGCTGACCGCCGCCGGAGTCACCGCGCACCTGCTGGACCCCGGCGAGCTGCGGTCCCGGTTCCCCGGACTGGCCGCGCACGACATCGCCGGAGCGGTGTGGGAGCCCGGCGGAGGCTATGCCGACCCGCCCGTCACCGCCCTCGCGCTGCGCGACCGCGCCGCCGCCCACCGCGCCGTCGTACTGGCCGGCCGGGCCCGCCGGATCGACCAGCGGGACCCCGACAGCGTGGCCGTGCTGCTGGAACAGGGCGAGGTCCGGGCCCGGGCCGTGGTGCTCGCCACCGGCGCCGGCACCGGCCGGATCGCCGGGCACGCGCTGTCGGCCCCCGTGCCGCACACCGGCCCGCGCACCAAACGCATCCGGTACGCCTTCTTCGCCCACCCCGACGCCGCCCGGCAGCCCACCGTCTGCGACCTGGTCACCGGGGTGTGGGGCCGCCCCCAGCACGGCGGCTCCGCCGCGGGCGGCTATCTGACCGGCCGTCCGGTGGACGAGTGGGACGTCGCGCCCGGCGGCGGGGACACGGTCACCGCGGCCCAGGCCGAGCACATCAGGGAACTGGCCGCCCGCCGCTGGCCCTGGCTGCACCGGGCCGGGTTCCTGCACGGCCGGCACGGCGTCGACCTCTTCACCCGGGACGGCCGGCCGCTCGTCGGCCCGCCGACCCCCGGCGGCCGCGTCGTGCTCGCGACCGGCTGGTCCGGCGCCGGATTCAAGACGGCCCCCGCCGCGGGGGAACTCGTCGCCGCCCATGTGCTGGAGGCCCTCGGATGACGAGGGCCGCCGTACCGACGTACCCGAGAACCGACCCGAGAGGCCGTTGAACCATGAGCCACCCGTCCGCGACCGACCCGTCCGTGACCGACCGGTCCGCGACCGATCCGCGCACGCCCGTCTACGACATCGTCGGCGTGGGATTCGGTCCGGCCAACCTCGCCCTGGCCATCGCCGTGGAGGAGTACAACGAGACGGCCTCCCCGGAGGACCGGCTGACCGCCGTCTTCCTGGAGCGGCAGCCCGCCTTCGGCTGGCACCGCGGCATGCTCCTCGAGGGCGCGACCATGCAGGTGTCCTTCCTCAAGGACCTGGCCACCCTGCGCAACCCGCGCAGCCGGTTCGGCTTCGTGCCCTACCTCCACGACCGCGGCCGGCTGGTGGACTTCATCAACCACAAGGTGCTCTACCCCTCCCGCGAGGAGTTCCACGACTACCTGCGCTGGTGCGCCGACGGCGTGGACCACATGGTCCACTACGGCGCCGAGGTGCGGGCCGTACGGCCGGCCGCCGGGCAGGGCCGCCGGACCGGCGAGCTGGACGTCACGGCCGTCGCCGCGGACGGCTCGGGGACGGTCGCCTACCGGGCGCGCAACCTCGTCGTGGCCACCGGGCTGGTGCCCAGACTGCCCGACGGGGTGGTCTCCGGCGACCGCGTCTGGCACTCCAGCGAGTTCCTGCACCGGCTGAACGCCTTCCCGCAGTCCGACCCGCGCCGTTTCGTCGTCGTCGGGGCGGGCCAGAGCGCCGCCGAGATCGTCGACCATCTGCACACCGGCTACCCGGGCGCCGAGGTCTGCGCGGTGCTGTCCCGCTACGGCTACAGCCCCGCCGACGACAGCCCGTACGCCAACCGCATCTTCGACCCGGCCGCCGTGGACCTGTACCACGGGGCGGACAGCGCCGTGCGCGGGATGCTCATGGACTACCACCGCAACACCAACTACGGCGTCGTGGACATCGACCTCATCCAGGAGCTGTACCGGCGCGCCTACCAGGAGAAGGTCCGCGGCGAGCAGCGGCTGCGCATCCTCGGCGCCTCCCGGGTGGAGTCGCTGGACGCGTCCGCCGACGGGGTCACCGTCCAGGTGCGCGACCTGGCCACCGGCCGGACCGAGCGGCTCGACGCCGACGCCGTGGTGTACGCGACGGGCTACACCGAGCTGGACCCGGTACGGCTCCTCGGCGAGCTGGGCACGGCGTTCCGGCGTGACGCCGAGGGCCGGCTGCGGGTCCACCGCGACTACCGGATCGACACCGCGGACACCCTCTCCGCCGCCGTCTACCTCCAGGGCGGCACCGAGCACACGCACGGCATCACCTCGAACCTGCTGTCCATGGCGGCGGTACGGGCCGGGGAGATCTGCGCCTCGCTGGTCGCCCGGCGCGCCGCCGGCACCCGGCGGACCGCGACGGCGGCCCCGGCCACCGAGGCCCCGGCCACCGCGGCGGCCGCCTGACCGGGCCGCCCGCCGCCCCTGTCCCACCTGCTCAAAGGACCGAGGACCGATGACCGCTGAGCTGGCGCAGACCGAACGCACCAGACTGCGCCGGATGCGGCACAAGGGAAGCCACCGGCGCGCCGACCTCGACGCCGTGCTCGGCGCGGGCTTCCTGTGTCATCTGGGGGTGCTCGTGGACGGCACCCCCATGGGGGTCCCCACCGTGTACGGCGTGGACGGCGACACCCTCTATCTGCACGGCTCGGTGGCGAGCCGCAGCCTGCTGCGGGCGCCGGACGCGACCGTCTGCGTCACCGTCACCCACGTCGACGGGATCGTGCTGGCCCGGTCCGTCTTCGAACACGGCGTCAACTACCGCTCCGCGATGGTGTACGGCGTGCCGCGCGCCGTCACCGACCCGGAGGAGAAGCTCCGCGGGCTGCGCGCCCTCACCGAGAGGTGCGCGCCGGGGCAGTGGGACTACGCGCGCCGGCCCAGCCGGAAGGAGCTGGCCGCGACCGCGCTGCTGGCC
This sequence comes from Streptomyces sp. NPDC127190, assembly GCF_042672505.1. Lineage (NCBI taxonomy): Bacteria > Bacillati > Actinomycetota > Actinomycetes > Kitasatosporales > Streptomycetaceae > Streptomyces > Streptomyces sp. NPDC127190. The sequence goes on from NZ_JBHXVE010000041.1 coordinate 52,854, forward strand.
CTGGAGCTGACCGAGGCCTCGGTCAAGACCCGCTCCGGCCCCCCGGACGACGGCGACGGCCCCGACGCCGCGCTCGGCCTCTGGGCGGGCGTACTGCCGCTGACCACCCACTGGGGCACCCCCGTGCCCGACCCGCTGCTCGGCCCGGACGCCGAGGCGCCGGCCCATGTCCTGGCCCGCGCCGGCAGCCGTGCCGGGGCCCCCGCCGATGGAACGCCCATCCCCGAGGAAGAGATCCATGCCGACCACCACTGAACTCACCCTGCGGCCCAAGGACTTCAAGTCGGATCAGGAGGTGCGCTGGTGCCCGGGCTGCGGTGACTACGCGATCCTGGCCGCCGTGCAGGGCTTCATGCCGGAACTGGG
>NZ_JBHXVE010000042.1:0-51964 GCF_042672505.1 Streptomyces sp. NPDC127190
CCGCGCGGGGGGGGCCGGGGGGGCGCGCGGCGGGGGCCGGCGGGGGGGGGGCGGGGCGTGGGGGGGCGGGGCGGGGGGGGGGGGGGGGGGGGGGGGGCGGGGGGGGGGGGGGGGGGGGGGGGGTGATGCCGGAGTGGCTGACGAAGGTGCCGCGCGCGGCCAGGTGCGGGTGGTGCGGGGCCTCGCGCAGGGACAGCACCGGGGCCACACAGGCGTCGGACCCCTCGAAGAGGGCCGTCCACTCGTCCCGGGTGCGGGCCTTGAAGCGGGCGGCGATCTTTTCGCGCAGCTCGCCCCAGCGGGTCCAGTCCGTGCGCGCGCCGTCCTCCTCGGCCAGGCCGAGCAGGCGCAGGAACTCGTCGTAGAACTGCTCCTCCAGGGCGCCGACCGCGATGTACCGGCCGTCGGCGGTCTCGTAGGTGCCGTAGTAGGGGCAGCCGCCGTCGAGGAGGTTGGCGGCGCGCCGGTCCTGCCAGCCGCCGGCCGCCAGCATGCCGTGGATCATCGCGGACAGGTGGGCCGCGCCGTCCACGATGGCGGCGTCGACCACCTGTCCGGTGCCGGTCGCGCGCGCGTGGTGCAGCGCGGCGAGCACGCCGACCACCAGGTAGAGCGAACCGCCCGCGTAGTCGCCGAGCAGGTTGGCGGGGACGGGCGGGGGCTCGTCCGGCCGGCCGATCATGCCGAGGGCGCCCGTGACGGCGATGTAGGCCACGTCGTGGCCGGCGCGGGGGGCGAGGGGGCCGTCCTGGCCCCAGCCGGTCATGCGGCCGTAGACCAGACGGGGGTTGCGGGCGTGGCAGTGCTCGGGGCCGACGCCGAGCCGCTCGGCGACGCCCGGGCGGTAGCCCTCGATCAGGATGTCGGCCCGCTCGGCGAGATCGAGGACGCGCGCGGGTCCGTCCGCCGCCTTGAGGTCGACGACGACCGAGCGCTTGTTGCGGTTGGTGAGGTCGCGGGCCGGGTCGATGCCGATGCCGGGGCCGCCCGGGCGGTCCACCCTGACCACGTCGGCGCCGAGGTCGCCCAGGAGCATGGCGGCGAACGGGCCCGGCCCGATGCCGGCCAGCTCCACCACGCGCACGCCGGTGAGCGGGCCGTCCTGCCCCGGCTTCACTGCCGTCGTCATCGAGCCCCCAAGCGAGTGTGACACTACCGATGTAACACCGGTGATGCTAAGAACACGTTCCACCGGACACAAGACCTGAACGAGCAAGCGCTTAGCCAAGTGCCCGGAGCGTCCGGGATCACCCGGACGGATGAAAGGCCGGTCGTCGGAGCGCGCACACCTCACGCTAGCCTCAGCGACCGACGGCGGCGCGGGCTGCGGGACGAAGGGGTGTCATGGCCAGGCTGAAAAGGACGGACCGTCCGTACGACCTCGTGCTCTTCGGAGCGACGGGCTTCGTCGGAACGCTGATAGCGGAGTACCTCGCCGCGCACGCGCCGCGGGACCTGCGCTGGGCGATAGCGGGCCGCGACGCACGCAAGCTGGAGCGGCTGCGCGAAGCGCTGCCCGGCGGCGCGGAGATCGGCGTACTGCGCGCCGACGTCGCCGAACCGGACACCGTGCGGGCCCTCGCCGACCACGCGCGCGTGGTGGCCACGACCGTGGGGCCGTACATCCTGCACGGCGAGGCGCTGGTCGCCGCCTGCGCGCAGGCCGGCACCGACTACCTGGACCTCACCGGTGAGCCGGAGTTCGTGGACCTGATGTACGTCCGGTACGACGCACGCGCGCGGGAGACCGGCGCCCGACTGGTGCACGCCTGCGGCTTCGACTCCGTGCCGCACGACCTGGGGGTGTACTTCACCGTCCGGCAGCTGCCGGAGGGGGTGCCGCTGACCGTGGACGGGTTCGTGAGCACCGACGCGGCGTTCTCCGGGGGCACGCTGGCCTCGGTGCTGAACCAGATCGCCCGCGGCCGGCAGATGCTGTCCGCCGCGCGCGAGCGGGCCCGGCACGAGCCCCGGCTGCTCGGGCGCCGGGTGGCGACCCCGGCGGGCGCGCCGCGGTTCGCCGGGGAGGTCGGCGCGTGGGCGGTGCCGCTGCCGACGATCGATCCGCAGATCGTGCGCCGCTCGGCGAAGGCGCTGGAGCGGTACGGCCCCGACTTCCGCTACCGGCACTTCGCCGCGGTCCGGCATCTGCCGGTCGCGCTCGGCGGGGTCGCCGCCGTCGGTGCCGTCGCGGCGGCCGCCCAGCTGCCGCCCGCCCGGCGCTGGCTGTCGGACCGGCTCAAGCCGGGTGACGGGCCGAGCCCGGAGAAGCGGGCGCGGAGCTGGTTCACCGTGCGGTTCGTCGGCGAGGGCGGCGGGCGGCGGGTGTTCACCGAGGTGGCGGGCGGCGACCCGGGGTACGACGAGACGGCCAGGATGTTCGCCGAGGCCGCGCTGTGCCTGGCCTTCGACGAACTGCCGCCGACGGCCGGGCAGGTCACCACCGCGCAGGCGATGGGCGACGCGCTGACCGAGCGGCTGCGCGCCGCCGGGATCACCTTCCGGGTGGCCGCCGAGACCGCGAGCGCCTCCACGCGCGCGTGAGGCACCGCCCGGTTCAGGAGGCCGGCGCCCGGCGCGCCGTCGCCTCCTGGAGCGCCCTGCGGCACAGGGCGTCCGCCCGGCGCGTGGTCTCCGGCAGCCGGTAGGCCGGGGCCAGCGCCAGGGTGTGCGCCACGGCGTTGTCCAGGCTCACCCGGTGGCCGACCGAGACGAAGACCGGCTTGACGCCGTCCCTGGTGCGCACCGCGCGGCCGACCTCCTCGGTTCCGGCGAGCAGCGGCGCGCACGCGCCGCGCGCGGGGGCGGGGTCGTCGTAGGTGAAGGTGAACGGGTTCTTGGCGACGCCGATGGTCGGCAGGTCCAGGAGCACACCCAGGTGGCTGGCGAGGCCGAAGCGACGGGGATGGGCGAGGCCGTAGCCGTCGCACACGACCAGACCGGGCGGGCACGGCAGCCGCTCCAGGGCGGCCCTGACCGTGGGGATCTCACGGAAGGCGAGCAGCCCGGGCACATAGGGGAAGGAGATGCGGCCGACGGCGGTCGCCTCGGCCACCACCTCCAGGGTGGCCGCGTCCAGGACGACTGCCGCCGCGGCGACGAGGTCGAGGTCGTCGTCGTAGGCGACGTCCACGCCGGTGACCCGGCCGCTGCCGGGCGGCGGCCCGGGTTCGTCGAGCACCACCCGCCCGCGCAGTTCGTCCTGGACCGCGCGGGCCTCGTCCTCGGTCGCGGGCCAGCCCGCGGGTACGCCTACGGTCGTCATGGTGGGCACGACTGTACGGCTTCCCGGCCGGCCCCCGGACGCCAGGGGGTCCCCGGGCTCAGCCCTTCTTGGCGTTCAGCGCACGCTGGAGCTCGTCCTTGTTCATATGGGAGCGGCCCTCGATGCCGCGCTGCCTGGCCTCGTTGTAGAGCTGGTCGCGGGTGGGGCCGTGGGACCCGACGCGGTTGCCCGACCGCTGGCCGCCGCGCTCGGAGGACGACTTGCTGTCCTGCGTGGAGCTGCGGCTGGCGGTCTTGGACTCGCCGGAGCGGGCACGTTCCTTGTTCACGGTCCGCGCGGCGATCTCCTTGGCGCGTCCGGCACTCTCGCCCCGGTCCTGCGCGCTCTCCTTGATGTGCTCGTACTGACGCTCGCGCTTCGGGCTGGAACCGGCTGGCATGATCGCTCCCTTCCTCGCGCCGATGCCTTGCTGCACGCCGCCGAGTACCCGCCCTCGGGGCTTCTACCGGCCAGGCATGAACGCGGTGACCGAGGTCACTCGTTCCCCGCGTGCACGCAACGGCCGGATCCGTCGTCTCTCTCAGTGCCGGGCGTCGCACCCGGACGTAGCCCAGCCGTCACGAGGGAGCAAGGCGTTGTCAACCGTCATCGAGCAGCCCGTAGAGGCCCGTCTCGTCGCCGCCGCACCGCGCATGCCGAGCATTCCCGCCACGCTGCGCTACGACCGCAGTGATCCGTTCGCCGTCCGCATGACCTTCCCGGCCCCGGCCACCCTGGAGGGCGTGGAGGTGTGCTGGACCTTCTCCCGTGAGCTGCTCGCGGCCGGGCTGGAGGGGCCCGAGGGCCTGGGCGACGTCCGGGTCCGGCCGTACGGGTACGACCGCACCGTGCTGGAGTTCCACGCCCCGGAGGGCACCGCGCTGGTGCATGTGCGCTCGGGTGAGATACGGCGGTTCCTGGCCGCGACGGACGAGCTGGTGCCGGCCGGCCTCGAACACCTCCAGCTGGACCTGGACCACGGTCTGGCCGAGCTGATGCGCGACGCCTGCTGAGCCCTCCGCGCCCGGCGCCCAGGCGGATTCAATTCCGTTGACAGCGCTGCGCGCCCTTCCTACCGTGTAATCGGTCCTGTTGCCGTCGATTGGAGAAGGACGTTGCTCGTCTGAGGTCCTGAGACACCGCGTTCACCCCCCTGAGGTGTGCGTGGCGTACGACCTCGGCGTCCGAGCCGTCCTTTGGCGCACAGGCCCTTTTTCCGTTCTCGGGCCTCCTCGTGCCCCGGGTCCTTCGGTGTCCGCCTCGCGGTGTCTCCCACGCGCTCGCCCCGACCGCACCCACCCACACCGCGAGGCCCTTGTGTCAACGAACCTCACCTGCACCGCCCTCTCCTTCGCCTGGCCCGACGGCACCACCGTCCTCGACGGCCTCGATCTCGCCTTCGGCCCCGGCAGAACCGGTCTCATCGGCGTCAACGGCTCCGGCAAGTCCACCCTGCTGAGGCTGCTGGCCGGCGAACTCGTCCCGGCCGCCGGTGCCGTCAAGGCCACCGGCGAGATCGGCTATCTCCCGCAGAACATCACCCTGGACACCACCCTCCGCGTCGACGAGGCCCTCGGAATCGCCGGCCGGCGGGCCGCGCTGCACGCCATCGAGTCGGGCGACACGGCCGAGGAGCACTTCGAGGCGGTCGGCGACGACTGGGACGTCGAGGAGCGCGCCCTCGCCACGCTCGGCGAACTCGGCCTCGGCCACCTCGGCCTGGACCGCACCGTCGGAGAGGTGTCCGGCGGCGAGTCGGTGCTGCTGCGGCTGGCCGCGCTGCTGCTGCGCCGCCCGGACGTGCTGCTGCTGGACGAACCCACCAACAACCTCGACCTGTACGCGCGCCGCCGGCTCTACCAGGCCGTCGGCTCCTGGCCGGGCATCCTGGTCGTGGTCAGCCACGACCGGGAACTGCTCGACCTGGTCGACCAGATCGCCGAGCTGCGCTCCGGCGAGGTCACCTGGTACGGCGGCGGCTTCTCGGCCTACGAGGAGGCCCTCGCGGTGGAGCAGGAGGCCGCCGAGCGGATGCTCCGGGTCGCCGAGGCGGATCTGCGCAAGCAGAAACGGGAACTCGTCGACGCCCAGGTCAAACTGGCCCGCCGCAAGCGGTACGGGCAGAAGATGTGGGACAGCAAGCGAGAGCCCAAGATCGTCATGGGAGCGCGCCGACGCGCCGCCCAGGAGTCCGCCGGCAAACACCGCATCCTGCACGAGGAGCGGCTCGCCGAGGCTAAGGAGCGCCTGGACGTGGCGGTGGAGGCCGTACGGGACGACGACGAGATCCGCGTCGAGCTGCCGTACACGGCCGTACCGCCCGGCCGGCAGGTCCTCACCCTGGAGAACCTGGAACTCGCCCACGGGGCACGCGTCCCGGGGATCCTCGACCTGCGCGGCCCGGAGCGGATCGCGCTGGTCGGGCGGAACGGCTCCGGCAAGACGACCCTGCTGCGGACCGTCGCCGGACAACTGGCCCCGGTGGCCGGCGTGGCCACGGCGCATGTCCCGCTGCGGTTCCTGCCCCAGCGGCTGGACGTGCTGGACGACGAGCGGACGGTCGCCGAGAACGTGGCCCGGTTCGCGCCGGCCGCCACCAACAACCGGGTCCGGGCGCGGCTCGCCCGCTTCCTGTTCCGGGGGGCGCGGGCGGACCAGAAGGCGGCCACCCTCTCGGGCGGCGAGCGGTTCCGGGCGGCCCTGGCCGCGCTGATGCTCGCCGAACCGGCACCGCAGCTGCTGCTGCTCGACGAGCCGACCAACAACCTCGACATGGCGAGCGTACGGCAGCTCGTCTCGGCCCTGGAGTCGTACGAGGGCGCACTGCTCGTGGCCAGCCACGACCTGCCCTTCCTGGAGTCGGTCGGCATCACCCGGTGGCTGCTGATGGAAGGGGGCGAACTGAGGGAGATCGCACCGGAGGATGTCGGGCTGGGCACAGCCTGACAACGAGGGTTTTGCCCAGGCCGGAGCGGGCTGCATGATGGCGGACCGGTGCCGGACCTCGTCCGGCGCCGGTCCGCGCCACTGCCGCGACCGAACCGTCCGACCGATACGAAAGGCTTCTCGTGCCCAGCAAGAAGGCCCTCGTCCGCCGCCCCAGCCCCCGTCTCGCCGAAGGCCTGGTGACGCACATCGAGCGGGAGAAGGTCGATGTGGAGCTCGCCGTGCGGCAGTGGGAGGCGTATGTCGAGGCGCTGCGCGCCCACGGCTGGGAGACGGTCGAGGTCGAACCGGCCGACGACTGCCCGGACTCGGTGTTCGTCGAGGACACCGTCGTGATGTTCCGGAACGTGGCGTTGATCACCCGGCCCGGTGCCGGTCCCCGCCGGGCGGAGACCGCCGGTGTCGAGGAGGCGGTGGCGAGCCTCGGCTGCTCGGTGAACTGGATATGGGAGCCGGGCACCCTGGACGGCGGCGATGTGCTGAAGGTCGGCGACACGGTCTACGTCGGCCGGGGCGGGCGCACCAACGTGGCCGGTGTCCAGCAGCTGCGGGCCGCCTTCGAGCCGCTGGGCGCGCGCGTGGTGGCCGTGCCGGTGAGCAAGGTGCTGCATCTGAAGTCGGCGGTGACCGCGCTGCCCGACGGCACGGTGATCGGGCACATCCCCAAGGTGGACCGGCCCGCGCTCTTCCCGCGCTTCCTGTCGGTGCCGGAGGAGTCCGGCGCCCATGTGGTGCTGCTCGGCGGGCACAAGCTGCTGATGGCGGCGAGCGCCCCGAAGACGGCGGAGCTGCTGACCGATCTCGGCCACGAGGTGATCACGGTGGACATCAGCGAGTTCGAGAAGCTGGAGGGCTGTGTGACCTGTCTTTCGGTGCGACTGCGGGAGCTGTACGCCTGATCGGGTGATTCTGTCAGCCCGACAGCCCCGGGACCTGGTGGGTCCCGGGGCTGTTCCGTATGCCGTCAACCCGGGTCCGACCTCGCTGATCAGCAGCCTTTACGGCGAACTTAACCTACGGGTTCGTAACCTACGGATTCGTAGCCTACGATCACGTACGTTCCGGCGCCGCTCGCCGGCACTTCCCCCACCCTCACCCCCTTAGCTCGGCGTCCCCCTGGAGTTTCCATGACGATCACTTCCCCTCACCTCGGCAGCCCGTCCGTCTGGACCGACGCGCGGCTGCTGTACGCACTGGAGGAAGTGGTCGAGACCGAGCTGAACCGGCATCTGAAGGTCGCCAAGGACTGGATGCCGCACGAGTACGTGCCCTGGAGCGACGGCCGTAACTTCCCCGGTGTGTTCGAGGACGGGCAGGCCTGGGAGCAGGACCAGTCCAAGGTGACGGACATCGGGCGGATCGCCCTCGTGGTCAACCTGCTCACCGAGGACAACCTGCCGAGCTACCACCACGAGATCGCCTCGCTCTTCGGCCGCGACGGCGCGTGGGGCACGTGGGTGCACCGCTGGACGGCCGAGGAGGGCCGGCACGGCATCGTGATGCGGGACTACCTGCTCACCTCGCGGGCGGTGGACCCGGACAAGCTCGAGCGTTTCCGCATGGCCCACATGAGCGAGGGCTTCGAGTCCGACAACCGGCACTCGATGCTGCACTCGATCGCCTATGTCGCGTTCCAGGAGCTGGCCACCCGGATCTCGCACCGCAACACCGGGCACCAGTCCGGCGACCCGGTCTGCGACCGCATGCTGGCGCGCATCGCGACCGACGAGAACCTGCACATGGTCTTCTACCGCAACCTGCTGAAGGCCGCCTTCGAGCTGGCCCCCGACCTGACCATGCAGGCGGTGCGGGACGTGGTCGTCAACTTCCGGATGCCCGGCCACGGCATCCCGGGCTTCGAGCGGGCAGCCGCGCAGATGGCCATCGGCGAGGTGTACAACCTGCGCATCCACCACGACGACGTGCTCCAGCCGGTGCTGCGCTTCCTGAAGGTCCTGGAGATCGACGGGCTCGGCCCCGAGGGGCGGCAGGCGCAGGAGGAGCTGGGCCTGTTCATGGGCGGCCTGGACGCGGAGGCCGCGAAGTTCGACGAGCGCCTCGCCGCCCGCAAGGCCCGCCTGGCAGCCCGCCACACCGGCTGACCGCGACAGGGGTGGGCCCGGCGAAGTCGCGCTGGGCTCACTGGACGAGGTACGACGACGGGGGCGCGGACTTCTTCAGGGACGTCAGGCCCAGCCGAAGGTGCACGGGATCGGCCACGGCCGCGCAGGCTCGTCACAGGTAGCGCAGGCTCAGCAGAAGACGCAGGCTCGGCCATCACTCCGCAGGTGCTGCCACAGGTGGCGCAGGCCAATGGGACGACGCACGCGGCTCGGCCGTCACTGCGCGGGCTCGCCGGCAGGTGGCCGACGCTTGGCAGAGGGCATGTGGGTCAGGGGGAGGTGCGGCGGAGGGCGAGGCGTTCTTTCTCGGAGAGGCCGCCCCAGACGCCGAAGCGCTCGTCGTTGGCGAGTGCGTACTCCAGGCAGGCGGGACGCAGCTCGCACAGGCCGCAGATGCGCTTCGCCTCGCGCACGGAGCTGCCCGGCTCGGGGAAGAAGAAGTCCGGCCCGGTCTGCGCGCACAGGGCCTGCGCCCGCCAGGTCTCGTCGGCCGGGGTGATGGTGTCGAAGTACATGCCCAGGATGGTGCCGGGCCGTGAAAAACGTTCGATCAACAGCGCGTCAACGGCGCCGCTGGGAGCTCCCGCCGCCTCGATGATGCGCCGCCGGTCCCCCGCCGCGCACGGCGGCGCGCGGGACGGGGCGAAATCCAGGGGGCAGCAGCGGTCACCGTGAGTGAGCGGGGTTCCGGCGGCGGTTGTCAGTGGGCGGTGCCAGACTCGGCAGTGCACAGGACGGGACCCCTTCGAGGAGGGCACATGCTCACCACCCGTTTCGTCAACGGCGCTCCGAACTGGGTCGATGTCGCCACCCCGGACATCGACGGCGCCGTCTCCTTCTACGGCGGTCTCTTCGGCTGGCGGTTCGAGTCGGCCGGGCCGGACGCCGGCGGCTACGGCTTCTTCCAGCAGGACGGCCGGACCGTCGCCGGCGGAATGCAGACCGGCCCCGAGCAGGGTCCGCCGGCCTGGACGGTGTATTTCCAGAGCGAGGACGCGCAGGCCACCGCCAAGGCGGCCGAGCAGGCCCACGGCACCGTGCTGCACCAGCCCGTCGATGTGATGGGCCAGGGCCATGTGGCGATCCTCGCGGACGAGGCCGGGGTGCCGTTCGGGATCTGGCAGCCCGGGCGCAGAAAGGGCCTGGACGTGGCGGGCGATCCCGGCTCGCTGTGCTGGGTCGAGCTGTACACCCCGGACATCGCGGCGGCCGCCCACTTCTACCACCAGGTGCTCGGCCTGGAGACCTCGGCGGTGCCGTTCCCGGGCGGGACGTACACCTGCGTCAACCCGGCCGAGGGCGGGGAGGACGCGATGTTCGGCGGTTTCGTGCCGCAGGCCGCCGCCGGCGCCGAGGGAGAGGGCCGCCCGTACTGGCTGCCGTATTTCGAGGTCGAGGACACCGACGCCGTCGTCGCCCGCGCGGAGGAACTCGGCGGCACGGTCGCCGTCCCCGCGACGACGATGGAGGGCGTGGGCCGCATGGCCAGACTCACCGACCCCTACGGCGCCCGCTTCGCGGTGATCCGCAGCGAGCAGCGGCAGGGCTGAGCCCCGCACGGCGCCGGTGACCTCACGCGGAGGCGCGACGTACCAGGGTGGTCGGGACGATGACGGGGGACGGCGCGTCGGCCGGGGTGTGGTCGGCGCGCCGGTCGCCGGACAGCCTGCGCAGCAGCAGCCGGGCCATCAGCCGGCCCATCTCCTCGATCTCCTGACGGACCGTCGTCAGCGGCGGCTCGGTCTGTTCGGCGACGGGCAGTACGTCGTCGAAGCCGATCACGGCCACGTCCTCGGGCACCCGCCGGCCGGAGCCGCGCAGGACGCGCAGGGCGCCGAGCGCGGTGAGGTCGTTCGCGGCGAAGACGGCGTCCAGGTCCGGGCAGCGGACGAGGAGTTCACGCATGGCCCGTTCTCCGCCGGCCGGGGTGAAGTCGCTCTCCACGACCAGCCGGGCCTGGTCCGCGCCGGGCAGGGCGCCGACGACGTCCCGGTAGCCGTCGAGCCGGTCCACCGCCGAGGTCTGGTCCAGCGGGCCCGTGATGTGCGCGATACGACGGCGGCCGAGGTCCACGAGATGGCGTACGGCGGCGCGGGCCCCGCCCCGGTTGTCGCAGTCGACGTACACCACGCCCGGGTCCTGCGCCGGGGCGCTCTCGCTCCAGCCGGGCCGTCCGCCGAACACGGTGGGGACACCGGCGTCGTGGATCAGTGCGGGCAGCGGGTCGTCCAGGTGCAGGGAGAAGACGAGCGCTCCGTCGACATGGCCGCCGGCGAGATAGCGGGCCACGCGTGCGTGGTCGGCGCGGCCCTCGGTGAGCAGCAGTACCAGCTGGTTGTCGTGGGCGGTCAGTTCCTTGCTGATGCCGCGCAGTTGCAGGGCGAAGAAGGGGTCGGCGAAGACCCGGGTCTCGGGTTCCGCGATGACGACCGCGACGGCGTCGTGCCGCCGGGTGACGAGGGTGCGGGCCGCCTGGTTGGGCACATAGCCGAGTTCCTCCACGGCCTGGCGGACCCGGGCGGCCAGCGGCTCGCGGACACGGTCCCCGCCGTTGACGACCCGGGACGCGGTGGCCCGGGACACGCCGGCCCGCGCGGCCACGGCCTCCAGCGTGGGGCGCGACACTGCCTCGGTCACTTCGGGACTCCTCCTCGCGCGGCTGGCGCTCAGGATAGCCGCGCCGGCCTCGGGTGATCCGGGGCCGGGAGAGGCACTCGACCGCTCAGGGGGTCTGTTCGCGGCGGGCGCGGCTCGGCTGGACCCGCTTCGGTTCGCCGGGCATCTTCGGGTACTCCGGCGGATACGGCAGATCGCCCAGGCCGTGGTCGTGTTCGTCGCGGCGGGCCAGCTCCAGCAGGGCGTCCAGGGAGTAGGCGTGGTCGTCCATGTCGGCGTGCACATCGCCGAGTTCGGCGAAGCGGCCCGGCATGGTGGCGAGGTCGAAGTCACGGGGGTGGGCGGCTTCCACCTCGTCCCAGCGCAGCGGCGCGGAGACGGGGGCGTGCGGGCGCGGCCGTACCGAGTAGGCGGAGGCGATGGTGCGGTCCCGAGCGGTCTGGTTGTAGTCGAGGAAGATGCGGCGACCCCGTTCCTCCTTCCACCACTTGATCGTCACCTGCTCGGGCATCCGGCGTTCCATCTCCCGCCCGACGGCGATCGCGGCGCGCCGTACCTGGGTGAAGGTCCAGCGGGGTTCGATGGGCACGAAGACATGCAGGCCACGGCCGCCGGAGGTCTTGGGCCAGCCGCGCAGCCCGCCGAACTCGTCCAGTACGGCGCGCAGTTCGTGGGCGGCGCGGACGGCGTCGGCGTACTCGGTGCCGGGCTGCGGGTCGAGGTCGATGCGCAGTTCGTCGGGGCGGTCGACATCGGTGGCGCGTACCGGCCAGGGGTGGAAGGTGAGCGTGCCGTACTGAGCGGCCCACACCACGGCGGCCTCTTCGGTGGGGCACATCTCGTCCGCGCTGCGGCCGCTGGGGAAGGTGATGTGGGCGGTCGGGATCCAGTCGGGCATGCCCTTGGGAGCCCGTTTCTGGAAGAACCACTCGCCGCCGACGCCGTCCGGGTAGCGCTCCAGGGTGGTCGGGCGGTTGCGCAGGGCACGCAGGATGCCGGGACCGACGGCGGTGTAGTACCGCGCGAGGTCCAGCTTGGTGAAACCACGCTCGGGGAAGAACACCTTGTCCGGGCTGGACAGCCGTACCGTCCGGCCGCCCACCTCCAGTTCCACCGCATCGCCCATGCGGCCACGGTAGGCGCACCCCACGGCGGGCGCATACCGGGCGACACATGAGGTATGCGAGCAGAATCGGGGGCATGGATCTGCCGGTGATGCCGCCCGTGAAGCCGATGCTCGCCAAGTCCGTGGCGAAGATCCCGCCGGGCATGCACTACGAGGCGAAGTGGGACGGCTTCCGTGCGATCGTGTTCCGGGACGGGGCCGAGGTCGAGCTGGGCAGCCGTACCGGAAAGCCGCTGACCAGGTATTTTCCCGAGCTGGTCGGGGCGCTGAGAGAGCGGGTGCCCAGGCGCTGCGTGCTCGACGGGGAGATCGTGATCGCGCGCGGCGGCCGGCTGGACTTCGACGCGCTGACCGAGCGGATCCACCCGGCGGACTCGCGGGTGCGGATGCTGGCCGAGCGGACCCCGGCGTCCTTCGTCGCCTTCGACCTGCTCGCGCTGGACGACACCTCGCTGCTCGACGTGGAGCTGACCGACCGCCGGGCGCTGCTCGACCGGGCCCTCGCCGAGGCCACCCCGCCCGTGCATCTGGCGCCGGCGACGACCGACCTCGGTGTGGCGCAGGGGTGGTTCGAGCAGTTCGAGGGCGCCGGTCTCGACGGGATCGTCGCCAAGCCGCTGACGCTGCGCTACCTCCAGGACCAGCGCGCCATGTTCAAGATCAAGCACGAGCGGACCGCCGATGTCGTCGTCGCCGGCTACCGCTTCCACAAGAGCGGCCCGGTCGTGGGCTCGCTGCTGCTGGGACTGTACGACGAGGAGGGCCGGTTGCAGCATGTGGGCGTGTCGGCCGCGTTCGCGATGAAGCGGCGGGCCGAGCTGGTCGAGGAGCTGGAGCCGCTCCGGATGGACGACGTGGCCGGGCATCCGTGGGCGGCCTGGTCCGACGAGACCGCCCATGAGACGGCCCGGCTGCCGGGCGCGCCGAGCCGCTGGTCGGGCAAGAAGGACCTGTCCTGGGTGCCGCTGCGGCCGGAGCGGGTCGCCGAGGTGGCCTACGACCACATGGAGAACGGTCAGCGCTTCCGGCACACGGCCCGCTTCCGCCGCTGGCGCCCGGACCGCACCCCGGAGAGCTGCACCTATGCGCAGCTGGAGGAGCCGGTGCGGTACGACCTCGCGGAGATCCTCGGGGAGCGGCACCACTGAGCCACCCCTGCGACCGCCGAGGCCACAGCCACGGCTACGGCTACGGCTACGGCTACGGCTACGGCTGCATGAGGATCTTGACGGCGCCGTCCTGCTTGCGCTGGAACATCTCGTAGGCGTGCGGCGCGTCCGTCAGCGGCAGCCGGTGCGTGGCGAAGTCCTCGACGCCGAGCGGGTCCTCCTCGGTCAGATACGGCATGATCACGTCGGTCCAGCGCCGGACGTTGGCCTGGCCCATGCGCAGCTGGATCTGCTTGTCGAACAGGGTGAGCAGGGGCATCGGGTCGGCCGTCCCGCCGTACACACCGCTGAGCGAGATCGTGCCGCCGCGCCGTACCAGGTCGATGGCCATGTACAGGGCGCCGAGCCGGTCGACGCTGAAGCGTTCCGCGAGCGGTCCGCTCAGTTTGCGGGGCAGCATCCCGGTGGCCGTCTGGGCGAGCTTGGCGGCGGCGCTGCCGTGCGCCTCGGTGCCGACGGCGTCGATCACCGCGTCCGGGCCGCGCCCGCCGGTCTCGTCCCAGATCGCGTGCACCAGCGACTTCTCGTCGTCGAAGGCGCGCAGGTCGTAGGTGGTCACACCCCGGCGCTGCGCCCGGGCGAGCCGCTCCGGCACCAGGTCGACGCCGAAGACCCGCTCGGCGCCACGGGCGAGTGCCACCCGGCAGGCCATGTCGCCGATCGGGCCCAGACCGAGGACGGCCACGGTGCCGCCGGGCGGGACGGCGGCGTACTCGACGGCCTGCCAGGCGGTGGGCAGCACGTCGGAGAGATAGACGAACCGGTCGTCCGGCGGGCCCTCGGGCACCTTGATCGGTCCGAACTGCGCCTGCGGCACCCGCAGATACTCGGCCTGACCGCCCGGGACCGCGCCGTACAGGCGGGTGTAGCCGAACAGGGCGGCGCCCATGCCCTCGCCGGTGACCTGGGTGGTCTCGCACTGGGTCGGCAGCCCGGTGAGGCACATCCAGCAGTTTCCGCAGGCGATCTGGAACGGCACCACGACCCGGTCGCCCGCCTTGAGATCGGGTACCCCGGGGCCGACCTCCTCGACGATGCCCATGGGCTCGTGCCCGAGGATGTCGCCGGGGGTCATGAACGGGGTGAGCACCTCGTACAGGTGCAGGTCCGAGCCGCACAGCCCGGTGGAGGTGATACGGACGACGGCGTCCGTGGGTTCCTCGATCCTCGGGTCGGGCACGTCCTCGACGCGGACGTCCCGCCGGCCCTGCCAGGTGACTGCCTTCATGGGGTCGCGCTCCCTCGGTCGCGGGCGCGCCGCCTCGCTCCGGCGCAGCCGGGGCTGCCGATGGCTGCGTCCGGTCGGCGGCGGCGCCGTCCTGTTCGCGGCGGCGCCCGGGTACCCGTACGACCGCGCGCCGAACCCCCTCCCCCGGCCCCGACCGCGCACCCGGGTCGGCCCGTGGGCCCGTTCGACCCGCCGGACGGGCGGGACCGTACCCAGCGCGCTATGGCCGACACGACTCTGCGGGCGCAGAATCAGACCACACGGACGGGGTGACAAGCGTGGGCATGGGACACAGGGCGCGCCCCCGGCGCGCCGCGCTGACGGTGGCACTGCTGGCCGCCACGCTGACGGCGTCGCTCATGGCCGGCTGCACCGGCCCGCAGCACGGCGCAAACGACCGTGCCCCGCACCGCACCCCGGCACCGACCGCGCCCGCCGCGGCCGGGTCGCCGCTCGCCGTGAAGATCGACAATGTGCCCGCGGCGCGTCCGCAGACCGGGCTGGACACGGCCGACGTGGTGTACGCCGAGCAGGTGGAGGGCGGACTGAGCCGGCTGATGGCGGTGTACGCGACCAGGCTGCCGAAGACGGTCGGCCCGGTGCGCAGCGCCCGCGAGTCCGATCTGGAGCTGCTGCGCCAGTTCGACCGGCCGTTCCTGGCGTTCTCGGGGGCCCAGCGCAAGCTGCTGCCGCTGATCGGCCGGGCGCCGCTGCGTGAGGAGTCCCCCGACCAGGCCCCGGCCGCCTATGTCCGGAGCAACGGCAGGGCCGCGCCGCACAACCTCTATCTGCACCCGGCCCGGCTGCTGCCCGCCGCCCCGGGCCGGGCCGCGCTGAGCACCGGCTTCCGCTACGGCCCGGCGCCCGCCGGGGGCACGCCCACGGCCGCCCGCACCGTGCGCTATCCCGCGGCCCGCTTCACCTTCACCTGGTCCGCCGGGCGGGGCGGCTGGCTGGTCGCGATGGACGGCACCCCGGCGGTCACCCCGGGCGGCGCACGGATCGCCCCGCCGACGGTCGTCGTGCAGTATGTGCGGGTGCATATGTCCCGCTATCACGATGTGCTCGGCAACCCGACGCCGTACACCGAGACGGTGGGATCGGGCCGGGCGGAGGTGCTGCGCGACGGACGGTCCTTCGCCGCCGGCTGGTCACGGCGGGCCGCCACGGACGGTACGGCGTTCACGGCGGCCGACGGCAGCCCGCTGGACTTTGCCGACGGCCAGGTGTGGGTGGTGTTCGCGGCGGCGCCGTGAGGTGCCTCCCCGGGAGACCGGCGGGGTCTCTCGGGGTTCGGCTCCCCTAGGGAATCCGTCCCTCCTCCAGCCCCTCCAGCGCCTGTCGGGCCTGTGCCACCAGTCCCTCGGCTCCGCAGGACCGGGCCAGGTCCAGGCCCCGGTGGAGTTCCGTGGCCGAGCCGGCGGCGATGCCGTACTCGATGCGGGCCGCGGCGTGTTCGAACTGGCAGGGTGAGGCCTCCAGATAGGCGACGGCCCGGCCCGCCAGCTGGACCGCGCGCGGCCCGGTCTCCAGGGCGGCGGCGCAGCGCAGGGCCTCGCCGATCGCGGTGTCGGTGCCGAAGCGTTCGGCCTGGCGGCGGGCGTCGGTGACGAGCTGGGCCGCGCGGGACGGGTCCTGGCCGGCGAGGGCCTTGGCGAGGTCGATCGCCCAAGGGGCCAGCACGGGGTTGTGGCCGCCGCGGGTCACGGCGGTCTTCTCGGCGGCCTCGAGTTCGTTGATGCCTTCCTCGGTGCGGCCGACGGCGAGCAGCAGCCGCCCGCGCACGGACCGGATGTCGGGCAGCACGATGGTGGACGGGTAGGGCGGTGCGAAGCCGTACTGCTCCGCGACCGACCAGGCCTCCTCGACCCGGCCGCGGGCCAGCAGGGTGTCGACCAGTCCGCAGCTGGCCGACCAGTACAGCGGCAGGCGGCGGCCGACGCGTTCGGCGAGGGCGAGTGCCTCGCGCAGGGTGGTCTCGGCGTCCTTGAGGCGGCCCTGTCTGCGGTAGGCGAGGCCGAGGAAGGCGTTGGCCAGGGAGAGATGGCCACCGCGCCAGCCGGCGCCGGTGTAGACGCGCAGGGCCTCGGCGAAGAGGCTCTCGGCCCGGTCGAGCCGGTCGGCGTAGGCGTACGCGCTGCCGAGCATCATCAGCAGTTCGATGCCCCACTCGCGGTCGGTCCAGCCGAGGCCGGGTGCGAGCCGGCCGTTGACCAGGGCGCGGTCGCACAGCTCGATCACCTCCTCGGCGTTCTCGCCGTGGGTCATGGCGTCGAAGCCGCGCAGGATCAGCAGGGCGCGTTCGGAGTTGTCGCGGCCGGTGCAGGTGCGGGCGAGTTCGGCGAGGCGCCGGGAGCGGGCCGGGGAGACGGTCTCGCCGTGGATGCCCTCCCACATGAACTGGAAGGCCTGGAGCCGCATCCGGACGGGGCCCGCGTCGTGCCGGGCGGCCTCGGCCTCGATGGTGCGGACGGCCTCCTCGAGTTCGTCGTTGTGCAGCAGGGCCTGGGAGAGGCGGACGACGGCGTCGACGCGGTCGCGTCCGGTGAGGCCGGGCATGCCGAGCGCGCTCTGGAGGTGGCCGATGGTGACGGCGGGCGCGGTCAGCAGGGTGGCGCAGCCCAGTTCGTACAGGACGTGGGCGTGCACCTCGGGGAGCGGCGGCTCCTCCAGGGCGCGTTCCAGACAGCGGCGGGCCGCGTCGGGCGCGCCGACGGCGAGGTTCTCGCGGGCGGCCTCGCGCAGCTGCTCGACGAGTTGCTCGTCGCCCTCGGGGTGCACCTTCAGCAGGTGCCGGGCGGCCTGGGCGGCGCCGCGGCCGTGTTCGGTGATGATCTGGGCGGCGACCCCGTGCATGGCGGTGCACATGGCGGGCGGGATCGAGTGGTAGACGGCGGTGGCGATCAGCGGGTGGACGAACTCCAGCTCGCCCGGGGCGGGTTCGGCGTGCACAGCCGGGTCGGGTGCGGTGAGGATGCGGGCGGCGCAGAGGAGTTCCGCGCAGTGCCGGGCGACGCCCTCGTCCATCGTGGCGAGGCGGGCGACCATGTCGACGGTGATGCCGGTGCCGAGGATGGCCGCAGCCCAGGCGAACTGGGTGGCCTCCAGGCCGAGTTCCATCAGCCGGTCGACCAGTCCGCCGCCGCGGGCGGCGCGGTTGAGGGCGCGCAGTTCGCCGGCCCGGGCCTCGACCGGCGTCACCTCGCTGTCCTGCACCTTGGCGAGGAGTTCGACGGTGTCGTAGGGGTTGCCGGCGGTGACGGCCCAGACCTCGCGGCAGAACGCGTCGTCGGCGTGCCGGCCGAGGGCGGCGCGGGTGATGCCCGCGGTGGCGGTGGGGGTGAGGGCGTTGAGGTTGCTGACGGCGTGGCCCGCGGCCGCGGCCACCGCGTCGAGGTGGCGGGCGCTCTCGCCGCCGGCCTCGCCGGGGCGGCGGCCGACCACGACCAGGACGGAGAGGTCCTCCAGGCGTTCGGCGAACGCGGCGAGCCAGCGCAGGGTCTCCTGGTCGGCCCAGTGGGCGTCGTCGATCAGCAGCACGAGCGGCCACTCGCGGCGGGCGAGCCGGCGTACGGCGGCGACGAGTCCGTCGCAGACGTACTGCGGGTCGGGGTTGTCCTCGCCGGGGTCGACTATCCCGAGGGCGGGGCCCGCGATGTCGTACCAGTCGCCGAGGTACTCGCGGGCCTCCTCGGGGAGCAGGGACAGCAGCGCGGGCTGGAGCAGCTGCCGCACCACGTTGAAGGGGACGGATCGCAGTGTCTCGGCGCCGCGGGCGGACCACACGGCGCAGCCGCGGCGTTCGGCCATGCGGCGGGTCTCGGCCAGCAGTGCGGTCTTGCCGATCCCGGCCTCGCCCCGGAACACCAGCAGACTGCCCGCCGACGACTGGTCGGCGCACAGGACGTCGAGCGCCTGTGCGACGGCGGCGATCTCGGCATCCCGCTCCCACAGGGAACCCGAGGCGGCTGCCGGCGGCCGTCCCTCCGTCATCCCGTTACCTCCCCAGGTCGCCCGAATGACGTACAGACCACGAGCCTAGCCGTCCGGGATGAGGTGTGGTGGCCGGTCGGGGCGACTGTTGACCCGCCGAGTGAACGCGGGGGCGGACAGGCGACGCGGAAGCCCACCCGACCAGCCGGTGAGCGGCTGACGGTCCGTCAACACGCGGCGTCGCCCCCAGGCGTTCCGCCGGACGCGGTCTTGCGCGGCTTCGCCCGGATGCGCGCCGGGGCCTCCCCGGCCGGCAGCCGTGCAAGGGCCGCGCGCAATCCGCGGCGCATCCTCTCATCACACTTTCACCGTTGCCTCATACGGTGGGGGCATGACGCAGGTGACTCCTCCCGGGTGGTACCCCGATCCCGGGCAGACGAATGACGGTCCGCCCACCGAGCGCTGGTGGGACGGCACGGCCTGGACGGACCGGACCCGCCCCGCCGGGACGGGCGCCCCCTGGGGTCCCCCGGCGGGCCCGCAGCCGTCGGCCGCCCCGGGGTACGGCGTGTATCCGGAGTCTCCGGGGACTCCCGGAGATCCGGGGAGCGCGGGGTATCCGGGGGCTGCGGGATACCCGGGGTATCCCGTGCAGCCGGCGGTCCGGTCCCGGACGGGACTGCGGACGGGCATAGCCGTCGCGGCCGCGGCCGCGGTCCTGGCCTGTATAGGGATCGGCGTGTACGCCCTGTCCAAGGACGACGGCGGCAGCGGCACCCGGGCTGGTGCGCAGCGGGGGCCGGGAGGTGTCCCGGACCGGGGCCGGGGCGGTGGGCCGGGCGGGTCCGGAGGTTCGGACGGGTCCGGTGAGTCGGGTGGGTCCGGGGGCGGTGCCTCGCCGTCGCCGCGGGCGTCCGGCGCGCCCAAGATCAAGGGCGGCGGCACGGTGCCGGATCCGGTCGACGGCATCAGCCTGCCGGTGCCGAAGGGCTGGACCGGGCAGACGATCAGCGTCGGCGCCCAGGTGACCTCGGACGACTCCTACACCTGCCCGGGCAACGGCAAGCAGACGTGCACGGCGGGCGGCGCCTACTCGGCTCCCGCGGTGGCGCTGGGCACCGAGGGCGAGACCGCGGAACAGGTCGCCAAGGCGGACATCGCGGCCAACGCCAAGCAGTCGTACGGCGGCACGACCTACGGCAGCATCACCTCGCACCAGGTGCTCGCGTCCCGGGCCGTGACGGTGGCCGGGCAGAAGGGCTATCTGGTGCGCTGGAAGGCGGTCACCAGCAAGGGCGCCGACGGCTATGTGGAGTCGGTCGCCTTCCCCTCGCCCAACGACGCCAAGCAGATGGTCGTGGTGCGCTTCGGCGTGGACGTCGGGCAGGACGTGTCCGTCATCGACACCATCGTGAAGGGGATCAGGATCTCGTCCGGCGG
Organism: Streptomyces sp. NPDC127190; assembly: GCF_042672505.1. NCBI lineage: Bacteria > Bacillati > Actinomycetota > Actinomycetes > Kitasatosporales > Streptomycetaceae > Streptomyces > Streptomyces sp. NPDC127190. Next base: position 19,847 of record NZ_JBHXVE010000042.1, read on the forward strand.
CGGCGACGGCCAGAACGTCTGAGGCACCCGGCGGGTCCGCCACGTGATGCGGCCGGGTGGGGCTCCCCTCCGCTCAAGGAGGAACCCCACCCGGCCGGTGGTGCGCGCCGCCCCCGTCCCCACGGTGCGGCGCGAGCAGGTCACCGTCCGGTCATCCCGGTGAACGGCGGCCTGGGTCTCAGGTCAGCCCGAGTGCGGGCAGCACGGCGGCCTCCACGAACCGCAGGAGGTAGCCCGCGTCGGCGTACTGGCCGTTGAGGACCGGCCGGACGCGCAGTACGCCGAACATCATCGCGGGGACGAACTCCAGCGCCGGGTGCCCCTCGGGCACCTCGCCCCGGGCCACGCCCCGGGCGAGCATCCCCTCCAGCGCGGCGATCTCCGGGTGGACCAGCGCCTCGCGCAGCGCCTCGGCCAGCTCCTTGTCCGCCGTCACCGCGTGCCCCAGCGCCTGGAGCAGCTTGGTGTCCTTGCCGGACCAGTCGCCCGCGGCCCGCGCTGCCTGGCGCAGGTCCTCGGCGAGCGAGCCGGTGTCGATCCCGGCGAACCGGACCCGGCGGCTGGCCCGCAGGGCGGCCGCGACGAACTGGGGTTTGGTCTTCCACTGCCGGTAGAGCGTGGACTTGCTGCACCGGGTGCTGGCGGCGACGCCCTCCATGGTGACGGACTCGTACCCGCACTCGCGTATCTGCTCCAGCACCGCGTCGAAGAACTCCCGCTCACGCTCCGGCGTGATCTTGGAGCGGCGCGAGGCGACGACCGACTCCGGTCCCTCCGCGGCCTGCGACGTCATGCCGTGCTTCCCCTCACTCGTGTACGGCCGGTGCCCTCCTTCGGCACCGGAGTCCGGTCAGGCGCTTCTCGAGCGCCGTCCGAAACATGTCTCCAGTGTGTCGCACATCAATCGATACGCCAGTGTACCGGTACCCAAGCGTATCGGTACACTGGCGTATCGGAACGACAACGTATCGATGAGTGCTCCACGCACCACCGGCACACCGTCCACGCACCACCGTCACGCACCACCACGTCAGCGAAGGGGGCCGGGGGATGAACGCCCGCACCGAGCCTGCGGAGGCAGAAGCGGAGCCATACGCTCCGAGCGCTCCGGACGCGACATCGCGCCCGCCGCTGCTGCGCGAGTTCCTGCTCGTCGCCGGGCTGTTCCTCGTCTACAAGCTCGGCCGCCAGCTGGCGACCGGCCACACCGCGAACGCCTTCCACAACGCCCACCGCGTCTGGGACCTGGAGCGGGCCGTACACCTGCCGCACGAGACCGCCGTACAGTCGGCGCTGCTGCACGGCGACACCCTCGTCCGCCTGGCGAACACCTACTACGCGACCGTCCACTTCCCGGCCACGCTCGCCTTCCTGGTCTGGCTCTATCTGCGCCGGCCGCTGCACTACATATGGGCGCGGCGGGTCCTCGCGGTCGTCACCACGGCGGCCCTCGTGCTGCCGTTCACGTTCCCGCTGGCCCCGCCGCGCATGCTGACCGGCACCGGCCTGGTCGACACCGCCCGGATCTACGGCCCCTCGGTGTACGGCCCGCCGTCCAGCGACCATCTGTCCAACCAGTTCGCGGCGATGCCCTCGCTGCACTTCGGCTGGGCGCTGATGGTGGCGATCGGGCTGATCGCGGCCACCCGGTCCCGCTGGCGCCCGCTGTGGCTGCTGCACCCGCTGATCACCCTGCTGGTCATCGTGGGCACGGCCAACCACTACTGGCTGGACGCGCTCGTCGCGACCGCCATGCTGGGTCTCACCCTCGCCGTCATCCGCCCGCCGCGCCGGACGCCCGGCACCGCCGGCCCCGACACCCGTGACCAGGGCACCCGTGATCAGGGCACCCGTGGCCAGGACATCCCCCGCCGCCAGGTCCTGGTCGGAGCGGGCCGATGAACGCCCCCGCCCTGATCGCCGTCGCGCTGTCGCTGGTCTCGGCCGTCGCCTACGCCCTCGCCGCCGTCGCCCAGGAGCGCCTGGCCTCGCGCAGCGCGGGCACCGGCCTGCTGCGCCTGCTCGGCACGGGTGCCTGGTGGTCGTCGGTCGGTCTGAACGCGGCCGCCGCGCTGCTGCACGTCGTGGCTCTCCGGTACGGCCCGCTCACCGTCGTCCAGCCGCTGGGCGCGCTCACCCTGGTCGCGGCCGTCCCGCTGGGCGCCCGGGCGGCCGGGCGGCGGGTCAGCACGGCGGAGTGGCGCGGCACGGCGCTGACGCTGCTGGGGCTCGGCGCGCTGCTGGTCACCGCGTCGGGTCCGGCACCCGAGCGGGTGCTGAGCCTGCCCGAGGCGGTGGCGGTGGCCGGTACGACCGCGGCGCTGATCGGGCTGCTGTCCCGGCCCGGCGCCCGGCCGGGCCTCCGGCACGCGACCGCCTCCGGTATCGCCTCCGGGGTCGCTTCCGCGCTCACCCAGACGGTGACGGTGGCGGCCACCGACCGGTCCGGCCCGGTCCTGGGCGTCGAGGTCATCGTGGTCGCGGTGCTCGTCGCCGCCTTCGCGGTCGGCGGACTGCTGCTGTCCCAGACCGCGTACCGCGGCGGCCTCGGCGCCCCGCTGGCCCTGGTCACCCTCACCAACCCGACGGCGGCCGCGGTGATCGGGCTCACCCTGCTCGGACAGGGCCTGCGGGGCGGCGCCGCCGGTGTGCTGCTGGCGCTGGCCGGGGCGGGCCTGGCCGCGTGGGGCGTGCTGCTGCTCACCCGGGTGTCGCCGCAGGCCGGGTACCCCGGCGACGAGACGGACGCGATGTACGACGGCCACGACGACGCCGACCACCCGGTGGCCGCGGTGCTGGCGCTGGAGCCGGAGACGGCCACGGCCGAGCCGGCGCTGGTGCCGCGCCAGCCGGAACAGCCGGGACACCTCACGGCGCTGTGAACGGTGCCGCGAGCGGCACGGTGGGCGAACAACGGCGGCGGCCGGTCCGCGCGCGTCTCGCGTGGACCGGCCGCCGTTGCCGTACTCCCCGTCCGCCCCAGTGCGGCGCCGCTCAGTTCCAGCCGCGCTGGTCCTGCTTGAGGGCGGTGTCGACGGTCAGGGCCGTCGCGACCACCAGGCTCAGCAGCGGCTCGGGCAGCTGGTAGTGGATCTGAAGGACGTAGTTGTCGGCGGTGGTGAACAGCGTCTTGGCGAGGCCTTCCCAGGTCTTGGTGATCCGGGCGACCTCGTTGTCCGCGTGGTCCACGATGGCGAAGTTCCAGGCCCGCCAGTTCTCCGCCTTGATCGCGCCGACCTGTTGGCCGCCCGCGTTCATGGCGAAGTTGATCTTTCCGATCATGTTCTGCTGGACGATCTCACCGACCTCGGAGCCGTCCGGGCGGGTCACCACGACCCGGGACTTGAAGATCTTCGCGGGCCGGGTCAGCAGCAGCTGCGGCCGGCCGTGGGCGTCGCGGATCTCCAGCTTGTGGGTCATGAACTGGTCCCAGCTGGAGACGAAGCGCAGGATCTTCTTCAGTACGCCCTGGCCGACCTCGGTGACCGAGCCGATCTCCCGGCCGTGCTGATCCATGACCTTGTACTCGTTGGTCACCTCGATCAGCTTGGCCTTCTGGTTCACCACCAGCACGGGCTCGGTGAACAGGGTGCCCCCGCCGGGACCGGCGGCCGCGATCCCGGCCTGCTGCTGCACCTGACGCTGCACCCTGGGGTCGGCGGCCTGCTGCTGCGGGATGTGAGCGGCGGCCTGCTGCGGCGCCTGGCCCTGCTGCGGCTGCTGGTTGGTGTGCTCGGTCCACTGGGCCCCGTCCCAGTAGCGAAGCGTCTGCGGAGCCCCGTGCGGATCGGGATACCAGCCTGCGGGGGTGTTCGATTGCGTGGTCACCGGGGCACACTACCCTGCCCTGACCGGTACCTGACCAGTCCGCACGGAGCCCTGTTCATCGCCCGTTCACCGGGTGGCGATGGCCGGGTCGCTGACGCCGGGCAGCCCGTTCTCGACATGGCCGGCGAAGCCGCGCAGATAGCCGGGGTCGGCCTCCGAGGTGACGGTCAGGTCGTACCAGCGCCGGCTCGCCGTGAGGTCGACGGTGTGCCGCACGGTGGCGCCGGAGCGCACGGACACCGTGCAGGACGGGCCGCCGTAGCCGTCGGCCACCTTCAGCCGCACCGTCCCGGACGTCCGGTTGGTGAAGGTGAGTTCCAGGTCGTCACCGCTGTGCCGGGCGGTGACCTCCGGGCCCGCGACCTTGTTCCGGCCCTTGAACAGGCGCAGGAAGCCGTTGGGGCCGTGCACCGCGAGGTCGTAGGAGCCGCCGGACCAGGCCGAGTTCCAGGTGTCGGAGAGGGTCTTGCCGGCCTCGGTGGTGTAGGTCCAGGGGCCGTCGGTGCGGTTGCCCGAGGTGACGAGGAAGGCCGCGCCCGCCTCCGCCCCGGAGGCGAAGGTGAGCGTGAACGTCCCGGCCCCGGTGTCCGCCGCACCGTCCACCAACGGGGCGTACTTCAGCGGGCGGGTGGGGCGGCTGCCGCGCTCCTGCCGGGGCAGCGAGGGGTTGGCGGGCGGCTTGGGCACGTAGTCGGGGTGGCGGTCGCGGTCCGGCGGCGCGTAGCCGGCCGTGGACGGCAGCAGGGCCGGCCGGGTGTCCTTGCGGGAGAAGTCGAAGGCGCTGGTCAGGTCGCCGCAGATGGCCCGCCGCCAGGGCGAGATGTTCGGCTCGTGCACCCCGAAGCGGCGCTCGATGAACCGGATGACCGAGGTGTGGTCCAGGGTCTCGGAGCAGACGTAACCGCCCTTGCTCCACGGCGAGACGACCAGCATCGGCACGCGCTGGCCGAGTCCGTAGGGGCCGGCGACATGGCTCGCGTCCCCCTTGAACAGGTCGAGGGAGACGTCCACCGTCGACTTGCCCCGCGCGGCGGAGGCCGGCGGGAACGGCGGCAGGACGTGGTCGAAGAAGCCGTCGTTCTCGTCGTAGGTGAGGAACAGCGCGGTCTTGCCCCACACCTCGGGGTTGGTGGTCAGCGCGTCCAGGACCTGGGAGACGTACCAGGCGCCGTAGTTGGCGGGCCAGTTGGGGTGCTCGGTGAAGGCCTCGGGGGCGACGATCCAGGAGACCTGCGGCAGGGTGCCGGCCGTCACGTCCGCCTTCAGCCGGTCGAAGAAGCCCTCGCCCTTGGCGGCGTCGGTGCCGGTGCGGGCCTTGTCGTACAGCGGGTCGCCGGGCTTCGCGTCCCGGTACTGGTTGAAGTAGAGCAGCGAGTTGTCGCCGTAGTTGCCGCGGTAGGCGTCCTGGATCCAGCCCCAGCCGCCGTTCGCGTCGAGGCCGTCGCCGATGTCCTGGTAGATCTTCCAGGAGACGCCCGCCCGCTCCAGCCGCTCGGGGTACGTCGTCCAGCCGTACCCCTTCTCGTCGTTGCCGAGGACCGGACCGCCGCCCGTGCCGTCGTTGCCGACGTAGCCCGACCAGAGGTAGTAGCGGTTGGGGTCGGTGGAGCCCATGAAGGAGCAGTGGTAGGCGTCGCAGATGGTGAAGGCGTCCGCGAGCGCGTAGTGGAACGGGATGTCGTTCCGGGTCAGGTAGGCCATCGTCGTCGTCGACTTGGCCGGCACCCACTTGTCGTACGTGCCGTTGTCGAAGGCTGCGTGGGTGTCGTTCCAGCCGTGCGGCAGGTCCTGGATGAAGGCGAGGCCCAGGTCGTCGGCGTCCGGGTGGAAGGGCAGGATGTCCTTCGTGCCGTCGGACTGCTGCCAGACGGAGCGGCCGTTCTGTGTCACCGCACGCGGGTCGCCGAAGCCCCGGACCCCGTTGAGCGAGCCGAAGTAGTGGTCGAAGGAACGGTTCTCCTGCATCAGGACGACGATGTGCTCGACGTCTTCGAGCGTCCCGGTGCGGTAGTGGGCGGGCAGCGCGGCCGCGCGCTGGATGCTGCCGGACAGCGCCGTGAAGGCGCCGGTCGCCCCCGCTATCTGGAGGAAACGCCGCCGGTTGACTTCGGGCATGAGTGAGGGTCCTCTCGTCCTGACGTCGGTGGTGCCGCACGCCGTCGTGTGCCCGTCGCACGACGGGCGCATGACGGATTCTGCGCGGAGCGAGTGTTCCAAGAGCAACAAACGTCAGGGAAGGGGGTGGTGGCGCTCATGTGAAATCTCGGCGCGGGTCCGCGTGGCGCGGTGAAGGTGCCGGTGCGGCTCAGTCCTGGGCGGTGGGTACGACCGCCAGGTGCGCGGCGCCGCCCCGTGGCCGGCGCGGGCGGCGCACCGGCGCGGCGGTCCGGCGCGGGTCGCGCAGGACCATCGTCAGCCGCCGGTGGCCCAGCTCCCGCAGGGTCTGCGGGGTCTCCTCCACGATGCGGCACTCGGTGGGGCCCCGGCGCGGGTCCGGGTGGAGCAGCAGCCGGACGGCACCGTCGAGCCGGGTGCCGGACTCGCCGACGGCCCGGATCCAGTGCGGCAGCCCCTGCCGGTAGGCGGCCTCCATGATCGGGTCTTCGGCGATGTCGCGGCGGACCGACTGGAGTTCGTGGTCGTGGCCGTGGCTGTCCAGGGCCGACTTGAGGTGGGCCAGCATCGGCAGGCACCAGCCGGACTCGTGCTCGCCGAGGACGTCCGCCGCGTCCGGGTGGAAGAGCACGAACCGCAGGAAGTTCTCCGTCGGCATGGCCGTCGGATGCGGGCGCACGCCGTGGAAGAGCGTCCCGAAGGCGCCGTTGGCCAGTGCGACGTTCCAGCGGTGGTCGACGACCAGCGACGGGAACGGCAAAGAGTCCAGCAGCAGGGCGTAGTCCCTCAGGTACGCCTGGGTCCCGAAGGTGTCGGAGGTCTCGGGGACGGGCCGCGGTACCGGCCGCTGCCCTCCTGCCTGATGTGCCATCGGGAGGTCACCCCTCTTGCCTCTGCGGCCTTCACGCGGCGATGCGATCCTGCTGCCCCGCCGCGATCCATGTCAACTATCGTGGCATTTCATGCCGGTTGACGGCTGAAATTCGCCACAGTTGTGGCGAGACCTGGATGCGGGTTCTCGGCACCGGCTACTCTCCGGGAAGTTCACGGCGAGCGCTTGCAAAGAACACGCACGCGTCCGAAGCCCTCGAGAAACGTAGGAGTTCTGTCGGTGACCGATGGCTACGAGGATCCGGGCGCCGCGGCGACCGCTCAGCTGCCGGCCGTCGTCGCCCGCGTCACCGCCCTCGCCGACCGGCTCGGCGTGCCGCAGGCCGAGGTCTTCGACACCGGCCGGCTCTCCCTCGCCTGCGGGGTGCCGGAGCCGGTGGTCAAGGCTCTGCTCAGCGGCCGGCCGGCGGGCGAACCGGATGTCCAGTCCCGCTTCCTGCAACGCCTGGACCTGCTGCGCCGTACCCGCATGAAGCCCAACGGCCGCAAGTACACCCAGCAGGAGATCGCCGACGGCGCGGGCATGTCCCGGCAGCAGGCCGGGGCCCTCATCAACGGCGACCGGCGGCCCACCATGGAGCACTGCGACGCGCTCCAGCGCTTCTTCCGGGTGCACGCCGGCTTCCTCACCGCGGAGGACCCCGAGGCGCTGGCGGGCGCGCTCCAGCGCACCGAGCAGGAACTGCTCCAGAAGCTCGCCGACCGCGAGCGGGCCGCCGCCGTGACCGCCGAGGACCCGCTGGAGCGGCTGCTCCAGGACCACGGGGTGCGCGGAATCGCCTGGCGGGCCGCGCAGTTGCCCACCGACCAGCACCGGGACAAGGTCGCCGAGTGGCTGGACATGCTCCTGGAGAGCGTCAAGCGGCCCGAGGCGTGAGCCGGGGGCGGAAGACCGACCTCGACCTCGTCCTCGCGCTCCCGGCGCGTTTTCACCTCCGCTGAGCGGGCGAACCGGCGTGGGCCCGGGCGGCGTTGTCAGTGGCGGGCGGCAAGCTGGACCTGTGCGCCGTACGACACGGCGCGCGGCGCCAGCAGGGCGCGTGACCATGACGTCCACTCGGGGAGAGCCGACCGATGCCGACCGTCGTACTGACCGACCGTGAACGCACCGCTGTCCAGGCCTATCTGCGGCTGCTGCACACGGTGCGCGCCGCCCTCGACGGGCCACCGGGGAGCGAGGGGCCCGTCGTCGTGCCGCCCGCGGTGCTCGCCGAGGCGGACAGGGCCCTCGCCCGGGCGGGCCTCACGGGCACCGAGGAGGAGTTCTTCCGCCTGCTGCGCGCCTGGTGCCCGCCGGTGTGACCGCCGGGCACCGCGTCAGGAGTGCGGTACGACGACGGTGGTCATCACCACCTCGCCCCGCACCGCCCACCGGCCCTCGAAGGTCTGAAGACGCCGTCCGCCGACCAGCGGACCGGGGACGAGGAGTTCCGCGCGCAGCGTGCCGCTGGACTCGCCGCCGGGGCCGGAGTGCAGGGTGATGTCGGCCTCGGAGAAGTCGAGCCACTGCTGGGTGAGGGGGTACCAGGCCTTGTAGACGGACTCCTTGGCGCTGAACAGGATCCGGTCCCAGTGCACGGCGGGCCGCCGGCCGGCGAGCCGGGCGAGCCGCTCGCTCTCGGCGCGCAGGAACACGGAGGGGCCGACGCCGTCCGGGAGCGGCCCGTGCGGCTCGGCGTCGATGCCGAGGGAGGCCAGGTCGGTGGCGCGGACCAGTGCGGCGGCGCAGTAGCCGTCGCAGTGGGTCATGCTGCCGATGAGGCCGTCCGGCCAGCGCGGCGCGCCCCGCTCACCGCTGAGGACCGGCTGGGCGGGCACTCCGAGCTTCTCCATGGCCTCGCGGGCGCAGCCCCGTACGGCGGCGAACTCGCGGCGGCGCTTGTCCACCGCGCGGGCGACCAGCTGCGCCTCCTGCGGGTAGAGCGGGGACTCCCACAGCGGGTCGTCACGGTGTGCCTCCACGGCCACGACCGACTCCGGGAGCAGCTCCTCGATCACCTGCTTCGACCTCCAGCGGCAGGACGCGGCGCAGCCTTCCCGGGGGTTCCGGACGCTTGCGCCATTCACGGGGGTATCCCACCGAGACCTCCAGGAAGCGGACTCCGTCGTGCCAGGTGGTGCGGGGGATGTGGAGATGGCCGTAGACCATGGTCGCGACCCGGAACCGGCGGTGCCAGTCGGCGGTCAGCGTGGTGCCGCACCACATGGCGAACTCGGGGTGCCACAGGACCTCGGTGGGGTGCCGGTCCAGCGGATAGTGGGCCGCCAGCACGGTCGGCATGTCCGGGGGCAGCTCGGCGAGCCTGCGCTCGGTCTCGGCGACCCGGGCCCGGCACCACGCCTCGCGGCTCGGGTAGGGGTCGGGGTGCAGCAGGTACTCGTCGCTGCACACGATGCCGGTGCTCTCCGCGTAGGCCAGGCCCTGTTCCTTGGTGGTGCAGCCGGCGGGCAGGAAGGAGTAGTCGTACAGCAGGAAGAGCGGGGCGACGACGACCGGGCCGCCGGGGCCGTGCCACACCGGGTAGGGGTCCTCCGGGGTGACCACGCCGAGGTCGCGGCACATCTCGACCAGGAGTTCGTAGCGGGCGACGCCGCGCAGCGTGACGGTGTCCTTCGGGTGGGTCCACAGGTCGTGGTTGCCGGGGGCCCACAGCACCTTGCGGAAGCGGCCGGCGAGCGTGCTGAGGGTCCAGCGGATGTCGGCGACGGTCTCCGCGATGTCACCGGCGACGATCAGCCAGTCCTCGTCGCTGGTGGGGTGCATCTCCTCGACCAGGGTCCGGTTCTCCGGATAGGAGATGTGCAGATCGCTGATGGCCAGCAGCTGTCCGGCCCCGGCCGTCGACTCCACCCCGCGCCCCTTCCGATCACCAGCACGCCGAGTCCACAAGAACACATATCCGGACAGGGGACAAGGGGCCACCTGGCGGCCTGTCAGCTTCCTGCCCCGCCGAGCGGTGCCGCCCCGCCGAGGGGTACGGGACCGGCCCGTACGGCGCCGTGCGGAGCGCCCCGCGCACCTCCCCGGCGCGGTGTGCCGAGCGCGCGCGGCCGGCGTGCGACGAGCGCCGGCGGGCTTTGCGGGGCATCCGGGAAATCCGTAACACCCGCGTTGCACGCGGGGCCTCCGGCACGCCGTATGATCGCCCCGACACCGAAGCCCTCACTTCCCTTCTTGCAAGGGCTGTTTGGTGACCCTTCCTTCCTCCTGCCCGGGCACGGGCCGCCGAGCCCTGCCCGCACACCCGAAAGGCGGCCCGTATGTTCTCTCGCGTACGCGTATGGCTCAACCGCACGTACGCGGAGAACGTCTTCTTCATGGATCAGCTGCGGAGAAATCCCAGCGATCGCGCGGTGGAGATCCATGCGACGCACGGCGACCCCGACTCCCCCGTGCTGGCCGCCGCCGACACCGCCGACCTGGAGCCGGAGGGCCTGTCCCCGGCCGGCTATGTCGAGTACGCCCTCGACCAGTGCGCGCGCCGTGGCATCGACGTCTTCGTGCCGCGCCTGCACCAGGACGCGATCGTGGCACACCGCGCGGAGTTCGAGGCGGCGGGTACGGCGCTGCTGGCACCGACGCCCCAGGCGGTGGCGGTGTTCGAGGACAAGGCGACCGCGTACGAGGCGGTCGGCGCGATCGGGGTGCCGGCGCCGCCGTGGTGGCGGGTCCGGTCGGCGGAGCAACTCCTCGCCGCGGTGGAGGAGTTGGAGGCCGCCGGGCACAAGGCGTGCTTCAAGCCGGCGGCCGGTGCGGGCGGGGTCGGCTTCCGGGTGATCACCCGCGCGCCCTTCTCGCTCGCCCACCTCGACGGCTTCCCGGGGCCGTATGTGCAGCTGGACCTGGTTCTGGAGGCGCTGCGGCGGGCCGAGGGGCCCGTGGACTGGCTGGTGATGCCGCGCCTGGAGCAGCCGGAGGTGTCCGTGGACTGCCTGACCGGGCCCGACAACCGGGTGCGGATGGCGATCGGCCGTACCAAGAACGGCCGCCGCCGGGGCTTCACCCTGGACGAGCGGTGGCTGGAGCCGGCCCGGACGATCGCGGAGGGCTTCGGGCTGCACTACCTGTCCAACATCCAGTTCCGGATGTTCGGCGACCGCCCGGTGCTGCTCGACGTCAACACCCGGGCCGCCGGCGGCCTGCACCAGCTGTCGCTCTGCGGGGTGAACGCGCCCTGGGCCGCGGTGCAGCTGGCGCTGGGCGAGGACCCCGGTCCGGTCGAACCGCCGTTCCTCGGTGCGGACTACACGGTGGTGTCGGGACCGCGCCCGCTGCTGCCCACGCCGCTGCCGCGGCAGCGGACCGAGGAGGCCGGCCCGGCGGTACCGGCGGCCCCCGTCGCGCTGCCCGCGCAGCCGGCCGGAGCGGCGGCCCAGGCGCTGCCGCTCTAGACCCCCGGCCGGGCAGCGGGAATGACGGCGGCCGGCCGGGTCAGCGGGCCACGGCCAGCCGCAGCGTCCGCACCTCGAACGGGCGCAGGGTCACCGGTACGGCGTTCCCCTCGGATGGTGCCGGGCCGAGCGGCCGTTCCAGCAGGTCGGTGGTCTCGGCCCCGGCCAGCGGGAACCCGGTGTGCAGCACTCCGCTCGCGCGGCCGCCCCGGGACTCGTAGAGCCGGACCACCACGTCCCCGGAGCCGTCGTCGGCGAGCTTGACCGCCTCCACGGTCACGCCCTCCCCCACGACGGAGACGACGGGTGCGGGCGCGCCCGCGGCGTCCGCCGTGCGCAGCGGGAGGTTGAGGGCGTAGCCCTCGGCGACCGCGTCCTCGATGCTCGCGCCGGGCAGCAGCGCGTAGCTGAGGCGGTGCCGGCCCTGGTCGGCCTCGGGGTCGGGGATGCGCGGGGCACGGACCAGGCTGAGCCGGACCGTGGTGGTCGTACCCCCGTCCTCGCGGACGGTGCGGGTGACGTCGTGGCCGTAGGTGGAGTCGTTGACGACGGCGACGCCGTAGCCGGGCTCGGCGATGTGCACCCAGCGGTGGCAGGGGACCTCGAAGCGCGCCGCCTCCCAGCTGGTGTTGGTGTGGGTGGGGCGCTGGACATGCCCGAACTGGATCTCGGCGCTGGAGTGCGCGGCCCGGACGTCCACCGGGAAACCGGCCTTGAGGATCTTCTCGGTCTCGTGCCAGTCGATGTCCGTCTCGAAGTCGATGCGCGCGCTGCCCGCCCGGACGGTGATCGTCTGGGTGATCCGGGAGCCCTTGCCGAAGGCGCGGACGACCCGGACGGCGCCCACCAGCGGGGTGTCCTCGACGACGGTGACCGGCTCCGTCTCCAGCAGGTCGGTGTAGCGGTTGCGGTAGTGCTGGTCGATGTCCCAGGCGTCCCAGTGGTTGGGCAGATCGGTGTGCAGGCGCAGGAGGTTGCCGGGGCCGGCCAGGACCTCGCGGCCGGCCCGCAGGTCGTACACGGACGACAGGGTGCCGTCGGCCGCCACCCGCACCCGGACGATCCCGTTGTCGAGGACGTTCCCGCGCACCGTCACCGGGTGCGGGGGCTCGGCGGCGGTGAGGGGCGCGGAGCCGTTCGCGGGCACCCGTACGTACACCGGTGCGCCGTCGGCCGTACGGATCACCTCGGCGCGGTCCCGGGGGCTCGTGTTGAAGACGTGCGGGGCGCCGGGGCCGAGGGCGGCGATCGCCTCGGCCGTCAGCGTCTCGAGCTCCGCGGCCACCCGGGCGTACTCGGCCTCCGCCTCACGGTGCACCCAGGCGATGGAGGAGCCCGGCAGGATGTCGTGGAACTGGTGCAGCAGGACCGTCTTCCACAGCCGGTCCAGCCGCTCGTGGGGGTAGCTGTAGCCGGGGGCGTGCAGGGCGGCCGTGGTGGCCCACAACTCGGTCTCGCGCAGCAGGTGTTCGCAGCGCCGGTTGCCCTGCTTGGTGCGGGCCTGGGTGGTGTAGGTGGCGCGGTGCAGCTCCAGGTACAGCTCGCCGGCCCAGACCGGCGCGTTCGGGTACTCGGCGCGGGCCTTGGCGAAGAAGGCGTCGGGGTGCTCGATCTCGACCCTGGGCGAGCCTTCCAGGTCGCGCAGCCGCCGGGCCCGTTCCATGATCTCCCGGGTGGGTCCGCCGCCGCCGTCGCCCCAGCCGAAGGGGGCGAGGGAGCGGGTGGCGCCGCCCTTCTCGGCGTAGTTGCGCACGGCCCGGGACATCTCCTCGCCGCTGAAGCGGGCGTTGTAGGTGTCGATGGGCGGGAAGTGGGTGAAGATCCGGGTGCCGTCGATCCCCTCCCACCAGAAGGTGTGGTGCGGGAAGCGGTTCGTCTGGTTCCAGGAGATCTTCTGGGTGAGGAACCACTCGTTGCCGGCGAGCTTGGCGAGCTGCGGGTAGGCGGCGTTGTAGCCGAAGGAGTCCGGCAGCCACACGCCCTTGGTCTCGATGCCGAAGTGCTCGATGAAGAACCGCTTGCCGTGCACGAACTGGCGGGCGAGCGCCTCACCGCCGGGCAGATTGCCGTCGGCCTCCACCCACATGCCGCCGACCGGTGCCCACTGGCCCCTGGCCACCGCCTTCTTGATCCGCTCCCACACCGGCGGGCAGGTGTCCCGCACCCAGGCGTACTGCTGGGCCTGGGAGCAGGCGAAGACGAAGTCCTCGTACTCGTCGGCCAGGGCGGTGACGTTGGCGAAGGTCCGGGCGGTCTTGCGCTTGGTCTCCCGGACCGGCCACAGCCAGGCGGAGTCGATGTGCGCGTGGCCGACGCCGGACAGGATGTGCGCGCTGGCGTGGGCGGGCCGGGCCAGCGCCGGGCGCAGGGCCTCGCGTACGGCGGCTGCGGAGCCGGAGACGTCGTCCAGGTCGAGCAGGTCCATGGCCCGGTCCAGGGCGTGCATGATCTCGTGCCGGCGCGGGTCGTGCTCGCCCAGCTCCCGCATCAGTTCGCGCAGCACCTGGAGGTCCAGGTCGAGATGGAACACCTGCTCGTCGAGCACGGCCAGGTCGGCGCGGCGGAAGGTGTACAGGGGCCGGTCGCCGGCCGTCCGGATGTCGCCGAGCGGGGTCGGGCGGGCGAAGCCGTCGGCCAGGATGTCCGGGTTGGACGCGGCCTCCACCAGGTAGTCGACCGTCTCCCGGCCCACCGCCGGACGCGCCACCGGCACGTACTGGTTGAGCGGGTTGACCGCCTTCAGCGGGGTGCCGTCGGCGCGGTGCACCAGGGCCTCGGCCTGGTTGCCGGGCCAGTCGGTGGTGAACCCGAGGTCGATGACCGCCTCGACGCGCAGACCGGCCCAGTCGGCGGGGACCCGGCCGCGCATCCGGAACCAGGTCGTGCCCCAGGGCGGTCCCCACGGGGTGCCCATGGCGAACGGCCGGTACCCGGCGGCCGCGGCCTCGGCGAACGGCACCGGCTCGCCCGGCGCCTGCCAGGCCTGGACCTCCAGGGGGACGGTGGCGGCGTGGATCGCGGGCTTGATGCGCTGGGTGTGCAGGCGTTCCACGCGCCCTTCGATCCGGGGGCGTTCGTCGTGCATGGGGTCTCCAGGGGGAAACGGAGGCGGGGAGGCGGGGAGGCGGGGAGGCGGGGACGGAAAGCGCTTACATCATGCCTGTGTCCGAGGGGCGCCCGGGGTGAGGGGGCGCGTATCGGAGCGGGGTGTCTGCCGGCGGGGCTCTTACGTGAGGGAGCGGAGGCTCTTACTTGAGGTAGGCGAGTCCAGGATGGACCTCGATGTAGTCCTCCACCAGCCTGCGGGCGACGGTGACGGAGTCCACCAGCGGATGCAGTGCGAACGCCTTGACGGCGGTGGCCCGGGAACCGGACTCGGCGGCGGCGAGCACCTCGCGCTCGACGGCCTTGACCGCGCACACCAGCCCGGTGGCGTGGCCGGGCAGCGGTGCGGCGGCGAGCGGCTGGGCACCGCTCGCGTCGACCAGGCAGGGCACTTCGATGACCGCGTCGGCGTCGAGGGCGGCCAGGGTGGAGCGGTTGCGCACATTGAGGATCAGGGTGGCGCGTTCGTTCCGGGCGATGGCCCGCATCAGGGCGAGGGCGACCTTCTCGTAGCCGCCGGAGAGGTCGTCGGCCTCGCGCTCGCCGGCCCCGGCGCTCTCCCGGTTCTCGGCCATGTAGGTCGCCTCGCGCTCGGCGCGGGTGCGGTCCCAGGCGCGCAGCGCGGAGCCGCCGGGGGTGCCGGCCTCGGTGTAGAAGCGGGCCTGCTGGTGGTGCAGGAAGGCACCGCGGGTCTGCTCGGCCTCCTGGTAGGCGCGGACGGTGTCCCGGGTGAAGTAGTAGTAGTGCAAGTACTCGTTGGGGATCGCGCCGAGCGACTGGAGCCAGTCGGCGCCGAAGAGCCTGCCCTCCTCGAAGGAGCCGAGCAGTGCCGGGTCGGCGAGCAGACGCGGCAGCTCGTCACGGCCGGCGACACGCAGCCCGCGGACCCAGCCGAGGTGGTTGAGGCCGACGTAGTCGACATAGGCCGCCGCCGGGTCGGCGCCGAGCACCCGGGCGATACGGCGGCCGAGGCCGACCGGCGAGTCGCAGATGCCGATGACCCGGTCGCCGAGGTAGCGGGACATGGCCTCGGTGACCAGGCCGGACGGGTTGGTGAAGTTGATGACCCAGGCGTCGGGGGCGAGCCGGGCCACGCGCCGGGCGATGTCGACGGCGACGGGTACGGTGCGCAGGCCGTAGGCGATGCCGCCGGCGCCCACGGTCTCCTGGCCGAGGACGCCGTGCGCGAGCGCGACCCGCTCGTCGTTCGCCCTGCCCTCCAGGCCGCCGACGCGGATCGCGGAGAAGACGAAGTCGGCGCCGGCGAGGGCCTCGTCGAGATCGGTGGTGGCGGTCACCCGCGGGGCGTCGGGGAGGCCGGCAGCCTGTTCGTCCAGCACCCGGCTCACCGCGTACAGCCGGCGGTCGTCCAGGTCGTGCAGGACGACCTCGGTGATCCGGCCCTCGCCGCGGTCGGTGAGCAGCGCGCCGTACACCAGCGGCACCCGGAATCCGCCGCCTCCCAGAATTGTCAGCCTCACCTCAGCACCCTTCCCGAGTCCCCGGCCGGGAACGCTACCCGCCGTTTCCGATCATTCCACGCTCGGATCACCGGCCCGGCTCGGCGGGGCGCTCAGTCGAGGCAGAACTCGTTGCCCTCGACGTCCTGCATCACGATGCACGACTCGTTCTCCTCGTCGGCGGGCAGCAGGCGCACGCGGGTGGCGCCGAGCGCGACCAGCCGGGCGCACTCGGCCTCGAGCGTGGCGAGGCGCTCCGCGCCCACGAGCCCGGTGCCGGCGCGCACATCGAGATGCACCCGGTTCTTGACGACCTTGCCCTCGGGCACGCGCTGGAAGAACAGCCGCGGACCCACGCCGGTGGGGTCACTGCACGCGAACCAGGCACCCTGCTGCTCGGGCGGCAGGGAACGGTTGTAGTCGTCCCAGGTCGCGAACCCGTCCGGGACCGGCGGGGCGACGTACCCCAGCACCTCGCACCAGAAGCGGGCGACGCGCTCGGGTTCGGCGCAGTCGAAGGTGACCTGGAACTGCTTGACCGATGCCATCCGGCCACCGTAGCAGGGGGCTCGGAGCGGGCTCGGCGCCAACTGCCGCGCAGGCGGCGCGGTCTGCGCGGGTACGGGTGGCTTCATCCGGTGAACTTCCGTGGCTCGTACGGAGTTTGGTTGCTTCAAGGCTTGACGGCCGGGGGCCCGGGGAGCACATTGGCGGCACCGTGAGAGCGCTCTCAGGGAAATGCCGGGAGCGCTCTCAGCAACCCCCCGCACAGTCCCCCGTACCCGAGAGGCCTCCCCCATGAGCGCATCCTCCGGCACACCCAGACCCCGCCCGCTGCGGCGCACGCTCCTCGCCGTCGTCGCGACGCTCGGCCTGGCCGCGGCCGCCGCGACGGCCGCCACCGCACCCGCCGACGCCTCCGCCCCCGCGCCCCCGTCCGGCTGGAACCAGGTCTTCCTGGACGACTTCAACGGCGCGGCCGGCTCCGGCGTCAACACCTCCAACTGGCAGTACGACACCGGGACGTCGTACCCGGGCGGAGCCGGCAACTGGGGCACCGGCGAGGTCGAGTCGATGACCTCCAGCACCAGCAACGTCTCCCTGGACGGCAACGGCAACCTGCTCATCACCCCGCGCCGGGACGCCTCCGGCAACTGGACCTCCGGCCGGATCGAGACCACCCGCACCGACTTCCAGCCCCCGGCGGGCGGCAAGCTGCGGGTCGAGGCCCGCATCCAGATGCCGAACGTGACCGGTGACGCGGCCGCCGGCTACTGGCCCGCCTTCTGGATGCTGGGCGCGCCGTTCCGGGGCAACTACCAGAACTGGCCGAGCGTCGGCGAGCTGGACATCATGGAGAACGTCCAGGGCCTGAACAAGACCTGGGCCACCATGCACTGCGGCACCAACCCGGGCGGCCCGTGCAACGAGACGTCCGGACTGGGCAATTCCACCGCCTGTCCGGGCAGCACCTGCCAGTCGGGATTCCACACGTACACCATGGAGTGGGACCGATCGGTGAGCCCCGAGGCGATCCGCTTCTACGTCGACGGGGTGAACTACCAGACCGTCACCGCGGCCCAGATGGACGCGACCACCTGGGCCAACGCCACGAACCACGGCTTCTTCGTCATCCTGAACGTGGCGATGGGCGGCGGCTTCCCGGGGGCGTTCGGCGGTGGCCCGACCGGCGCGACGGAATCCGGCCACCCGATGGTCGTGGACTATGTGCAGGTGCTGTCGTCCGGCGGGAGCGGCGGCACCACTCCCCCGCCCTCCGGCGGCCGGGACGCCTACAGCCCCATCCAGGCCGAGTCGTACGACGGCCAGTCCGGCCTCGGCACCGAGACCACGACCGACACCGGCGGCGGCCAGGACGTCGCCTACGTCTCGAACAGTGACTGGGCGCTGTACAAGGGCGTGAAATTCGGCTCCACGGCGGCCACCCAGTTCTACGCGCGGGTCGCCAGCGGTGCCGCGTCCGGGGTCAGCGGCCTGGTCCAGGTGCGCCTGGACAGCGCCACCAGCACCCCGGTCGGCAGCTTCGCCGTCGCCAACACGGGCGGCTGGCAGTCCTGGCGGACGGTCCCGGCCAACATCGGCGCGGTGACCGGCACCCACGATGTGTACCTGACCTTCTCCAGCGGCCAGCCGTCCGACTTCGTGAACGTCAACTGGTTCGACTTCGGCCACTGACGAGGCCACTGACGATCCGGCACCGAGGGCCGGCCGCGCGATCGCGGCCGGCCTTCGGCGTGCCCCTCGCCGGGCGTCTCAGCGCAGTTCCGCGCGGAATGCCACCGGGGTCTGTCCGGTGTGCAGGTGGAAGTACTTGGAGAAGTTGGCCGCGTCGGGGAAGCCGACGGCCGCTCCGACGCGGCCGATCGGCAGGTCCGTGTGGGCGAGCAGGCGCTTGGCCTCCAGGACGACGCGCTTGTCGATGAAGCCCTTGGGGGTCTCGCCGGTGGCGGCGCGGACCGCGCGGACCAGGGTGCGACGGGAGTAGCCGAGGGCGTCGGCGTAGGCGCTGACGCTGTGGTTGGCGGCGAAGCCCTGCTCGACGGCGTCGCGGAACCGGGTGAAGGTGCTGTCGGGGTGCTGCCGCGAGGCCTCCGGGGAGCTGGCCGCGAGATGGGCGAGCCGCAGCAGGAACGCGGTCAGGGTGTGCCGCAGCACGGCCGTGTGCAGGCTGAGCGGGAGCGTGCTGGTGTCCTCGTACTCCCGGCACAGCTGGCCGAGGGCCGCCTGGAGCGCGGTGAGCTGGGCGGGGTCGGGGTGCAGCAGCGGCGGGAGGTCGTAGCGGTACAGGCCGGTGGCCTCGACGGTGGCGCGGGGCAGGAAGCCGGGCTGCATGGTGAGGACCGTTCCGCGGTACACGCTCTCCCGGGAGAAGCGGTGGACCTGTCCGGGGCGGATCCACAGCAGGTCGCCGGCGTCCGCCTCGTACTCGGCGAAGTCGACCATGTGCCGCACCGGCCCGTCGGTGAAGAGCATGACGACGTGGAAGTCGATGCGGTGGACGCGGTCGAGGGGGGCGTCGGCGTGCCAGGTGCGACCGGTCCCCATCGGTCCGATCTGCATGCCGACACCGCCGACGGCCAGCTCGGCGGGGAAGGGGAAGGTCCTGATGACGTCGCCGTCCCCGGCGCTGTCACCGCCCGTCGCACTGCCGTCGGCTTGTGGCGTTCTGTCAGCCATGTCCTGTTCGCGCCGTCCCTGTTCCCTGATCGCTGTCCCAGATTCACCACAGACTGACACACCCCGACCTTCCCTCGAAAAAGTCAGACTTTTAAGTTTGAACGCGTCCGAGCAGCCTTCCCGCACTGAACGAGGACTTCTTGAAGATGAGCACGCAGACTTCCGACGGTTTCGAGTGGACCGACCTGGACCGGCGTGCCGTGGACACGGCCCGTCTGCTGGCCGCCGACGCGGTGCAGAAGGTCGGCAACGGCCACCCGGGCACCGCGATGAGCCTGGCGCCTGCCACGTACACGATCTTTCAGAAGGTGATGCGTCATGATCCGGCCGACCCGGAGTGGGCCGGCCGTGACCGCTTCGTGCTGTCCCCCGGCCACACCTCGCTGACCCTCTACACGCAGCTGTTCCTGGCCGGGTACGAGCTGGAGCTGGACGACCTGAAGGCCTTCCGGACGCAGGGCTCGAAGACGCCGGGCCACCCGGAGTACGGGCACACCGCCGGGGTCGAGACCACGACGGGTCCGCTCGGCCAGGGTGTCGCCAACGCGGTCGGCATGGCGATGGCGGCCCGCTACGAGCGCGGCCTGTTCGATCCGGAGGCCCCCGCGGGCACCTCCCCCTTCGACCACACCGTCTGGGCGATCGTCTCGGACGGCGACCTGGAGGAGGGCGTCTCCGCCGAGGCCTCCTCGCTGGCCGGCCATCAGAAGCTCGGCAACCTGGTCTTCCTCTACGACGACAACCACATCTCCATCGAGGGCGACACGGCGACCGCCTTCTCGGAGGACGTGCTGAAGCGGTACGAGGCCTACGGCTGGCACACCCAGCGCATCGAGCCCACCCCCGAGGGCGACGTGGACGTCCGGGCCCTGCACGCGGCGCTGAAGGCCGCGCAGGCGGAGACCGAGCGGCCGTCGATCATCGCGATGCGCACGATCATCGCCTGGCCGGCCCCGAACGCGCAGAACACCGAGGCCTCCCACGGCTCGGCGCTCGGCGCGGAGGAGATCGCCGCCACCAAGCGCGTGCTCGGCTTCGACCCCGAGCAGACCTTCCAGGTCGAGGACGAGGTCATCGCCCACACCCGGCGGGCCCTGGACCGGGGTGCCGAGGCGCACGCGGCCTGGGAGAAGCGGATCGCCGAGTGGCGCACGGCCCAGCCGGCGCGGGCCGAGCTGTTCGACCGCGTCAGCAAGGGCGAGCTGCCCGCCGGCTGGGAGGACGCGCTGCCCGTCTTCGAGGAGGGCCGGTCCGTCGCCACCCGTGCCGCCTCCGGCAAGGTGCTCCAGGCGCTCGGCCCGGTGATCCCCGAGCTGTGGGGCGGCTCCGCCGACCTCGCCGGGTCGAACAACACCACCATCGACAAGGACAGCTCCTTCCTGCCGAAGGGCAACCCGCTGCCGGAGGCCGACCCGTACGGCCGTACCGTCCACTTCGGCATCCGCGAGTTCTCCATGGCCGCGGAGATGAACGGCATCGCCCTGCACGGCAACACCCGGATCTACGGCGGCACCTTCCTGGTGTTCTCCGACTACATGCGCAACGCGGTGCGGATGGCGGCGCTGATGCAGCTGCCGGTGACGTACGTGTGGACGCACGACTCCATCGGTCTGGGCGAGGACGGCCCGACCCACCAGCCGGTGGAGCACCTGGCCTCGCTGCGCGCCATCCCGGGCCTGAACGTCGTCCGCCCGGCCGACGCCAACGAGACCGCGATCGCCTGGGCCGAGATCCTGAAGAGGCACGCCACCGACCCCGCCCCGCACGGGCTCGCGCTCACCCGCCAGGGCGTGCCGGTCTACGCGCCGAACGCCGACGCGGCCAAGGGCGGCTATGTGCTGCGCGAGTCCTCGACGGAGGTCCCGGAGGTGATCATCATCGCGACGGGCTCCGAGGTGCAGCTGGCCGTGGCCGCCCGCGAGCTGCTGGAGGCCGAGGGCACGGGCACCCGCGTGGTGTCGATGCCGTCGGTGGAGTGGTTCGAGGAGCAGCCCCGCGCGTACCGCGAGAGCGTGCTGCCGCCCGCCGTGAAGGCCCGGGTCGCGGTGGAGGCCGGGATCGGCCTGACCTGGTACCGGTACGTGGGTGACGCGGGGCGGATCGTCTCGCTCGAACACTTCGGTGCCTCCGCCGACGCCACGACCCTCTTCACCGAGTTCGGCTTCACCCCCGAGAACGTCGCCGCCACGGCCCGCGAGTCGCTCGCCGCCGCGCGCGCCTGACCCCGACGCCCGACTCCTTCCCGAGAGAAAGAAAGACGATCACTGTGACCGAAGCAATCGCGACCCCGGGAGCCCTCAAGCGCCTCGCCGACGAGGGCGTGTCGATCTGGCTCGACGACCTGTCGCGCAAGCGGATCACCTCGGGCGGCCTCGCCGAGCTGGTGGCGAACGGAAGCGCCGTCGGCGTCACCACCAACCCCTCGATCTTCCAGGCCGCCATTGGCTCCGGCGAGGGGTACGAGGAGCAGCTCACCGACCTCGCCGTACGCGGTGTGACGGTGGACGAGGCCGTGCGGATGATGACGACCGCCGACGTGCGCGCCGCCGCGGACATCCTGCGCCCGGTGTACGACCGCACGGACGGCCGCGACGGCCGGGTCTCCATCGAGGTCGACCCGCGTCTCGCCCACGACACCCGGGCGACCGTCGCCGAGGCCAAGCAGCTGGCCTGGCTGGTCGACCGCCCCAACGTGATGATCAAGATCCCGGCGACCGAGGCGGGCCTGCCGGCGATCACCGAGGTCATCGGCCTCGGCATCAGCGTCAACGTCACGCTGATCTTCTCCCTGGAGCGCTACCGCGCGGTCATGGACGCCTACCTGGCCGGTCTGGAGAAGGCCCGGGAGCGCGGCCTGGACCTGTCGCTGATCCACTCCGTGGCGTCCTTCTTCGTCTCCCGGGTCGACTCCGAGATCGACAAGCGTCTGGACGGCATCGGCACCGACGAGGCCCTCGCCCTCAAGGGCCGCGCGGCCCTCGCCAACGCCCGGCTCGCCTACGAGGCCTACGAGGAGGTCTTCGGCTCCGCGCGGTGGCTGGCGCTGGCCGGGGCGAAGGCGAACAAGCAGCGTCCGCTGTGGGCGTCCACCGGGGTGAAGGATCCCGCGTACAAGGACACTCTGTACGTGGACGAACTGGTCGCGCCGGGCACCGTCAACACCATGCCGGAGGCCACGCTGAACGCCGTCGCCGACCACGGCGAGATCACCGGTGACACGGTCACCGGCGGCTATGCGCAGGCCCGCGCCGACCTGGCCGCCGTCGAGCGGCTCGGCATCTCCTACGACGAGGTCGTCCAGCAGCTGGAGGACGAGGGCGTCGCCAAGTTCGAGGTGGCCTGGCAGGACCTGCTGGACGCCGTCACGACGTCCCTGAAGAGCAAGGGAGCTGACGCCCGATGACCGACAACGCATCCGCAGCCCAGGCGGCGCCCGAGGAGGTGCGCGTACCGGTTCTCCCGGCCGCCGACTGGGTCAACCCGCTCCGGGACGCCCGCGACCGCCGGCTGCCGCGCATCGCCGGCCCGTCCGGGCTGGTCATCTTCGGTGTGACCGGTGACCTGTCCCGCAAGAAGCTGATGCCGGCCGTGTACGACCTGGCCAACCGCGGTCTGCTGCCGCCGGGCTTCTCCCTGGTCGGCTTCGCCCGCCGGGAGTGGGAGGACCAGGACTTCGCGCAGGTCGTCCACGACTCCGTGCGCGAGCACTCCCGCACCCCCTTCCGCGAGGAGGTGTGGCAGCAGCTCGCCGAGGGCATGCGGTTCATCCCCGGCGACTTCGACGACGACACCGCGTTCAAGCAGCTCAAGGACGCCGTCGAGGAGCTGGACGCCTCCCGCGGCACCGGCGGCAACTTCGCGTTCTACCTCTCGGTGCCGCCGAAGTTCTTCCCGAAGGTCGTGCAGCAGCTGAAGAAGCACGGCCTGGCCACTCCGCCCGAGGGCTCCTGGCGGCGCGCGGTCATCGAGAAGCCCTTCGGCCACGACCTCGCCAGCGCCCGCGAGCTGAACGCGATCGTGCACGACGTGTTCGAGCCGGACCAGGTGTTCCGGATCGACCACTACCTGGGCAAGGAGACCGTCCAGAACATCCTGGCGCTGCGCTTCGCCAACCAGATGTACGAGCCGATCTGGAACCGGTCGTACGTCGACCATGTGCAGATCACCATGGCCGAGGACATCGGCATCGGCGGCCGCGCCGGCTACTACGACGGCATCGGCGCCGCCCGTGACGTCATCCAGAACCACCTGCTCCAGCTGCTCGCGCTGACCGCGATGGAGGAGCCCATCGCGTTCGACGCGGAGGCGCTGCTCACCGAGAAGCTGAAGGTGCTGAAGTCGGTGCGGCTGCCCGAGGACCTGGGCGGGCACACCGTGCGCGGGCAGTACGCGGGCGGCTGGCAGGGCGGCGAGAAGGTCCTCGGCTACCTCGAGGAGGACGGCATCGACCCGAAGTCGAAGACCGACACCTTCGCGGCGATCAAGCTGGGCATCGACAACCGCCGCTGGGCGGGCGTCCCCTTCTATCTGCGCACCGGCAAGCGGCTCGGCCGCCGCGTGACGGAGATCGCGGTGGTCTTCAAGCGCGCCCCGCACTCCCCCTTCGACTCCACGGCGACCGAGGAGCTGGGGCAGAACGCGATCGTGATCCGGGTCCAGCCGGACGAGGGCATGACCGTGCGGTTCGGCTCCAAGGTGCCGGGCACTTCGATGGAGATCCGGGACGTGTCCATGGACTTCGCGTACGGCGAGTCGTTCACGGAGTCCAGCCCGGAGGCGTACGAGCGGCTCATCCTGGACGTGCTGCTCGGCGACGCCAACCTCTTCCCGCGCACGGAGGAGGTCGAGGAGTCCTGGAAGATCCTCGATCCGATCGAGGAGTACTGGGCGGCGCACGGCCGGCCGGCGCAGTACGCGTCGGGCAGCTGGGGACCGAGGGAAGCCGACGAGATGCTCGCACGAGACGGACGGAGCTGGCGCAGGCCATGAAGATCGACCTGACCGACACCACGGCAAGCAAGATCAACAAGGCGCTGGTGGAGGGCCGCCGCGCGATCGGCACACCCGCCGTGGGCATGGTCCTGACGATGGTCATCGTCACGGACGAGGAGAACGCCTACGACTCGCTGAAGGCCGCCGAGGACGCCTCCCGCGAGCACCCCTCGCGCACCCTGGTGGTGATCAAGCGGCAGGCCCGCACCCTGCGCGACCGCACCCACTCCCGGCTGGACGCCGAGGTCCGGGTCGGCTCCGAGGCCGGCACCGGCGAGACCGTCGTGCTGCGCACCTACGGCGAGGCCTCCGACCACGCCGACTCGGTGGTGCTGCCGCTGCTGCTGCCGGACGCCCCGGTGGTCGTGTGGTGGCCGGTGGACGCGCCCGACGCCCCCTCCAAGGACCCGCTGGGGGTGCTGGCCCAGCGCCGGATCACCGACCTGTACGCGGTCGAGCGGCCGCTGGAGGTGCTGGAGACCCGGATGCGCAACTACGCGCCCGGCGACACCGACCTCGCCTGGACCCGGCTCACCCCGTGGCGCTCGATGCTGGCCGCCGCGCTGGACCAGGCGCGGGCGCGGATCACCTCGGCCGCCGTCGAGGCGGAGGCCGACAACCCCAGCGCCGAGCTGCTCGCCCGCTGGCTGGAGGCCCGCCTCGGCGTCGCTGTGGAGCGCGTGGTCACCACCGGGCCGGTCGTCACCGCCGTACGCCTGGGTACCGCCGACGGCGAGATCGTCATCGACCGCCCCGAGGGCCCGCTCGCCACGCTGTCCCTGCCGGGCCAGCCGCCGCGCACCCTCGCCCTGAAGGTCCGCGCCACCTCCGAACTCATCGCCGAGGAGCTGCGCCGCCTCGACGCCGACGAGATGTACGCCATCGCCCTCCAGGGCGTGGCCGCCAAGGAGACCGCCTGAGATGGCCCAGTCAGATTTCCCCAAGCTCACCCAGCGGCCCGAGTGGACCGCGCTCGCCGACCACCGCGCCCAGGGACAGCCGCAGCTGCGCGAGCTGTTCGCCGCGGACCCGGGCCGCGCCGAGCGGTACGTCGTCCGGGTCGGCGACCTCCACATCGACTACAGCAAGCACCTGATCACCGACGAGACCCTGGCCCTGCTCCAGGAACTCGCCACGGCCACCGACGTGTTCGGGCTGCGGGACGCCATGTTCCGCGGCGAGCGGATCAACCTCACCGAGGACCGGGCGGTGCTGCACACCGCGCTGCGCGCCCCGCGGGACGCGGTGATCGAGGTCGACGGCGAGAACGTCGTACCCAAGGTGCACGCGGTGCTGGACAGGATGGCCCGCTTCGCCGACCGGGTCCGCTCCGGCGAGTGGACCGGCCACACCGGCAAGCGCATCAGGAACGTCGTCAACATCGGCATCGGCGGCTCCGACCTCGGCCCCGCGATGGCCTACGAGGCGCTGCGCCCGTTCACCGCGCGGGAGTTGACGTTCCGGTTCGTGTCCAACGTGGACGGCGCCGACCTGCACGAGGCCACCCGCGACCTGGACCCGGCGGAGACCCTGTTCATCGTCGCGTCCAAGACGTTCACCACGATCGAGACGATCACCAACGCGACCTCCGCCCGGACGTGGCTGCTCGACGGCCTGGACGGCGAGGAGAAGGCGGTCGCCAAGCACTTCGTGGCACTGTCGACCAACGCCGAGAAGGTCACCGGGTTCGGGATCGACCCCGAGAACATGTTCGAGTTCTGGGACTGGGTCGGCGGCCGCTACTCGTACGACTCCGCGATCGGCCTGTCCCTGATGATCGCCATCGGGCCGGACCGCTTCCGGGAGATGCTCGACGGCTTCCGGATCGTCGACGACCACTTCCGCACCGCCCCGGCCGAGGCCAACGCCCCGCTGCTGCTGGGCCTGCTGGGCATCTGGTACGGCAACTTCCACGACGCCCAGTCGCACGCGGTGCTGCCGTACAGCCACTACCTGTCCAAGTTCACCGCCTACCTCCAGCAGCTGGACATGGAGTCCAACGGCAAGTCGGTGCAGCGGGACGGGGAGCCCGTGGACTGGCAGACCGGGCCGGTCGTCTGGGGCACCCCCGGCACCAACGGCCAGCACGCCTACTACCAGTTGATCCACCAGGGCACCAAGCTGATCCCGGCCGACTTCATCGGCTTCGCCCGCCCGGTCGCCGAGCTGAGCCCCGAACTCGCGGCCCAGCACGACCTGCTGATGGCCAACTTCTTCGCCCAGACCCAGGCGCTCGCCTTCGGCAAGACCGCCGACGAGGTCCGCGCGGAGGGCGTCGCCGAGGAGCAGGTGGCCCACCGCACCTTCCGCGGCAACCACCCGACCACGACCGTCCTCGCCACCGAGCTGACCCCGTCGGTACTCGGCCAGCTAATCGCCCTCTACGAGCACAAGGTGTTCGTGCAGGGCGCGGTGTGGAACATCGACTCCTTCGACCAGTGGGGCGTCGAGCTCGGCAAGGTGTTGGCCAAGCGGGTGGAACCGGCCCTGACCGAGGGCGCCCACGTGCCCGGTCTCGACCCGTCCACCACGGCCCTCGTCGCCGCCTACCGCACTCTCAAGAACGCATCGGAGAACTGATCATGCAGCTCGGCCTCATCGGTCTCGGCAAGATGGGCGGCAACATGCGCGAGCGCATCCGCCGCGCCGGCCACACCGTCATCGGCTACGACCGCAACCCCGACGTCACCGACGTCAAGAGCCTCGAGGAACTGGTCGCCAAGCTGGACGCGCCCCGCCATGTGTGGGTGATGGTGCCCGCGGGCACCGCCACCCAGACCGTCATCGACGAGCTGGGCGACCTGCTGGAGCCCGGCGACACGGTGATCGACGGCGGCAACTCCCGCTGGACCGACGACGAGAAGCACGCCGCCGCGCTCGGCATCAAGGGCATCGGCTTCGTCGACGCCGGTGTCTCCGGCGGTGTGTGGGGCTTGCAGAACGGCTACGCGCTCATGGTCGGCGGCGACCGGCAGCACGTGGAACCGCTCCAGCCGATCTTCGACGCGCTCAAGCCGGAGGGCCCGTACGGCTATGTCCACGCGGGCCGGGTCGGCGCCGGGCACTTCTCCAAGATGGTCCACAACGGCATCGAGTACGCCATGATGCAGGCCTACGCCGAGGGCTGGGAGCTGCTGGAGAAGGTCCACTCCGTGGAGAACGTCCGCGAGGTGTTCCGCTCCTGGCAGGAGGGCACCGTCATCCGCTCCTGGCTGCTGGACCTCGCGGTCAACGCCCTCGACGAGGACGAGCACCTGGAGCAGCTGCGCGGCTACGCGGAGGACTCCGGCGAGGGCCGCTGGACCGTCGAGGCGGCCATCGACAACGCGGTACCGCTCCCGGCGATCACCGCCTCGCTGTTCGCCCGGTTCGCCTCCCGGCAGGACGACTCCCCCCAGATGAAGATGATCGCGGCGCTGCGCAACCAGTTCGGCGGACACGCGGTGGAGAAGAAGGACTGACGTGGGCGATCTGCTGCTGGTCCGGCACGGCGAGACCGAGTGGAGCCTGACGGGCCGGCACACCAGCTTCACCGACCTGCCCCTGACCCGGCACGGTGAGGAGCAGGCCAAGTCGCTGGCCCCGCTGCTGTCCGGGCGGACCTTCGCACTCGCGCTGACCAGCCCGCTCCAGCGGGCGGTCCGCACCGCGGAACTCGCGGGCGTGACCGGGGCCGTACCCGACCCCGAGCTGCACGAGTGGCACTACGGCGGCTACGAGGGAATCACCACCGTGGACATCCACCGCGGCCGCCCGGACTGGGACCTGTGGCTGCACGGCGTTCCGGCGGGAGCGGAGGGCCAGCCGGGCGAGTCCCCGGCCGAGGTCGGCGACCGCGCCGACCGGGTGCTCGCCCGGGTGGACGCGGCCCTCGCCGGCGGGGGCGGCGATGTGGTGCTCGTCGCGCACGCCCACTTCCTGCGGGTGCTCACCGCGCGCAGGCTGGGCCTGCCGCCCGCCGAGGGCCGGCTCTTCCAGCTGGCGACCGGCACGCTCAGCCGGCTGTCCACCGAGCACGGCCGCCCGGTGATCGCCGAGTGGAACGTGCGGCCGTAGCACGGGAGTTGTGCTGCTCTCCGGCCCGGGTCACCGCGTGTGGCCCGGGCCGCAGTCGTACAGCAGCCGGGACCGGTCGGCGGGGTCGTAGGCGGCCGCGGGGACCGGCGTGCAGTGGGCGGCGGTCCAGCGGAGCAGCGCCGCGGCCGGGGTGCGCTCGGTGAGGGAGCGGGCGGTGAGCACGACATAGCGGAGCCGTCCGGTGTCCAGGAGGCGGTGGAAGCCGGCCGGGGCCGGGTACGGGACACGGCCGGTGTAGCCGCCCAGCGGCAGGACGGGGGCGTCGGCGGCGATGACGTACGGCGCGGCCGCCTGCCAGCCGGGCAGCGCGGCCAGATAGCGGGCACCGCCGCGGTGCGTGGTCAGCCAGCCGAGCAGCCGCCGGTGCTGGGGGCCCAGCGTGGCCAGGGTGGTGTCGCCGCGGACGCTGGTGGGTCCGACCCGGCCGAAGCTGCCGGGCTGGTTGTAGCGGGGGGACAGCGCGGACGCCGACCACACCGCCGGGACCAGCAGCACGGCCGCGAGCCCCACGGCGAACGCGGCCGGGCGGCGGGCGCCGGCCAGCGCGAGGGCGAGCAGGCACAGGCCGGCCGCGAAGAACGCGGACCAGCCGGCGAAGTGCGGGTAGTGCAGCGCGAGCGCCACGCACCAGCCGACGTTGACGGCGAGCACCGCGGGCAGTGCCCGGGAGCGGCGGGCCCGTACGGCTCCGACGGCGGCCCACGCGGACAGGGCGGCCGCCACGACCCCCATGTAGTAGGTGTGGCCGGTCACGCTGCCGAAGGTGAACACGGTGAAGAACGTCGCCAGCCAGCCGCCCCACAGCACCTGGCCGGCGAGCAGCGGGTCGGTGCGCGGCACCCGGCGGCGCACCGCCAGTACCGCGGCGGCCAGCCCGAACGCGGCCAGCGGATACAGCCACCCGGTCTGGCTGGCCAGGCCGGGGCTGAACATCTTGCCGACACCGTCGCCCATGCCCGGCGGCACCCGGCCGGCCGCGTGCGCCGCCCGGCTCGCGACGATGCTTCCGGTGCCGGCCGCGTCGACCCCGACGGCGTGGAAGCGGGTGAGGAAGTTGTAGCCGACGACCAGCGCGAACGGCGAGTCGTCCGTGGTGCCGTCGAGATACGGCCGGGCTCCGGCCGGGGTCAGCGCGGCCACCAGCATCCAGGACAGCGACACCGCCACGGTCACCGCACCGGCCAGGGCCGTATGGGCGAGACGGCGGCGCCGGGTGGCGGGCGCGGCGACGAGATAGGTCGCGGCCAGCGCGGGCAGCACCGCCCAGGCCTCCAGCATCTTGCACTGGAAGGCGAGGCCGACCCAGACCCCGGCGAGCAGCAGGGTCCGCGGGCGGGCCCGGACGGTGGCGCGCCAGGTGGCCTCGGCGGCCAGCAGCAGAAGCAGCAGGAACGGGGCGTCCTCGGTGACCGAGCGGCCGAGGCCCACGGTGACCGGGGTCAGCGCCAGGAACAGGGCGGCCAGCAGCCCGGCCGGGACACCGGCCCAGCGGCGCACCAGCAGATGGAGCAGCAGCACACAGCCGGTCATCTCCAGCGCCTGCGGCACCACCAGCGCCCACGGGTGAAAGCCGAACAGCAGCGCGGAGAGGGCCTGCGGCCACAGGAACCCGGGCAGTTTGTCCAGGGTGATGGAGGACGCCGGGTCGAAGGAGCCGTAGAAAAAAGCGGCCGGGCTCCCGGTCATGCTGCGCACGGCGCTCGCGTAGAACGGGTGGTAGGTGCTGTGATCCAGCCCCCACAGGCACAGTACGGCGGTGAGCGCGACGATCACCGCGAGCAACGCCCGCTCATGGCGTGCGACGCGCGTGCGCCCGCCTGCGGCAGGCTCCGGCGATGGTCGGCCGGGGGCCAGACCTGGGGCCGCAGCAGGCTCCGGCGATCGTCGGCCGGGGTCCGCTCCCACGGCGGCAGCCGACTCCGGCGCTCGTCGGCTGGGATCCGGCCCCAGGGCCGCAGCCGCCTTCGGCGATGGTCGGCCGGGGTGCGGGCCCAGGGCCGCAGCAGGCTCCGCGAGCCCGCGATCAGAGTCCGGGCCCACGGCCGCAGCCGACTCCGGCGCTCGGTGGCCGGGGACCGGCCCCAGGGCCGCAGCCGCCTCCGGCGATGGTCGGCCGGGGTGCGGACCCAAGGTCGCAGCCGACTCCGGCGATGGTCGGCCGGGGTGCGGACCCAAGGTCGCAGCCGACTCCGGCGGCCGTCGGCCGGGGACCGGCCCCAAGGCCGCAGCAGGCTCCGCGAGCCCCCGACCGGAGTCCGGACCCGCGCCCGCGGCGGCCTCCGACGACCGCAGGTCCGGGCGCGAACCCACACCCACACCAAGCTCCGACAACCTTCGGCCAGGGCCCGCCCCCACGGCCGCAGCCGACTCCGGCGCTCGGCGGCCGGGGACCGGCCCCAGGGCCGCAGCGGATGCCCGGAGCTGTCGACCGGAGTCCGGCTCCACGGTGGCAGCGGGCTCCGGACGCCCCCGACCGGAGTCCCGGTCCAGGGCCGCAGCAGGCTCCGGTAGCTGGCGGCCGGAATCTTGCTCCACAGCCGCAGCGGGCTCAGACGGCCTTCGCCCGGAGTCCGCAGCCGCAGCCGCAGCCGCAGCCGCAGCATGCTCCGGCGGCCGGCGGTCGGAGTGGGGGCGTGCGGCCTCGGTGGGTTCCGCGGGGTGTCGGTCGGGGGGCGGCATGAGTGGCCTTCCGGGCGCTTCGGGGATCTCCTGGCCCGGACGCTGGGCAGGCCCCGGCCGCGGCTGAGTATCGGCCGCCGCGCCCCCCGGGACCGGCCCGCCGGGCCGCGTCTCACCGAGGTCTCACCAGGGGTTCACCGGGCCCTTCTCCGGGTCCGGTGCCGTTCACCGCGCGGGCCGCCGGACGTCCCGAAGCGTTCACTACGCGGGTCACTGGGGTCCCGGACCCTTCACCACGCTGGCCACTGGGTCCCGGCCCCTTCACCACCCGGGCCACCAGGGTCCCGGCCCCTTCACCACGCGGGCCACTGGGGTCCCGGCCCCCTCATCACGCAGGCCACCGGCTCCCGAACCCCTCACCACGCGGGCCACCAGGGCCCCGAACCCCTCACCACGCCGGCCGCCAAACGTCCCGAACTCCTCACCGCGTGGGCCGTCGGGGGCCCGGGCCGGGAGGCGGGCTGCTTGGGCGGGGGCTGGAGGGGGGCCGGGGGGCTGCTTCTAGAATCACCGGCACGCGTGTGCGTGTGCCCCGGAATCACCGGCACGCGTGTGCGTGCCCCGGCAGCCCGCCGCCCCGAAGGAATCCGATGACGAGCGTCGAAGAACCGGTACGACCCGCCGGGCGGCTGCGTGATGCCGCCCGGACCCGGGGCGAGATCCTCGACGTGGCCACGGAGGAGTTCGCCCGGGCCGGCTACGACGGTGCCCGCGTCGACGAGATTGCGGCCCGTACCCGCACCACCAAGCGGATGATCTACTACTACTTCGGCGGCAAGGAACAGCTGTTCGCGGCCGTGCTGGAGCGGGCGTACGGGGTGATCCGCGAGGCCGGGCAGCGGCTGGACGTGGAGCACCTGGACCCGGTCGCGGCGATCCGGCGCCTCGCCGAGCTGGTCTTCGACCACCATGAGCGGCATCCCGACTTCGTCCGCCTGGTCGGCACCGGGAACATCGCGGCCGCCGGGAAGCCCGGCCGGACCGAGTGCCCCGCGCTGGAGGCGATCCGCCGGGCCCTGGCCGACGGACAGGCGTCGGGGCTGTTCAGGGCCGGTATCGACGCGGTCGATCTGTACGCGATGATCAGCTCGTTCTGCGTCTTCCGGGTCGCCGGCCGGCACACCTTCGGCGCCCTGTTCGGCCGGGACCTGCTGGACCCGGCGCGACGGGAGCAGCAACGGGCCATGCTGGGCGACATGGTGATCGCCTATCTGACGGCGGAGCGCCCCGGCGGCTGACGCCGGGGCCGACCGTGCCCGGCCGGTCAGGCGCTCTGCCGCACCACGTCGCGGACGGCTCCGGCGACGGCGCCCGCGACCTTGTCGTTGAAGACGCTGGGGATGATGTAGTTCGGGTTCAGCTCGTCCTCGCCGACCACGTC
>NZ_JBHXVE010000043.1:0-43978 GCF_042672505.1 Streptomyces sp. NPDC127190
TCGATGGGCGACCACTGGCCGTGCCGGTCTGCGGAGACGACGAGACTGCCCTCGCGCGTGTAAGCGAGTTGGTGCAGGACGTGGGCTGCGAACCCTTGGCTGGCGGCGGTCTCGAACGTGCGGGACTCCTGGAAGCGACCGCCGCGCTATTCATCGCCCTGTGGGTCGGCGAGGGAGCGGATGCGCAAGCAATCGCACCACCGCTGGCATACGCGGCCGGGCCGAGCCACCAGGAAACGGAAGACGGCACGGCGGCTTTCCGTTAGGGGTTCTAACTGGCTGTTCTCTTTCCGCTCGGGTGGTCGGTCGGGTTCGAACAGGGGCCTGGCCCGGGTGAGTCTGCCGGTGCGGACGCATGGAAGAAGGGCCTCTTGGTAGCTCGCGGATGTCGAGTCCAGCGAGGAGCAAGAGGCCCTGTTGTCGAAGTGTCGCGTGGTCATGGTTGCCGGGTCCAGTCGGTCCACTCCTGGGTGTGACTGTCTCGCCCACAGGTTCGGGAACGCGGCCGACCGGCCGGAGCGCCCGCCCCGGTACGACTCGGACATGAGCGATGACGAGTGGGCCCTGGTACGGGAACTGCTGCCCGTTCCCGGTTGGTTGGCCGGCCGGGGCGGGCGGCCCGAGGGCTACTGCCACCGGCAGATGATCGACCAATGCCGCGAAGTTAAGGCCACGCATGCGGACGAGGGCCGCCTCGAAGTCCATGTGGTGGATCGTGGTCACCGAGCAGACGAAGTCGTACTCCACACCGGGAAGTTCCACGGTGAGGAAGTCTCCCTCGACGAAGGCGAGTTGTGGATTGCCAGCAGCAGACTCGCGTGCGCAGGCGATCATGTCCGGCGATGTGTCGATCCCGGTGACACGTTTTGCCCGCCCGGCAAGCTTCCGGGCCAACAGCCCGTCCCCGCAGCCGACGTCCAGGGCATCACCGCACCCCTCGGGAACAGCTCGGAGGATGCCCGGGTGCCGGGCAACGTTGGTGTTCCAGTACGGATCTGCGGCGGGCTGGCGCATCGGATCATCGTAGAGGCCCGTCATGGCCCGCCGAGTGCACACCCATGGATGCACCGTCCCCATGGGGAGTCGCGATCACGGGGCTGGGGAATTACGTGAAGCTGATCATGTAGATCGTGGGGAATTGCCTGATCGTCGACACCCGCACCTGATCACCCCGTCACGCGCACCCCCTAGGCGAAGCCCGAGAGCCCTGCTGCGGCCTCGCCCGCGCCGACCGGGATCGACTATCTGAGGCTGATTGACAACGACCGCACGAAGGAGCTCGGCCGGCGGATCAACTACGAGGTCTTCCCGTCGACAGGGACCAGCCGACCCCGAGCCGTTGTCCTGAGCGAGGAAAGCTGGTGACCCGCCGTAATCCGGTCTACGAAGGGTTTGTCCCACGCGCCGGTCACGCGGACGCCTGGGCGCCTGGCTCTGGGGCCAGCGGGAAATCGACGAAGAAGGTGCCGGGGCTGCCAGGCATGACAGGGAAACTGAAGTGCGCCCAAGCAATGAACTCACCTCGGTCTTGACGTTCTGCGAGAGAACGGCGGCCCGCCGCGACGCCGAGTGGTCGCTTTTAGTCAGCGGTTGTCAGGGGCTCAGCAGCGTGGCGGCCGCGGCGATGAAGGCGGTGGATGCTTCCTTGGCCGCGTGCCGCCGGGTGTCCAGGTCGGTCCGGCTGGTGGCGTTGCGCAGCGAGTACGTGGCATCGGCGGCCTGCTGGGCGGGGACGGCTAGTTCGGGCACCAGGATCTGAAGGCGGATGTGGGGCGTGGTGATCGCCGCCCGGGTGTCGTGGGACCTCGTCTGGGCCTCCAGCTGGTGCTCGGTGCCTGCTTCGGTCAGGGCCAGACGCTCACGGTGAAACATCGCCGAGCGATGCGCGTCCAGGGCGGTCGCGAAGTCGGTGACCGCACCGAGCTGGTCCTGGCGGTGGCTGTCGGCGCGCTCCTCGGCGCGTGCGGTGCGCGCCGAACGGTGCTGGAGGAGTCCGGCCGTCACGGCACCGGCGAGGGTGCCGAGTACGGCAATGATCGAAGGCCATATGGACATCAGGTGTTGAATCCCCCCGGGTAGTCGGTTCGGTTGTGAGGGCGTCGCACAGCAAGGCCCGCGGCGGTGCCTTCGGCGGCGGCATAGACATCGGTTTCTGATGGCTTGCTTCCCGGCCTCCTAGAGACGCGGTTCAGCGGGCCATGAACTGGTCGAGTTCGCGTGCCTTCTGGCGCAGGGCAGATGCCCATGCCTCCTGATCAGGAGCCGGAGGTGCTGGGACTTGGACGTCTCTGAGTTCGTCACCCGTAGCGCCGTCGCTCGACTTCCAGGCCACGTCAATACCAGCCCTCTCAGCGAGGACCAGCACCGTGGCGACGAATGCTTCGGACAGGGCGATCACGACGGCATGGCGGGTGCTGCGGTGTCGTGCCAGCAGGGCGCCGACAAACGCTTTGAATCCGGTGGGGTCGATCTGGCACTCGTCGGCTTCCATGGGGCCGATCCCGGATGGCAGTCCCAGTTCCGCTTCGTGGAGGGCGACTTGGCGCAGGAATAGCCGAGAGGCGCCGTTGGACGGGTTCCACAGGGTCTGCTCGCCCATGTCGTAGTACTGGCTCACCGGGGCATCTCCCTGCTGGTCACGGGGACAGGCTAGTCCGCGGGCGGTCTCGGCGCAGGGCCTTATGAAGCGATGAGGCGGCGATGGCAGATGAGCGCGACGGCGATGTCTGCGATAGCAAGTGTCGACGGTCAGCCAGTTCCCCCACCCTCTCGCGTCCGGATGCTGACGCGAGCAGTCAAGGTGGCGCTCAATTCGTCCTCAGTGCCTGCACTGGCTCTCCAGGCGGAGGTGACACATGCCTCTTCCCAGTGCCACCAATCCTTCTCGTCGCCGTGTTCCAACAGCTTGCGGATCCGCTGGATGTTTGCTTCCGGCGGCATGTCCAGCGCGACCATCCGGAACTGCTCGATGCCCTCGCCCGTGGTGCCGAGCCTGCGGCAGAACAATCCGTCGGCGGGCAGTGCCTGCGGCCGGCCGGCGCCGCTGTCCGCCCACACCAGCTCGGCCATGGCCGGGTCGAGCAGCGCCTCTACCACCGCTACCACTTCCGGGAAGGCGACCGCGTCCCGCCCCACGACCTGCCACCGCTCCAGGTCACCGCCGGCATTCCCGCCCGCGGCCAGGTGCAGGCGCCGCGGCCAGACCGTCTCCCGCTCCCAGCCGTAGGCCTGTTCCCACCACCGGGCCACCACCGCCCGCGCCAGCGCGGACACCCACTCCGGCTCCGCACCGGCCCGCCCCGCCCGCCGCCCCACCGACGCGCACCGCCGCTGCGCCGCCACCACCTCCGGCAGGCTCCGCAGATCCAGGTGCTCCAGCGGCTGGTCGGCGTCGGTGTCCAGCAGGCACCGCCCGTGCCGCACGCACACCCGCTCCCCCCCCCCCGCGGCGTGTACCGCACCACCCGCCCGGCCCCCCTTACGCCGCGCCGCAGACAGCCGGCAGCCGAACCCCGCCGGCCCGGCCACTGCGTCGGCGACCCGCCACAGCCCCTCCGGATCACCGGTTCCGGCGCGCAGCTTCGCATCCTCCACCGCCCAGGACGGCAACGCCCGCGCCAGCACCTCCTCCTCGACGCCGCACAGGCCTGCCACAAGTCGGCGTCCGGCCGTGTTCAGCAGCACCTCGGCATCGGCCCGCGCACCTCCGCCGTCCTGCCCGGCCGGGCAGTTGCCACTTTCAGCAGACCCACAGCACCTTCGCTTCCATCCCGTAGCGGTTGGCGATGCGGCTGATCAAAGACGCCGTGGTCTCGCGGGGCAGGGGATCGGCACGAAGGACTCCCCAGCGCCCCGAAGAGAGGTTTGCCGTAGCCGGGAAGGGGACCATGAGGGGCCTTGGTCTTCTGTTGGTGTTGCGTGATGACGGCTGGAGTGCACGGCATCATGCCGCCCGCGCCTTCGGCCAGGGCTCGGGGGGCAGTCCGACGGCGCGGACCATGACGACCTCGGCCCCGGTCTCGGCCCGTTCCCGAGCCGGGCCTACGGTGTACTGGTCGGCGGGCCGCTGGTCGGCCTGCTGCTGGACATCCACGGGTGGCGGGCCGAGGAAGTCGACGAGGGCGTGGTCCTGGCCAGCGAGCTCTCCCGGTGGCCCGGCCACGCAAGCACGTGTCCTGTACGACCCCCGTGCCGGCGAACCCTGCACACCCGGCCCCGGGGGCAGATGCCGCTTCTACTACTCCGGCGACACGCCCTGGCGCCTGCCAGCACCGCTGCCTATGGCCTGCCGCCGGTCAGATGCGCGGCGGTGGGTGCTCCCCGCTGGAGGAAGGTCATCACGGTGTACAGGTCCTGCCTCGCGGCGTGCTCCAGGAGCGCGGTCTGCGGCAGTGCCATGGGCCGGCCGTGCTGCGCCTGTTCCGTCTTCCTGTCGGCGGGGGAGAGGTTGCGGATCGGGGCTGCCGACGAGGAACCCGGTCTGCGGGAGCGGTTCGCGCAGCTCTGGCAGCGGGCGAGCCGGGGTCGCTTCGAGCGGCGCATCCTGCGGCACGGTGCCGCCACCGCTCTGGCCGCGCTCACGTCACCGGACCGGCACGTCCCCGACCGCGACCTGCCGGCCCGGCCCGGTGGCCATGAGCTGGAGCTACCGGCCCGGCAACGGCGAGAAGGTCTGCGTGGTGCTGTGCGGAGCGAACACGGACCCGTCCGACCTGGTGAATCGGCCCACCGCACATTGATGAACGGCCCAAGGGAGCAGTGACTTCGGTGGTGCTTGCGGCAAGGGGCCGGTCCGGGTTTGTTGGCTGCGATTCGTTCCCGGATGCCGGGGGCAGGCGGCTCGCGGGTGGGCTCAGCGGCTGCCCGGGCGTTCCGGCCGCCTGCACCGGCTTGTCGGCCGGGCGGTGATGCGGGCGGTCTTGGTGCCCGGCCGCTCGCCCCGGGCCTCACCAGGTTCGGCCCTTTGGTGATTTTCTCGCGAGTGTTGGTGATCTTTCGGTGTTCTGGCGTGCTGAGTGAGGTCCTGCTCCTGCCGTCTCTTTCACCGGTGTCGGCCTGCCCGGGGGGCGTGCGGGGGCGGCCTGGTTGGAGGCGGTGCGGGTTCTGTGTGACGGGGTGGGGGGAAGCGGGGGTGGGGGTGGGTGCTGTCCGGTCAGCTGCGTCCCCGGCTGGGCGGACAGCGGCTGGCCCGCACGGAGTGCCTCCTCGGTCAGTTTCGAGGACTTCAAGGCCGGAGGGCGGATGCCGCCCCGACTTGCCGAGCAGTTCGGCCGCCTCCGCCACGGGCTTGGCGACTTGTCCGACTGCGTGGTGGGCCTGGCCCGGCTGCGGGTGATGCTGGCCGGCCGGCCCGGGCCTGGTATCCGGGCGTCCTCAAGGACTGCTGCTTCGCGCCGTCCACCGGGCTCTGTCTCTGGCGTCATCGGTTGGCGCCTGCCTGATCTGTGATCACGAGCCATGGGCGCCAGGGGAGGACGGGCGGTGGTCTTCTTGCTCGGGCCCGTGATGCGATGGGGCGCGGCGGGCTTCCATCACGATGCGACGCCATGACCGGATCACATCAGGGATCTGGTCGAGCAGGCCTTTCAAGGCGAACAAGAAGATGGACACGGCGCCAGCCGCTGCCAGAATCCCTAGGACGATCTGCGCATCCATACGTGGGCCTCTCCTCCGGGTGGAGGGCGGCCGAGCTGAGCGCAAGACTGCATGCGAAGTGGCAGGTGTCTCAGGTCGACCACCCTGAAGACGAGTGATCAACTGAGGCCCTGCCGACGTACAGGCCGTGTCTGAAGTTGTCGCGATTGACGCGGTGTCACCTTGGTGGCATACACGCCCGAAAGGGACGTCGGACCCATTCCCGTCGCAGCCAGCTCCGCTGGCCGTGCCGTACCAACTCTAGGTGCTCGTTGCCCTGTTGTCTGCTGTGTAGCCGGTTTCGGAGGCTCTCAAGCTGGAGAGGGCCGCCCGCCCGCCTGCCTGCCGGTCACGATGTCGTTGGCCTGGTGCGGGAGCTGGTGCGCATGCGGCGAGCTGTGCCGCTGGGCTGGCGCGGTAGGCCAAGTGCTCGCGGGCCGGCTGCGCCGCGATGTCGAGGCGGTCGCCCGGGCCGCCCGCGCGCGTGGTCTCGGCATCCATCTCGGCGCCTGTCTGTGTCCGGGAAGGATGTGTCTTCCTCGGCCCGTTCCTGGCCGGACCGCCGTCTTCGACCTCGGCCGCAGCCGACGCTGCGGCCGAGGTCCCCCGGCACCGGGCGGATGCGGGCGTGGCCGTGGATCGCCGCCGCGGACTTGCACCTGCACGATCGGCTGCTCGCCTCCCCTCCCGGCCGCGCATCCGTCCGCCGCCGGCACTACCACCATGGGCGCCGAGACGGTGGGGGAACAGTGAGCATGCGATCGACGTCACCGCGAGGCTGCTGGCCGGTGGTGCTGGAGACCGCGCTCGCCCGGGCGGGCCGCCAGCCTTCAGCAGCGGGCCGCGCATCGTCACGCTCGATATGGGTGACCTGGCCGAGCTGGCTGCCGCGGCCGGCTTGCTCGCGGCTGCTGGCGAACTGGCCGCGGCCGCGGCCACCGACGGTGGCGACGTCGGCCACGCGATCGTGCTGCACCACCTTTCAAAAGGATCGTTGATGACAACCGAGGGGCGGTCGAGGCCACGTGCCGAGCGTCGCCTGGCCCGGGTTATGGGCGGCGTCGCATGGGCGGCTTGCCGGGGGCCGGGAGCGGTCCGGCCATCTTGATCGTGCGCAGCACGGGCGCGGTCTCCAGGGTGGTGATCGCCTTCAGGGTGCCCAGGCGTTCGGTGAGGTAACGGTGCAGGCCCGCCGGGTCGGGGCATAGGGCATGGGCAGTGAGATTGTGAGGGCCGGTGACGGCGGCCACGTAGGCCAGCTCGGGGTGTCGGGCCAGGGTACGGGCGACATGATCGAGGTGGGCGGGGGCGACGGCCATCCACAGGAGCGCCTGCGTGGTGACGCCCAGCAGGGTGGAGTCGAGTTCGACGTCGAAGAAGAGCTGTCCGTGGGCCCGCAGTTGCTCCAGCCGGCGCGCGACGGTGGCGGGCGACCAGCCGGTGGCCGCGGCAAGGCTGCTCAGGCTCGCCCGACCGTCGTGCTGGAGGGCAGCGAGCAGGTCGGAGTCGGCATCGCTGAGGTCCGCCCGCACTTCAGGGGCGGCGGTGACAGGCGCCGCCTCGGCCACGGCGGTGCGCAGGCGGCGCTGCTGCGTGGCGTCGAGGGCCTGTTGGTGGCCGGACCATGCGGTGGGCCCGCCGAGGTAGGTGTGCAGGACGCAATGCGCGGAGACCGCGGTGATACCGGCGGTGCGCGGGATGTCGTGCAGCAGCAGCGCGTGCCCGTCGGCCCCGGCGGCGGTGGAGGTGTGCACGATCGCGACGATCTCGGTGCCGCCCGAGGCGAGCTTGACCCAGGACGTGTCGGCGCGGCGGGCCAGCGCGTCGGCGACGTCCTGAGCGGCGCGCGGCCCCGTGGTCAGTCGCAGCAGCCATTGGGTGCGGTCGCTGCGCTCCGGCTCGGCCAGGCCGACCACCCGCAGCCCGGCGTCTGCGCACAGCCGCCGGTAGCGGCGGGAGATCGTTTGCGCCGAGACGTCGAGGACGTCGGCGATCGCGCTGAACGGCGCCCGCCCGGCGATGCGCAGGGCATGGATGAGACCACGGTCGATGTCGTCCAGCATGTGAGAATCATGCACCACAGACACTCTGATGGAATGTTTCACCGATCCAGCCGCTCGAAGTGGAGATGGCCCGGCGGCGGCGCGCACTGTCGAGCGCATGTCGTACTCCACCATCACTGCGCCGCCGCAGCGGCGCTGGGCCGCACTCGGCGTGTTGCTGATCGCCGAGGCCATGAACCTCCTCGACGCCACCATCATGACCGTCGCCGCCCCCGTGATCCGAGCCGGTTTGGGCGGTCCGGCTTCCAGCATCCAGTGGTTCAGTGCCGCGTACACCTTGCCGTTCGCCGTCTTCCTGATCACCGGTGGACGGCTGGGTGACATCATCGGCCGGCGTCGGGTGTTCCGCCTGGGCATGGGCGGCTTCGTCCTGGCCTCGCTGGGGTGCGCGCTCGCGCCGTCCACGGCGGCGCTGATCGCCCTGCGGGCGGTGCAGGGTGCCGCGGCCGCACTGATCATCCCGCAGACCATCGGCATGATCCGCGCCATGTTCACCGGCTCGGCACTGGCCCGGGCCATGGGCACCATCGGGCCGGTCATGGGGCTCGCCGCGGTGACCGGCCCGATGGTCGGTGGCGCGCTGACCCAAGCGGATGTGCTGGGTTCCTCCTGGCGGGCGGTCTTCCTCGTCAACGTCCCCCTCGGCGCCGCCGTGCTGGCGGCCACGCCGCTGCTGCACGAGGACCGTGCCGCGCTCCGGCCACGGCTGGACCACGCCGGCACGGCGCTGGCGGTCCTGGGCAGCAGCCTGCTGGTCTATCCGCTCATCGAGGGCGGCGCGTACGGCTGGCCAGGCTGGTGCTGGGCCATGCTCGCCGCCGGCGGCGCGGTGTTGGCGGGCTTCGCCGCACATCAACGGCGGCGAGCCCGCGGCGGCCGCAGCCCGCTCATCGAGCCGGGCCTGTTCGTCGACCGCGGCTTCACCGCCGCGCTGGTGTCCAGCGTGCTGTTCTTCGCGGTGGTGGGCGGCCTCATGCTGGTGGCCGTGCTCCAGATGCAGCTGGGTTTGCACCGCGACGTCCTCTCGGCCGGCTTCACCCTGCTGCCGTGGTCGGCGATGATGGCGCTGTCGTCCTGGGTCGCCGGTACCTGGCTCGTACCCCGTTACGGGGCCCGGGTCATGAGCGCCGGCCTGCTGGCCCTGCTCACCGGAGTCGTATCGGCCGCCGCCGTGTACGCCACCAGCCCGCCCGCCTCCTACCCCTGGCTGCTGTTGCCCGCACTGGCCGTGGCCGGGATCGGTCAGGGCCTGTACGCCGTGCCGTTCTTCACCACCGCCCTGCACCGAGTCCGCCCCCACGAGACGGGTTCCGCCGCCGGCCTGCTCAACGCGGTGCAGCAACTCGGCGGCACTCTCGGCGTCGCCCTGCTCGGCAGCCTCTTCTTCCATGCCGCCGCGCGCGGCGCCCCCACCCCGGCCGCCGCGCTCACCGGCGCCCGCAACGCCTTCTGCCTCGCCGCCGCGCTCATCCTCGCCACCGCAGTGACCACGGCCATGATGCTCCCGCGGCGCTCATCGCCCACGAGCCCGGATCAACCCTTCGTTCCCGACGCCACGGACAGGTGACACCTTCGAGCGGAGCGCCGTCACGCCATGAGGGCTTAAGGAGCACCTTTTTGCCTCTGTGCAACGTATCTGGGTCGCACATCACCGAACCCCTTTCGTGTGCAGCGGGCTGAGGCTACTCGTCCTCGCCGTCGTCGCCGCCGTGCGGGTAGCGCAGCTGCCGCAGGCCCGGCGCCGGCGGCGGGGTGAAGGCGTATCGGCCGAGGAAGTCGATGGGGTCGTACTGGAGGGGGGAGCGGCGGGCGGGTAGCTCGTCGGTGACGGCAGAAGCCGTCGGCGGCCGGCTGCTTGACTGCGGCGTCGATGCAGAGGCTGTTGAACAGCACCACGGCGTTCAGGGCCAGGCCGAACGCGCCGAGTTGGTCTTATCCGAACTACGCAGTTTCGTTTGGATCAGTCGGTCGTTGGTCAGGGTGTGCCGAGTTGAGGCTGACGTTGCCCGGATGGTCCTTGATGTCCGAGAGCACCGACTCGATCTCGTCGTCCTCCTCGGTGCTGTCATCGTCCACGGCTGCGGCCTCATCCTGGTCGGCGGCATCGTCGTTGTCGGTCGGGTCGGTGAAGATCAGCGCGTCCAGCCGGCGGGGACACTCCTCTTCCCACGCAAGGCGCCGCGCGGCGACCTCGGCGACGGCCCGCTCGTCGGCCTGGTGCAGCGCGGACCGGATGGTCGAGGTGACCTGGTCCGGGGTCGGAGGCTCGATCAGCTCGTGCCGCATCTGCCGGAACAGCTCGGCCCGTACCTGCTCCTGGCTCCGTTCGTCGTGCCAGATCGCGTCCACCAGGTGGGAGACGAGCGTGAGGTGATCGGTCGTGGTGCACTCGTGCCAGCCGGTCAGATCTCGCAGCTCGCTGCGGTGACGCTTCGCAGCACGCGAGGTGAAGCCGTAGAACCCCAGCTCGGACGCGGCGACGCCCACCTGCTTCGCGACGTGCTCGACCGCATCGGGCGGCAGTTCCATGCGCATCTTGGGAAACCGGCCGCGCCAGATCAGGAACTTGAGCTGGACGGCGAAGCCCAGTCTCGTCGCCCCGGTCTTGTTGCGTAACCATCCCGCCTCGTCGCCGGACAGGGTGAAGTGGTCCACCACCCCGTCCAGACCCAGACCCCGCCCCACTCCACAACCCCTTCCGTCACCCCCATCCCCGGTATCGGGCCTGGACGGTAGAGGCGCCGCTGTACACCGAGCGGAAATCTGGGAACCGCCCCGGCGCGGCGGCCGCACCTGGTAGAAGGCGCCCGGACGGGGCCTGCAGCCTCCCGCGTCGGGCGCCTGGGGGGCCTGTGCCGGGGCCGGGGCAGCGGAAGGCCAGACATCTGCGGGTCCGGCAGGTGCTGCGTGCCGCCGTAAATGCACAGGCGGAACGCCTCCGGCCCCGCCGGACCGGCCATGTCGTGGGCGTCTGCGACGGGCTTGATCCGCTCCCGCTGGTCGCCGACCGCCGTTGAGCTCATGGCTGAGATGACTGGGGCCTG
Organism: Streptomyces sp. NPDC127190; assembly: GCF_042672505.1. Taxonomy (NCBI): domain Bacteria; kingdom Bacillati; phylum Actinomycetota; class Actinomycetes; order Kitasatosporales; family Streptomycetaceae; genus Streptomyces; species Streptomyces sp. NPDC127190. The sequence continues at coordinate 10,742 of NZ_JBHXVE010000043.1, forward strand.
GTGGCTGGGCACGGACCGGGTACCGGGCTTGGCACTGTCCGGGCGCTGTGGCGCAGAGTGCGGAGCAGGGTGGCGGGGGCTGCGAGCGAGGAGGGGCCGTCGACCATGGTCAGGACCTTCAGAAACGCGTGCTGCACCTGGGGGTTGCGGGCTCCTGCTGCCAGCACCCGGTCCAGGTGATCGGCCATGAGACGCCGCGTGAGGGAGGGGGCGGGGCCTTGAGTGAGAGGGAAGCGCTGGTCGGCGGAGGTGGCCAGGAGCCAGGGGCCGTCGATCAGCCGGGAGAGACGGCGGTGGAAGCGGGCCGCGGTGGCCGTCGGCCCGGCCGGTCCGCGCAGGCAGGCACCCAGAAGCCGGGCACCTAGCGCCGCTACTGTCATGCCTTGTGCGTAGATGGGGTTGAAGGCGCATGCCGCGTCGCCGAGGACGAAGAGGTTGGCGGGGAGCGCCGGGGCCCGGTCGAGGTGACGGCGGCGGTTGGCGGTGGCACGGCTGGTGGCCACGGGGGTGAGCGGTGTCATGTGTTGGAGGGCGTGCGCGATCTCGGCGGTGGGCAGGGAGGCGGCGAAGGGGAGGAAGTCGTTCTCCTGCCTGGTGGGGCGATCCGGGCCGATCCCGAGGAGGGTGACGATCCAGCGCCCGTCCTCGATGGGGGCGATCACCGCGCCGCGTGTCGTGGCGGGGGCGTTGAGCAGGCTGTAGCAGGCGCGCCAGCCCAGGCCGTCGGCGGAGCTCCTACGGTACAACCGGGTGGCATAGCTCAGTTGGGGGTCGACCACGCTCTCGGGTACCGGTTCGGGGCAGCCGAGCGTCTTCAGCCAGGCGGGGAGCCGGGAGCCGCGCCCGGAGGCGTCCACAACCAGTTGGGCAGGGATGTCGGCTGTGGTTCCGCCCCGCAGGTCCCGGACCCGGACGGCTGTCACGCGGTGTCTGGTGCCTATCGGGTGTTCGACGTGGTGGCGGTCGAGGAGGCGGACGCCAGGGAGTGCGGTGATCTGTTCTCTGACGACTGCTTCGATGAGTGGACGGCTGGCTCCGACCACCCTGAGGGCGGAAGGGGAGCGGACACCCCAGCCGTACGGGGTGTGAATGGCCAGGTCGGCGCCGACGTCGATGTTCTGTCCACCGCGCTGGAGGAGGGCGGCGGTGAATCCAGGAAGGAGTTCTTCTACGGTGCGCAGCCCCCGGGTGAACAGTGCGTGGACGTGTGCCCCCTGGGGGACCCCGGTGCGGTGTGCCGCATAGGTGGGCAGTTCGTCCCGGTCGAGGACGATGACCTGCCGGAAGTGTTCGGCCAGGACACGGGCGGTGAGGAGTCCCGCCATGCCGACGCCGATGACCACGGCCTGCACCCGCCCGGGGCTCCCGGGTGCCTCGGGCGTCATCGCACCCCCCGGGTCTGGGGAGTGCTGGCCAGGAGAGCGCACGGGAGCAGGCCCGTGATCTCCGTGCTGGTGGCGACGGCGTGATCTGGGGTGGTTGCGGGGAGGGGGGACATCGGCACTCCTGGCCTCACTTGGCTGATGCGGAATCTGGCGTTGCTGGTGCAGAGGCCCGCGCCTTCGGCGCAGCGCGCTGTGCGGTCCGGCTCCCCAACTTGGTGCTCGCGGGCAGAAACAGGGAGACCACGTACAGGGTGGACAGCATGGAGCCGAGGGTGACCAGACCGATGACGGACAGGAGCAGGTTGCTCATGGCGGTGGCACGGGCGATTATCGCAGGCCAGAAGAGGGCGGCGAGGTAGGCCAGATAACCGCTGCCCAGCAGCGGCAGGGCGAGCAGCCGGCGGATACCCCCGAAGGCTGCCACGGCGAGGTTGCCGATGTTCTGCCGCGTAGTGCTGATCAGGATGTCGCTTGCCTGGCAGGGAGAGGCGGCGCAACGGACCAAGGTCATGCCAGTGGCTCCTCGACTCGTGGTTCAGGGGTGGTAGCCCCACCGTCGATGACCTGCCGGAAGCGTCCGGCCAGGACACGAGCTGCGAAGTGCCCCGCTAGGCCGGCGCCGATGACCATGGCGCGTACTTGGCATGGACACTCCTGGGGTGCGGGAGAGGGGCGGCGGATCACCGATCGCGGCCGGCGTCGGCCTCGGCCGCGTTTTCCGGGCGGGCGTGGGGCGACGGGGGTCACACGAACGGCAGTGGCAGATGATCGGCCGTTATCGATCCTGGCAGCAGAGTGAAGAGCCGGAAGGCAATGCAGTCGAGCATCACGGACACGTCCAGGATCCCGATGACGGCGAGTGCCCGGATGGGTGTCCTGGCCCGGGGCGGCAGCAGGGTGGTGCCCCGGAAGACGGTGTTGTTGGGGCCGCGGTGGATGTAGTAGTGCCGGATGAGCCAGGCGGTTCCGTACCAGAAGATCCCGGATGTCAGTGGCAGGTAGACGGGGACCTGGTACCACTCGGTGGAGAAGAGCGTCAGGAGCGGGACGCCTTCCCTGTAGGCGTAGGCGCCGGTCCGGATCCAGATGATCTCGATGGGCAGTCCGATGCCTGCGCAGATACCGAGTCCTGTGGCGGCGAGGCGGATTCCGCTCAAATTGGGCCACCGCCGCAGGACCCAGAAGTGCATGACGGCGGCGGCGGTGAGCGCGAACACTAGGCCGGTGAGGTATCCGACACCGGTGACCAGAAGAGGTTCGACCTTGACTGAGGGGTCGGGGAATCCGAAGACCTCCGGCCAGGCCGGTAGGTGTTCGCCCCAGGAGGGGATGTGCAGGCTCGCGGAGTTGAGCATCCCCATGGGGGAAAAGTAGGGGTCGAGCCCCGCCTGGGAGACGAATCCGAGCAGCAGCAACGCGTCAATGGTCAGGCGGCGTTCGGCGATGCAGCGGCGTGCGATCCAGACGACGAGCGGGACGACCATCACGATAACGAGGAACTGCGCGGTCCAGAGCAGGGTCTGATGGGTCCTGCTCAGTGTGCCGAGGTCGCCGGTGCTCAGCCAGAGCTGCCCCGAGGCAAGGTAGCGCACCGCCACGTATGCCTCCAGGCCAAGGAAGAGGGCCCCAACGGTGGCCCAGAGGACCACCGGTGTGGGACGGCGCCGCCGGACGGGGGGCGCCGACGCCCGGGCGGGCTCGCGCTCGGCCTTGGCCGGGTCGGATTCGGGTCGGGTGCACACGGCCATCACCTCCGGGAGGTTTGATCCGCCAGGCCCATCGCGTCCAGGAGCCAGGCGGTCAGTGATGCGGGGCTGGGTTTGACCCAGATCACGCCGGGTTTCATCTCGATGTGCAGGGCGTGCTGGAGGCGCTGCTGGAGCTGGAGGGCGCCCAGGGAGTCGAGGCCGAGGATGACCATGCTGGTGTGCGGACCGATGTGGCGGGTGGTGCCGCCAAGCAGTTCGCGTACGGTCCCGATGATGAAGGTCTCCAGGATCTCCCGGCGCTCCGGCGGGCTCTCGGCCGCGAGGAGCTGGGCGCGTACCGCGGTCTCGTCTTCTTCGGGTTCCTCGCCGGTGAGCAGCGGGGCGAGCAGGGTGGAGGTGCGCAGGGCCGGATAGGGCGCGATCCACTGGGCGGTGTCCAGTGGGGAGTACGCGATCTGGCGGTGTCCGGCGGTCAGGATACGTTCGAGTGCGTCGATGCCTTCGGCGGGGCTGATGGTGAGGAAGCCCCGGTCGGCGAGGTGCTGTCCGCGGCCGACTTCGCTCCAGGCGCCCCAGTGGATACCGGTGGCGGGCAGACCGTGGTCGAGGCGGTGGCCCACCAGGCCGTCGAGGAAGGCGTTGGCCGCAGCGTAGGCGGCCTGTCCCGGGGAGCCGATCAGGGAGGCGACGGAAGAGTACAGGATGAAATGATCGAGATCGCTCTGCGCTGTGGCCTGGTGAAGAGCCCAGGCGCCGTCGGCCTTGCCGCGCCAGACCCGTTCCAGGAGAGTGTCGTCGAGGCGGGTGATGGTGGCGTCCTCGACGACACCGGCCGCATGGAACACCCCGCGCAGGGTGCAGCCGTCCGCGCCGGCCACTGCGACCGCCCGTGCGGCCACCGCCGGGTCACCGATGTCACCGCAGGCGATGTGGATGTCGGTACCCGCATTGCGCAGGGTGTCCAGCCGGGCTTCGGTTTCGGCGACGGGGGCGGAACGTGCGCTGATGACGATCCGGCCCGCGCCGCTCCGCGCGAGCCATTCGACGGTGAGCAGGCCGAGACCGCCCAGACCACCGGTGACCAGGTAGGCCGCGCCGGGCCGCACCGGCGCTCCGGTCCTGTCGGCGGGGCTGTCGCCGTCCGCCCCGGTGCGTACCTGGGCGATGTGGCGTCCCACAGGCGACAGTGCGATCTCGGTGAGGGGCTGCTGGCAGTCGAGCAGCTCGCTCACGATGTCCGGGTACGGCGCCTGGTGCGGCGCGAACTCCAGGACGCCGGCCCGCAGCTCGGGATGCTCGTATGCGACGACCCGCAGCAGGCCGCGGACGGCGGCCGTGGTGAGCGGCGCACGGCCCGCACGGCTGAGAACCCACAGCCGGGGAGGGTGCTCCCCCTGCGACAACCGGCGTACCAGCGTGACCACGTGGGCAACCGATGTCCGGGCGGCGCTGGGGGTGTCAGCGGACTGCTGCTCGTCGCCCAGAGCGAGGACGACTCCCGTACGGGGGGCCGGAACATCCGTGCCGTTGAGGGCGGCGGCCAGAGGCAGGAGCCGGCTGCCGGCTGTCTGCTTGTTGAGTTCCAGGGCGAGATCCGCGGGCCAGGAGCTGTCGTCGGCGGCGAGGACGGTCCAGGTGCTCTCCGTGGCCCGGGGCCGGCCTTCAGGGGCGGGGGCGGGGACCCATTCCTGGTGGAGCAGGCGGGCAGTGAAGCGTTCGGTGGGCGGGGTGATGTTGGCGATGCGCAGTCCGCAGAGCTCGGCGACGACGGTGCCGTCGGCAGTGGCCAGCCAGCCAGAGGCCGTGCAGCCCAGATCATCGGCCTGGTGAAGCCGTACCAGGGCCCTGCGGGCGTGGGCGGTCGGCCCGTGGACCCGTACCTTCCCGAATCCGGCGACGACCACCGGGCCCGGGGTGAGCGTGTAGTGGGCAAGCCAGGCCGCCACCGCGGTCTGCACCACCTGGTCGGCGAGTGCTGGGTGCAGGGCCATGGCCCCCGCGGAGACCTGGGCGCTCTCATGGGTGTGCAGTACGGACAGGGACAGATCCTCGGTGGGGTGCACCTGGATGCGGTCCAGAGCGGTGAAGGCGGGGCCGTGGAAGACGTTGTGCTTGTCCCGGAAGGTCCGGTGCAGGGCCGCGATGTCGTAGTCCCGCCAGTCCTTGGGATCCAGGTCGGCAGGGGCGAGCGGCGTGGGGCGCTCATCCTCGGGCAGCGGGCCTGCGCTACCCCGGGCGTGCACGGTCACGCCGTCCTCGCCGACGGTCACGATCTCAATGCGCACGGTGTCGCCGTCGCGGACCAGCCGGGTGGTGACCTGCGGCTCGGGATCGAGGACGAGCGGAGTCAGCACGCTAACGTCCCAGGCGGCGACGTGTCCGGTACCGAACACGCAGGCTGCGGCGGCCAGCATCATCTCCACGACTCCGGTGCCGGGCAGCACAGGCACGTCCGCCACCGCGTGGTCGGCAAGCCAGGGCAGCAGCCGCGGGCCGACGGGCGTCTGCCACAAATGGCGCCCGGGGACATCGGGATCGTGGACGTGGCCGCCGAGCAGCGGATGCTGCGCCGCTCCCGGAAGGGCGGGAGCCACCAGGCGGTAGACGGGCTCGTCGCCGCCGTGACGGGTGCGGTGCCAGTCGGTGACCGGAACGTCTGCGAGGTCACCGCCCCCGTAGTGGCTGGCGAAGTCGATGCCGTCATATCCGGCCACGTGGAGCGTGCCGAGGTGGGTCAACAGCGCGTCCTGGTCGTCCGTCCCCTGGCGCAGGCTGCCGACGGCGACGGTATCGGGGGCGGCGTCAGCACGGGCGGTGTCCAGGATAGGGCGTACCGCGAGGGGGTGGGCGGTGCACTCGATGAACAGCCGGTGCCCGGCGGCGAGCGCGGCGGAGACAGCCGTGTGGAACCGGACCGTCTCGCGCTGATTGCGCACCCAGTACGCCCCGTCCAGCAGCCCGGGGTCCAGCGGGTCGGGCGACACAGTGGAGTAGAAAGGGATCTGGGGATGCGCCCGGGGGACGTCGGCCAGCTTCATGCGCAGCCGGGCCAGGATGGGGTCGACCTGCGGGGAGTGCGAGGCCACGTCCACTTCGATCAGCTTGGCCACCACGCCGTCGGCCTCCCACCGCTCGACCAGAGCGGCGATCTGTACGGCGTCCCCGGAGACGACCGTGATGCCGGGTGAGGTGAGCACGCCCAAGGTCACCCCGTCTGCCCCGGCCTCGTCGATCGCCGCCTGCGCCTGGGCGGCGCCGAGCATCACCGAGGCCATGGCCCCGCCGGAGATGGTGGCCAGCAGTGCCGAGCGGCGGCAGATCACCTTCACGCCGTCCTCCAGGCTCAGGCCGCCCGCCACGACCATCGCGGCGACCTCCCCCAGCGACTGCCCGATGACGGCCGCGGGCTCGATCCCCCAAGACCGCCAGACCGCCGCGAGCGCCACCTGGATGCTGAAGAGAACGGGCTGGATACGCTCCACCCCGACCAGCCGCTCCGGGTGTTCGATTACCTCGCGTAGCGAGAACCCGGCCTCAGCGCGGATCAGTGGTTCCAGTTCGTCCACTGCCGCGGCGAACACCGGTTCACTCGCCAACATGCCCTGGCACATGCCGGGCCGCTGCGAGCCCTGCCCGGTGAAAACGAACACTGGACCCGAGTGCCGGGGCGGCAGGACAGGGGTACCGGAGACCACCCCGTCGGCCGCCTCCTGCACGGCGAAGGTGCGGGCCCTGGCGGCGAGTTGACGGTGGTCGCGGGCGACGATGGCCAGGCGGTGGTCCGCGTGCGAACGCCGCTGGGCCAGTGTGTGGGCCACATCCAGCAGTCCGGTGCCGGCTCCGGGACCCTCCGCCCATGCGGCCAGGCGGGACACCGAACGGGTCAAGGTCTGCGGGGAACTGCCCGACAGAGCGAACAGCCGGGCCTGCCCCTCGGCCAGCCGGGGACGGTGAGGCCGGGCGCGCGCGGTGGGGGCGGACTCGAGAACCACATGGGCATTGGTGCCGGTCACCCCGTACGAGCAGACAGCCGCCAGCCGCGCCTGGCCGTCCACCGGCCACGCGGCGAGCTCGGTCGGCACAAAGAGCCGGGAGTCCTCGCCCCGCGAGATGGCGGGATTCCACTCCTTGAAAGTGGCGTTGGGAGGGATGGCACCGCGCCGCAGGGACTCCATCGCCTTGATGGCGCCCGCGATACCGGAAACCGGCTCGGAGTGCCCGATGTTCGTCTTGATCGAGCCGAGAGCGCACCGGCCCCGGCCGCGCCCGTAGACGGCGTTGATGGAGGTGTACTCGACCGGGTCACCCACAGCAGTGCCCGGGCCGTGGGCCTCTACCAGTCCGACCTCACCCGGGTCGATGCCCGCCTTGGTCACCGCCTCCCTGAACAGCTGCTGCTGCATGGACGTGGAGGGCGCCGTCAGGCGGCTGGCCTGGCCGTCGTTGTTCACCGCGCTGCCCCGGATGACGGAAAGGACCCGGTCCCCGTCCCGCCGCGCATCGGCCAGCCGCTTCAGCACCAGCACACCCGCACCCTCGCCCCGCACATAACCGTCGGCACGGGAGTCGAAGGCGTAGCACGCGCCGCTCCCGGACAGCAGCAGGGGAGCCTCGCAGTAATGCGTTTCCGGCGAGAGCATCAGCAGCACGGCACCGGCCAGGGCGGTGTCGCACTCTCCCAGAGTGAGCGCCCCGCACGCCGTGTCCAGCGCGACGAGCCCGGATGAGCAGTGCGTGCTGACGACCATCACCGGCCCGCGCAGATCCATCGAGAAGGCGACCCGTCCGGCCGCGCCGGCGGTGAAGTTCCCGAACAGATACGGGCTGTTGGGGGCATCCTCCACCGGCCGTGCTTCACGGAAGAGATTGTCCGGCGCGTACGTGCCCACATAGACACCAGTCCGTGAACCGCGGATCCGGTCCATCGGCACACCCGCATGCTCCACAGCCTGCCAGGCCACCTCCATCAGCACCCGGAACTGCGGATCCACCCACCTCTGCTCCATCGGAGCGACCGAGAACGCTTCAGGCTCCCACGCCCACACATCCCCTTCCAGGAAACAGCCGTGCCCCGCCCGCTCGGCCAGCTCCGGATCGTGCAAGGCCGCAAGCCGCCCCGCCCCCCACCGGTCAGCCGGCACCGGCCCCACCGTCTGTCGGCCCTCGGCCGCCAGATTCCACAGCTCCGCCGCGCTTTCCACACGGCCGGGAAACCGGCACCCGACTCCGACGATCGCGATGGGCTCGCGTTCTGAAGCAGACATGGGTGCGCCTCCGCACTACTCGGCGATCGCGGTGCTGTATGCGAACTGGAAGACCGGAATCTGTTGCCCGTCGACCAGGGCCACCTCACCCGTGGCCTCGAAGCGCTGATGCCGTCCGTACTAGGCCACCACCACCCGTGCATCATCAGCCGTACCGTCCAGCACTTGGTGCACACGCGGGATTTCGGGAGCTGACTCTGATCCTGCGGTGCCCGGGTCGCACCGTGCTATCGATGTCACTCCCTTTGTGCTGCGCAGAAAAGCCTGATCAGGGGGCGCACTGATCGGAAGAGAGCACTTCACCATGCTGCGGATGCCATAGAGAGGTCTCCGCACACGAGCGCCCCCTTGAGCACCGGTGCGCAGTCAAGCGCTCCGCCGTATAATCCGGCGCCGTCAACCCGCGAGGACGCATCGACCACGCCCAGGGCCAACGGTAACGCAGCACGGTTCTCACAAATGGCCAAATGAGAAGCCGCCCCGGCCGTCCGCCCAGTGTCCGAAATGTTCGCCCTCCACGTTCTCAATCGGCCTCTTGGAATGCTTTATTGAAACGTCGTCATGGCTGTAGCTTCTGAGGCGTGACTGACGAGGGGTTCGACGCCCCCGGTGCCATCGAGCGCCAGCCCTGCCCGTCCTGTGACGTGCCCGCCGGGGCGGCGTGCCGCACCGGGGCCGGGAAGACCGCGGCGAAGTACCACACCCGCCGCCTCCAGCTCGTGCCCCGCGTCGCCGAGGAACTCCACATCCTCACCCCGCCCGACCGCCACCCCGGTAGACGCTGGACGCTGGGCCCCGAGCCCGGTACACCAGCGGCGGCCGAGCCCGCGCCGCTCGCGGCGGGGATCACCGCGGTCCGCATCGGCTACGCCCGCTGCTCGACCGCCACCCAGGAAGTCCAGTCCCAGCTTGACGCCCTCACCCCGGTCTGCTTCGAGGTGTTCCACGAGAAGGTCTCCACCCGTGTCAAGGTCTGGCCCGCATACGAGAACGCCGTCGCGATGGCGGTCCGCTTCAAGAACCTGCACCCCGACGTCCAGGTCATCCCGACCGTCCACGAGTTCCGCCGCCTCGGCCGCGGCATCGACCTCCTCGTCACCGTCGAGGACCTGCGCAAGATCGGTATCGCCCTGGAATTCCTCACTGAACCTCTTTCATCCTGAAGAGTCGCAGGTCAGTAGCACGTGGATGGCTTGGACGGTGCGGCTGACGCGGCGGGTGGAGGAGCGTGCTCTGCGCATGATGCGCCAGGACTTGAGTCGGGCGAAGGCGCGTTCACCGGGGGCTCGGAGTCGAGCGTGGTCGCGGTTGAACTGCTGGTAGTGCTCGGGCTGTTCGCTGTGGTGGTAGTACGGGGTGCGGAAGGTGGCGCCGGCGCCCTGGTAGGCGCGGTCTGCCAGCACAAGGATCTGTCGGGTCAGGCAAGCCTGGACGATGCCGTGGGCGCGGGCCGAGGTCAGGTCATGTGTCCGGCCGGGTGTCGCGCGGGAGAACCACAGGGGTGTGCCGTCCGGGCGGGCGATGACCTGCACGTTCATGCCGTGCTTCTTGTGTTTCTGCGAGTAGTACGGCTGATCGGCACGGACGCGGTCGGTGGGGATCAGTGTGCCGTCAACGATGACGTGGTCGCCCTCACCGAGGCCGGTGAGGGCTTCGTGGAGGCCGGGGGCCCAGGAAGCCAGCACCTCCAGGGCCTCGTCCACGTAGCGCCAAGCGGTGGCCTGCGATATCGCGAACCCGGCGCCGAGCTGGGCGAACGTCTCGTTCTTGCGTAGGTGGACCAGCGTGAGCAGTGCTTGGTCGAAGCAGCCGAGCTTCCGCCAGCGGGTGTTGCGTGCGCGGCGGTGTTCGTGCAGGAGCCAGGCAACATGCTCGACGAGCTCATGCGGGACGTCGAGCGTGGCAGGATACGGAACCAACAGGGCCCCTTCGGTCGCCGGTGTGCTGAGTGGAATCACCACGCCAACGACGAGGGGCCCTGCCTCGTCACCACGCCCGCTGACCAGCCCATTTCACCCGCCAGCACAGGATGAAAGAGGTTCACTGGCCCCATTGAGAAACTTCGCACCCGGACAGCCAGTTGACGCGCCCGCCGTCGGATTCACTCGTGCCTGGCCAGCCGCATGGGCCACGAACTGCGGCTCAGAACCCGTCTTTGAACCTCAAGGGCCAGCGAAGAACTCAGCGGCGTCCAAGCCGCGTCCTCGTGCCCTCTTCTCCGATCAGTGTCCTCGCGTGCTGCGGCGAGGACGCCCCCGCGCTCTGTCCGCCCATGAATTCCGGTGAACTGGCCGCCCCGAACGAGATGTTCGATTCGGCAGCGGGGGACGACGTTATCTGGGGTTCGTGAGCTGAATGGGTGGTTCACAGCTTTGATCATCACCCTGTCTCGGGAGGTCGGTGCATGCCATCGGTTGTATCTCGGGGCTTTGCCTACGGGTGGGTCTGAGGTGGAGGAGGGTGTGGAGGTCGACGACCCGGTAGCCGTGGGCGGTGATCGCGTCGAGGATCCGCGGGAGAGCCTGGGCGTCGATCACCTCGGTGCGGCCCTCAAATGCCCCGACGTGCTTCTGCGGGATCGCCCCTGGGTGAAGGGCCTCCAGTGCCCTGCGCACGGCGCGTTCCACGGTCATGTCGCCCTCGGTGCCCTTCCGCCCGTTGGTGTCGGTGGTGAATTCGATGTCCGTGAATCCCAGCCTGTTGACCTCCCTGATCTGTGCGGGGCTGGTCTCGCTGTAGGGGAACCGGAAGAACGGGGTCAGAGCCCCTGCTGCCCCGGCCGCGCGCAGAGCCCGGTCCGCTGCCCGGATTTCGCGGCGTTGTCCGGCCGTGGTCAGGTCCTTGAAGTAGGGGTGGCTGTAAGAATGGTTGCCCAGGCCGTGTCCCGCGGCCGCGATATTTCTCACCGCTTGGGGATATCGGTGGGCGAAGTCGCCGGTCAGGAAGAACGCGGCAGGCTCGTGTCGGCGGGCGAGCTCGCCGAGGACGCGGTTCAGGCCGGCGTCGTTCCAGGCCGCGTTGAACGTCACCGCGACCACGCACTCGCGCGCGCGGATCGCACGGTTCTCCGATCCGAACAGCGCCCGCAGGCCCTCCTTGTCCGCAGCATCCGCGTGGCGCGGTGCAGCAGTCCCGGCGATCGCGGCCGGGGGCCTGGGTGCCACCACCCACAGGGCGGCGGAACAGCCCGATGGCCACCCGGAATAGGCGGCGGGCCACGAGAGAGTGTGCGGCGAAGACAGAACGCGTTTTCATGCCACCGCCATCGGCCGCCGGGAGCCTGCCCTTGGGGGGGGGGTGGCAGCGGTGCCGGGGAGGACGGGGGGAGCGCGGGGGGCGTTCAGCCGGCGAGGGGCGCGTTGGGCAGGAGTGCTGCCAGCATGTACTCCCACGACACTGGGCGATTACTAATTGTAGTATTGCTGTTACGTTGCGAGGTCGAGATGCTGGGTGGGCAGACGGTCGGCCGTGCTGGCCGGCCATTCCGGCTCCTTTGGAAAGGAACGCTCGTGTTCCGTGCTGCACGCTCGAGTATGCGCCGCGTCGCCGTTTCGTCCCGCCTCGTGCCCGGTATCGCACTCGCCACCGCCGCCCTGCTCGCGGCAGCTGCGCCGGCCTCGGCCGACGCGTCGATCATCCGGGGTCAGGGCCGCGACGCCTGCACCCGCAACTACGTCTGCCTCTACGACAACTGGGACTACAACGCCTCCGGCAGCGCCCGCATCCTGCGGACCACCGAGGACATCTCGCGCCTGGACGACTACAACTTCAACGACGTGACCAGCTCGGTCGTCAACAACAGCCGCTACCTCGTCCGGATCTACCCCGACTACGACTTCAAGGGAGTGCCCGTGACACTCCTTCCCGGCGAGTCGATCAGCTTCAACAACGGCAACGGCTTCAACGACGTGGCCTCCTCCGTGGAGTTCCTCCCCTACACCACCGGATAACCGAAAGGGCTTCACAGATGCTCCTCCCCGGTGGCGCGATTGGGTCCGCCGCTGGGGAAGCCGGGACTGCAAATCGTTCGGTGTAACTCCCGATCATGGAAGATGCATCGATGACCAGTGAGAACGCGGCCGGGCGCGAGGCTGTCAAGTCGGCAGCGGTGGTGTCAGCGAAGGCCGTGGATGACCAGTCGATCGACGAGCTGGTGAGCCGGGCCCAGGCCGAGGGCCTGCAGCTGACCGGCGAGGGCGGGCTGCTGCAGCAGCTGGCCAAGCGGCTGCTGGAGTCCGCTCTCGAGGGCGAGATCACCGACCACCTCGGCTATGACAACCACGATCCGGCGGGCAAGGACGGCGGCAACTCCCGCAATGGCAAACGCTCCAAGACCGTGCTGACCGAGGTGGGACCGGTGGAGATATCGGTGCCCCGCGACCGGGACGGCTCCTTCGAACCGAAGATCGTAAAGAAGCGGCAGAAGCGCCTGACCGGTGTCGACGAGATGGTCATCTCGCTGGCCGCCAAGGGCCAGACCACCGGTGAGGTCCAGGCCCATCTCGCGGAGGTCTAGGGGCGGAGGTCTCCCGGCAGACCATCTCCACGATCACGGACAAGGACCTGGACGGCATGGCCGAGTGGCAGAACCGGCCGCTCGACGTCGTTTATCCGGTGGTCTTCATCGACGCCATCCACGTCAAGATCCGCGACGGCGCGGTCGCCAGCCGGCCGATCTATGTGGCCATGGCCGTGACTACCGAGGGGCGACGCGAGATCCTCGGGCTGGGGGCCGGCGACGGCGGCGAGGGCGCCAGGCACTGGCTGCACATCCTCACTGAGATCAAGAACCGCGGTGTCAGCGACGTGCTGATGCTGGTCTGTGACGGGCTCAAGGGCCTGGCCGAGGCAGTGGAGACGGTCTGGCCCCGCACGATCGTGCAGACCTGTGTGGTCCATCTGCTGCGGAACTCCTTCCGCTATGCGGCCCGCCAGGACTGGGACAAGATCGCCCGCCTCCTCAAGCCCGTCTACACGGCGCCGACCGAGGAGGCCGCCCTGGAGCGGTTCGCCGAGTTCGTCGACGCCTGGGGCAGGAAGTATCCGGCGATCGTGAAACTGTGGGAGAACGCCGGGGAGGAATTCACCCCGTTCCGGCGGTTCGACACCGAGATCCGCCGCATCGTCTGCACGACGAACGCGATCGAGTCGGTGAACGCGCGGATCCGCCGGGCGGTCAAGGCTCGCGGACACTTCCCCAACGAGCAAGCCGCGTTGAAGTGCGTCTACATGGCGATCATGTCGCTCGATCCCACGGGCAAGGGACAGGCCCGCTGGACCATGCGCTGGAAGACCGCGTTGAACGCCTTCGACATCACCTTCGACGGCCGGCTCTCAGCCGCCCGGCAGTAACCCAACCACCCCAGTTACACCGCTCGTTTGACAGACCCACCACTGCCGCCTCCACGTCGGCCGGCGACTACGTGGATGTGCTTTCGTAAGATTCGCGCGGCTCGCTGGCCTCGGGGCCGGACAGCGGGGTGACGAGCTGTCGCTCAGCGACTTCCAGGCCATGTTGGCGAGCTGACCGCGTCGGCACCCCGCAGCAGATGTTGGTGGGTGCCGACGCGTTCGCATCCGCTGGGCGGCTGGGGTAAGTGGTCAACGCTGGAATTTCTTCGGGGGGTTGATCCGAGAAGGGGGTTTGTGGTGGGACCGGTCCGGGTCGTCTTGGTTGCATGGCGAGGCTGCTGCCAGGGCCGGGGCCGCCGTGTCAGCGCCGCCGCTCCTGCTGGCCGGGCCTGGTCGCTGATCGCCCAGTGAGGGGTGTCGTTGACGAGTGAGTCAACCACGCCCTGGTGGTCCAGACGGCGAGGCGGGCCTGTGTCAGCTCAGCGTGTACTCCAAGACGTAGGAGTGGCTGCCGTCCTCGGACTGGATGATCTCGAAGGCACCCGTGATCCCCGCGAGGTCGCCGGAGCCCGTTCCCTGGACCACGCGGATCGCGATCTGCTCCCCGTGGCTACCGGGCGCGCTGTGCTGGAGGACGAAGGAGCCCTTGCGGCCGTTGAGTTCGCCGGTGAATCGCTCCACGGCGACATAGGCCGCGGGACTGCCCTCGGTGTCGGCCACCGACAGCATGTTCACGGTGCTGGTGCCGGCCAGGCCACCGTGGAAGGTCTTGGTGATCCGCACGCGGCCAAGCGCGGCGCCCGGGCCTTCGTCGAGCACCTCCGGTTCGAATGATGTGAGGTCGAACGTTCCGCTGGCCTTCGTGCTCATTCTGCGCCCCTGGAGTCTTGATCGTCTGTATCGCGCAGCAGCCTTGCACACAGCACTGACAATCCCTGCACGGGGACCGTCGAAGGCCCGGCTCAGTACTTCCGGCAGCGGGCCGACAGGGCGTCGAGGTCGGTCTGCATGGTGAGGTGGAGCTGGTCGAGGGCAGAATCGGGCTTGCGGGAGATCTCGCCGAAAGCAACTCGGGGCGGCGCCGGGGGCGTTGCCATGACGTCGCAGGATACAGGGACGGGTGTGGCCCGGTGTCGGCCCGTTCCCCGTTGCCCTTGAAGGATCGGTCGCTCTCCTCCCGCGCCCCTCGCCTCTGCCGTGCCCGTCGTGCTGACCGCCTCCGAGCGTCACCGGCTGAAGAAGATGGCGTACGGCCACACGACTGCGCATCAGGCCCGGCAGTGGGCAACCATCGTGCTGCTGGCGGCCCGAGGGGGTCCCCATGCCCGGATAGCTGTGCAGAGGCGGCTGCACGTGGACACGCTGCGCACGTGGCGGGGCCGCTTCGCCGCTGGAGGACTGTGTGCCCTGGCCGACCGTAAGCGGTCCGGCCGGCCAGTGTCGTTCACCGCGTAGCAGGTTGCCGAGGTCAAGGCGCTGGCGTTCAGTTGCCCGCTGGGACCGGCGCGCCGCTGTCGCGCTGGTCGTGTCCGGAGCTGGCCCGGGAGGTGGTCGACCGGTCCATCGCCGGGTCGATCTCCCCTTCCACCGTGCGGCGCTGGCTCAAGCAGGACGCGCTCAAGCCCTGGCAGTGCCGATCCTGGATTTTCGTGCGCGACTCTGCCTTCCGCCCCAAGGCCGCGCGCGTGCTGGACCTGTACGCCCGCACCTTCGACGGCGTCCCGCTGGGCGAAGACGAGTACGTGATCTCCGCGGACGAGAAGACTTCCCTCCAGGCGCGCTGCCGCTGCCACCCGAACCTGGCACCTGGGCAGGCCCGAGCGGCGGCTGGTCGACCTGTCCCACATCCACCTGTCGAAGGTGAAGGTCGGCAAGGAGTGGGTGGAGCTGGACGGCTTGCTGCTGCCCAGCCCGTTCACGCCGAAGGGCGAGCGCCCGACGGGGCCGCCCTGGTACGCGACGCCCGCCGTCGCCTACGCCCAGGAGCTCGGCTACGAGGTGCGCCCGATCGAGGCGTGTGTCCGGTACGGCAAACGCCGCTATCTGGACGGCTGGTACAACCGGCTCCGCGACGCCTGCCTCGCCACGATGGCCGACCTCGGCGTCGACGCCGGCCTTGCCCCGGCCGGCTTCCTCGCCTCGATGGACGGCTACAAGTACCGCGGCCCGCACCTGGCGATCGTCGTCTCGGCGATCAAGGCCACGGTCAAGGGCGGCCTGGGCAACGACAACTCGAAAACGTCAGTAGGACGACGGCGCTGGGTCGTCGAGCGCAGCATGTCGTGGCTGTCCGGCTACCGGCGGCTCAGCCCCCGCTACGAACGCGATCCCCGCAACTACCTGGCCTTTCCCGGACTCACCGCCGCCCTGTGCTGCTACAAGCGACTGATCCGCCTCACCACATAGGACACGGTCTGAGTCGAGGATGCCGAGGTCGGCGTCGGGCGGGCAGTGGGTGCAGGCGGTGGTGCCGTCGGCGAGCAGGCGACGTGCTTCGTCCAGGCCGATGGGGTGACGTCGTTTGCCGGCCATGTGGCAGGCGCCGCGGTGGACTCGTGTGGGCAGCCGTCCGACGCCGATGCCGAGTTCGGCGATCCAGTACGGGGGCCGTGGCTTCATCCGGCGGGCGTGCTCTTTCTCGGCCTGCGGCTGCTGGAATCAGGATGGTCAAGGTTGTCTGGTGTCAGTCGGCGGAAGGCACTACGGCAGCGGACGCCGTGTTCGTGGTGGCCTTCGGCGGGACGTACGCTCCCCGGCGGGGCGCCGGTCCGCCGTCAGACGTCGCGCCAGCGCGCGCTGGCCCAGGAGAAGGCCCCGAAGGACATGAGGCCGACCGCTATCAGCGCCAGCAGCCATGGCCCCGCAGGGGTGCCGGCGAACGTGCGCAGGGTGTCGTCCATCCCCTTGGCCTCGCCGGGCCTGTGGCGGACGGCCGCGGCGATGGCGAAGCAGCCCGCGGTGGCGAAGACGACACCCCGGGCCGTACCGCCGAACATGCCGAAGAAGGACACGATTTTGCGCATCCTCTGCGACATGGCGAACATCCTCAGGTGCTTCTCGAACCTGCGCAGGAGGGCCCGGATGGCGATCCATATGCCGACGGCGGTCACCGCGGCCCCCGCCACGCCGACGATCCACTGTCCGCCCGGCCAGGCGAGCGCCTTCGCCGTGACGTCCTGGGAGTTCTTGTCGGAACTGCCACTGCCGCTGCCCTTGTCCCCGGCCGCGTAGGAGAGCACGGAGTACGCGACGAATCCGTAGAAGCAGAAACGGCCCGCGGCCATCGCCCTTCTGCCCGGCTTCCCGCCGTCGGGGCCCGCCTGCCCGAAGACAGCCTCGGACAGCCGCCACAGAGCCATCCCGGCCAGGGCAATGCCGAGCAACCACAACAGTACGGTCCCGAAAGGCTTCTGAGCGATTTCGGCGACCGCGCCGCCCCGGTCGGCCTGTCTGCCCCCGCCGGTGAATGCGATCCGCAGTGAGAGAACGCCGATCAGCGCGTAGATGACCCCGCGGCCGACGAAGCCCGCACGGGCCGCCGCCGCGACCGCTCTGCCGTCCGCTGCACGGTGGACCTGACCCAGTTGGCGTGTGGTTGCAGATGCCGATTTATTAGCCATGTCCTACCGGATGCCCCCGAAGGGCGATGCCATCCTGGCCGCCGGCCAGCGTCTCGCCGGGACACGCTGCCGGCAGGGAGCGGCGCTCGACCTCCCCAGGTGCCGCGCCGCTCCGCCCGCCAACGCACGACGACTACCCGTGGAATGCCGCCCTACTCTGTCCGATGCCGGCCGCCGGGCCACCGCACGTGCCGACATCGTCCCCTGCCGGAGCAGGCCCTGCGTGCTGCGACCGCGGCACCGCAGAGGGCTCCTGAATCCGTGCCGGACCACCAGGGTCCTGCGGACGGCCGTACGAGTGGCGCGGACGAATCCCGGGAGCGCCAGGGCCAGTGGGCCGCCCGGTATCGGGCATCAGCGCGGCGAGGGAGCCGATGCGAACAACGAGAAGAAGGAGGCGGCGCTCGCTTAAGACCGTGTCCTATGTGGTGAGGCGGACGAGTCGCTTGTAGCAGCAGAGGGCTGCGGCAAGTCCGAGAAATGCCAGGTAGTTGCGGGGATTGCGTTCGTAGCGGGGGCTGAGTCTGCGGTAGCCCGACAGCCACGACATCGTGCGCTCGATCACCCACCTGCGGCGGCCCAATCGCTCGCTGGACTCGGTGCCTCTTCGCGTGATCCGGACTCCGATGCGCTTGCCACGTAACCATTTCCGCAGATCAGCACGATCGTAGGCCTTGTCCGCGTGTAGGCGCTGGAGCTTGAGGTACCGGCCGCGATCGGGGTCGTGTCTCGTTTGGTGACCCTCGACCATGGGCTTCAGCCCTTCGCTGTCGTGTGTGTTGCCGGCCGAGACGCCGACGAGGAGGGGCAGTCCGTTCGCGTCCGACAGGACGTGCATCTTGTAACCCGGCTTGCCGCGGTCCACGGGGCTCGGACCTGTGTGTTCGCCCCTTTTTTAGCGCGGACGTGGGCGGTGTCGAGTGCGACGCGGGTGACATCGATGAGGCCGGCGTCGTCAAGCTGGTGCAGTACGGCCTCGTGGAGGCGGCCCCAGACACCGGCCCGCGACCAGATCAGGAATCGGCGGTGGGCCGTCGACTTCGATATGCCGAAACAGGGCGGCAGTCGGCGCCAGGCGCAGCCGCTGACCAGGACGTAGATGATCGCTGCGAACAGCGTCTCATCAGGCGTGTCCTGCGTTCCACCGCCCTGCGGCCGCACTCTCGAGGGCGGGATCAACGGCTTCGCGATCTCCCACAGCCCGTCCGGAACAATCCAACTCCACGTACCCCGCCCCATGCCCAGAACAACGACGCCTCACCACATAGGACACGGTGTAAGACGTCGCCCGGCCTCGGCAGGCGGCGATGCGCGAGCAGTTGCTTGCGCTCGCGCCGACCGATCCCGAGCGCGACGACCAGGAGCCGGAGTCCGGCCGGCTGGAGACGGTCGAGCTGACGGCGCTGCGGGCCCTGCGGGAATCCCGCACCGACGTGGAAGTCCGACCTCACAGCCGACGGCTGCGTCGCCTCGGGGACGCCTTCACGCAGCGGCTGGCCAGGACCGCGCCGTGATGGACCCCTGCGCCCACCGCGACGAGGCGGACAGGCCGCACCCGGTGCGCGAGGACGATCAGCGGATGCACCGTCCCGTAGGAGCCGGCCCGCACCGCGGCACTGGCGTGGAAGGGAGATTCCGGCCTCGAGACAGCCTCGAGATGTCCCTCCAGCTCACCGACACCGCCCGCTCCGTTCCGGCCGCCTTGAGGTCGCGCCCGCGGCCGTTCCGCTCCGGCCGAAAGGCGGCCGTCTTCTGGAGGCGGAGACCGGCGTTGACATCGTGGAGCGGACCTGTCGGGCGATGTCAGCTCTCCTCGGCCGAGGCGATTGCACCGGCTTCGTCAGGCCGGTGTGTCCGGATGTTGCATCGTGTGTTCAAGTGCCCTGGGCTGCTGGGGGGTTACCGTCGGCCCTCGTAGGTGGAGGGACGACGTCATGGTGGGTGCCTGCCGTGCGAGGGACGGTGTTGTCCAGCATTCTGCGGGTGAGCGCGGCGCGGTTCGAGACGCCGAGCTTGCGGTAGACCTGTCTGAGGTGGGTCTCCACGGTCCGCACGCTGAGGAAGAGTGTGGTGGCGATCCCGGCGTTGGTCATGCCGGTGCTGGCGAGATCGGCGATCTCTCGTTCGCGGGCGGTCAACGACGGCAGTGCGCCGGTCGTGCCGGTGAGCTCGGCCAGCCGGGACCGCTGACGGCTCACGTCACCGAGCAGGCGTGCGGAGCGGCACTGGTCTGCGAGGACCGCGGCTCCCTCCAGCCAGTCGGCCACACCGTGTGTGCGTCCCGCGTTCAGGGACAGTTCCGCAGCCGCGAGCAGGGTCGCGCAGGCCTCGATGCGCTCACCGCTCAGGGAGAAGTCGGAGAAGGCTTCCACCGCCTTGTGCAGGGCGGCTTCGATCTGGCCGTGTGCGGCGTGGGCGCGCATACGGGCGCGCAGGGCGAAGCCCTTCCGGCCGGGGGAGGGGAGCTGTTCGACGGATCGCTCGGCGAGCTCTGCCCAGTGTGCGACCGCCTCGCGGTCGCACGCGGCGAGTGACGCCTGAGCCAGGGTGTCGCACCAGCGGGGCTTGCGCCAGGCGGTGAGATGGGGCAACTCGGCGCCGCCGGCGGCATCCAGCAGAAGCCACCGGGCCCGCGCGGGATCGCCGGTGCGCAGCACGAGCTCGGCGTGGAAGCAGCGCACGGTGACCGCCCACGCGGTCGGCGTGTCGCCGCAGACGGCCAGGGCGCGGGTGGCCGATGCCTGCGCCTGCTCCAGGTCACCTGGCCTGTCCCGCCAGAAAAGGACCTCGGCCCGCACCATGGCGCCGACAGCCTCCTCCGACGCAATGACGACTCCCTCGCGCCGCAGAGTGATCCTTTCGAGCGTGGCCAGCGCACCGTCCAGGTTTCCCAGGCGCAGCCGGGCGTTGGCGAGCACGGTGAGGATCTGGGGCTCGATGTAGGTCTGGCCGGTTCGCCGGGACAGAGCCGACGCCCGGGTCAGGTGCCGATCGGCGTCCAGCAGCCGTCCCAGCATGCCTTCGCTCAGGGCCAGTTGAACCGCGGCCTCCAGGTTGGTCAGCACAGCGGTGTCGGAGGAAGAGTCGATGAGTTCGGCCGCGGCCGCCGCCCGCGCCTGTGCCGTGAGCAGGTCGCCGGTGAACAGGTAGCCGAGTGCGGCCTGGGCCAGGGCCCGGGCCTCGCCGACGTGATCGAGGTGCCGGTGGGCGATCGCCGCGGCGGTGTCGGCATGCTCGCGGGAGGCCTCGTACTCCTGAAGGTCGTAGGCGTGGTCGGCGAGTTCGGTGTGCAGGGCCGCAGCGATCACCACGTCCTTGTCGGACAGCACCGCCAGACCGGTCCGTGCCAGGGCGCCTGCCTCGCTGTACCGGCCGAGGCGGCGTTCGAGCCGGCTGGAGTCGGCGAGCGCGGTCGCCTCGTCGGGCAGACCGGCCATGGCCGATCTCAGGGCGTCGAGCAGCTCCCGACCTTCGGAGGCGTCCCCGGTCAGCAACTGGGCACGTGCCAGGAGGACCTGGGCCTCGTGCCGGTGATCCTGGCCCTCACCAAGCAGCGGCAGGGCGGCTCTCAGATAGCCCGCCGCGACGCTGGGCGAGCTGTACAGAAGGCTGCGTGCGGCTGCGATCAGAACCGTCACGTGCTGCGGACAGTTCGGATCGGCGGCGGCGGCGACATGCCGGGCACGCCGTGCGACGGGTACGGCCTGCTGGGCGAGTGCGGCGTCGGCCCGGCGGTGCAGGTCGGTGCGCCGGCTGGGGTCCATCCGTTCGTAGACGACCTGGCTCACCGCTCGGTGGCGTACCGCGAGCTGAGGTGCGGGCTCGGCGGGTCGAACCAGGTCCAGACGGGTGAGGGTGTCGAGTACGCGCGCGCTGGCGGCCGTCTCCTGCCCGGTCACGGTGGCCAGCAGCTCCGGATGGAACGGCTCGCCGAGGACCGCCGCGGCCTGGAGCACGGCCAGGGATTCGGGATCCAGGCCGGCCAACTCCCCGAGGACAGCCGTGACGGCCTCGGCGTTCGGCCGGCCGTGAGTCCCCAGCACCTTCAGATACTGCGGATTGCCCATGGCCTGTCGGCAGATCTCGTCGGCGTCCGGATGCTCTCCGAGCAGTTGTGCGGCCTCCTCGCGGGACAACGGGCCGAGATCCCACACCTCCAGCAGGCCGGCGGACGTCGCACGCGAGAGCATTTCCGCGGCCGCCACAACCAGCTGGCGCTGCCGACAGGAAACGAGGCACAGCACCTGACCAGCGGTGGTCAGCTCAAGCAGCTGTTCCACGTGGGGCAGTTGATCCACTGGGAGGAGATGCAGGTCTTCGACCACGGCCAGCAGCGGACCGCCCCGCGCCGCGCGCGTGACGACATCGCGCAGGTCCCGCGGCCCCGCGGCATCGCTGTGAGAGGAGGCTGCGACGATCTGCCCGCGGGTTGCGCACACCGGAATCCCAGCGGCTCGCGCCTCGGCCGCGACCGTCCACACGAGAGCACTCTTGCCGATGCCCGGATCCCCGGTCAGCGCCACGGCTCGCCCTGACCCTGCACCGAGGGCGGTCAAGGCTCCCAGCAGCACCTGTACTTCTGCCTCACGCCCGATCAACACACGTGCGCCACCATGGGCTCGGCGGGCGAGGGGCGGTATGGGGTACCGCAGGTCATCGGTCATGAAGCGGCAGATTAGTGGCCCCCTGTGACAGGCGGTGAAACGGGGGAGCGCGGCCCTACGTACTGAACTGCGTGATTACGCGGATTCGGGGCCCGCCCCGTGCCACGTACCGTGCACCGATCGGACCAGACCAAGAGATGACCGCACGACTCTCAACCAGCGTCGGCGAGCCATCTTCGACAACAGAGGATTGCTATGCGTATACGTGCCACAGCCACCATCGCCTCCAGCGTCATCATGGTGTCCGCGCTCGCGCTCCCGTCAGCCGCCCAGGCAGCGGAGCGTCCGGGTGCGCGTGCGAGCCTCGGCGCCTTCACCGCGTCGACCGTTCACCCCGATACCAAGCTGGGCAGCATGACCTTCTCCAAAGCCGTCATCAACGGCGGCAAAGACATCGACCTGGGCGTGACCACCAAGAAGACCGTCACCGTCACATACACCGCAACCAGTTCAAGCGGTGTTGCGCTCACACAAGCCTTCCTCTGGCAAGGCACCGACAGCTCCAGCGCCGACACGATCACCGGTTCCCTGGGCACCGACGACGACCCTGCCTGCACCGAGTCGACGACCCGGACCGGCGTCTACAGCTGCAAGGCCGTCTTCCACATCAACGCAGCGTCCGACCTGAAGAACAACGGCAGCGCCGGGACGTGGAAGCTGTTCCTCGGCGGCTACGACCTCTACGCGAACGCCAGCTACGACGACGATGTGGCCACCACCAGGATCAAGAAGGCGTCCCAACTCACCCTCGACGCCACCCCCGAGCCGGTGAAGAAGGGCAGGACCATCACGGTCGACGGCAAGCTGAGACGTGCCGACTGGAACCACGGCACGTACACCGGCTACACGGGGCAGAAGGTGCTGCTGCAGTACCGCAAGAAGAACAGCAGCACCTACACCACCCTGAAGTCGGTGACCAGCGGCGCCGGCGGCGCGCTCAAGACCACCACCAAGGCCACGGCCGACGGCTACTACCGCTTCTCCTTCGCGACCAGCACCACCACTGCCGCCTCCACGTCGGCCGGCGACTACGTCGATGTGCTTTCGTAAGATTCGCACGGCCCGTCGGCCTCCGGGCCGGACAGCGGGGTGACGAGCTGTCGCTCAGCGACCTCCAGGCCATGATGGCGAGCTGACCGCGTCGGCCCCCCCGGACCAGATGCTGGTGGGCGCCGACGCATTCGCATCCGCTGGGCGGCTAGGGCTAAGTGGGCAACGCTCGAATTCCTTCGGGGGTTGACCCGAGAAGAGGGTTTGTGGCTGTTCACATTCCGTTCCGAGGCCCTCTGTTCAACATGGCTTCTCTGCCCGCGTCTGCTCGCGTGGGGCGAGGGTTCCGAAAACACGGCTGCCCTCACACGCCGCGCGCCAACACGGATGCACGGGGGTTTCCTGTGGGGTGGCCGGAGTGGTCGCGTGGGCAGGGCCTCCCCATCCTGCCGGTAGTGCTGGGGGTTACTTCAACCAGTAGCGGACGCCGGGGTGGTGGGAGCAGGTGCCCTGGGAATGGCGTGAGTACGAGAGCGAGGCGTCCTTGCACTTTGCGGTCTCGTACTTGTTGCTGGGCTTCTTGCCGTGTGTCCATCCGCATACGCCGGTGGTGTGGTGGGCGGTGTTGGTGGACGGCAGCGTCGCCGCGGACGCGGTGGGTGAGCTGAAGAAGACGCCCGCGACGGCGATGGCCATGGCTGAGGCGGCAAGGCGAGCGCGCAAAAGGGACCCCCGTGAAGTCGAGCGAATACTGGGGGACTCTCTCCAGCCTTCAACCGCGTATGGGTGTGTTTGGGCTTAAACGGTCGCGCACCGCGAAGGGGGTACGACATGAAACTTGGGGAGGAAAGGCGTCCCTGCCGGACCCGGGCGACGTCGGCTCATGCTGCCAGGACCTCTGGCCGGTCCTGCTCTCCAGTCCGGCGCCACCCGCTCCGGGGCCACCGACGTTCGCCGCGCCACCAGCCGCCGATCGGACCGTGGTCAAGGGGGCACGTGGTGGAGCCCGCCATCTCTGGCGCGCGCCTGGTGCGGTGCGCCGGCACGGATGTCTTTCGGGGCTGCGGCCGCCGGGAGGGGGCGGTTCCTTGCTGCCCCGGTGAGTGGAGGTGGGCGACCTTCCCTGATACCTCAATGTGCGGACTGGACGTCAGATGGCGGTCATGACGTGTTTGATCCGGGTGTAGTCCTCGAAGCCGTACGAGGAGAGGTCCTTGCCGTAGCCGGACAGCTTCCAGCCGCCGTGCGGCATCTCGGCGGCGAGGGCCGTGTGGGTGTTGATCCAGACGCAGCCGAAGTCCAGGCGGCGCGACATCCGCATGGCGCGGGAGTGGTCCTTGGTCCACACCGAGGAGGCGAGGGCGAACCCGACGCCGTTGGCGTAGTCGACGGCCTGGGTCTCGTCGGTGAACTTCTGAACGGTGATGACGGGGCCGAAGACCTCGTTCTGGACGATCTCGTCCTCCTGCCTGAGGCCGGAGACGACGGTCGGGGCATAGAAGTAGCCCTTGTCGCCGACCCGGTGGCCGCCGGCCTCGACCTTGGCGTGGGCCGGCAGCCGTTCGATGAAGCCGGTGACCTGCTGCAGTTGGTTGGCGTTGTTCAGCGGGCCGTAGAGCACGTCTTCGTCGTCCACCCCACCGGTCTTGGTGTCGGCCGCGGCCTTGGCGAGGGCCTCGACGAAGGCGTCGTGGATGGACTCGTGCACCAGTACGCGGGTGGCGGCGGTGCAGTCCTGGCCGGCGTTGAAGAAGCCGGCGAGGACGATGTTCTCAACGGTCTCGGCTATATCGGCGTCCTCGAAGACCACGACTGGGGCCTTGCCGCCCAGCTCCAGGTGGACGCGTTTGACGTCCTTGGAGGCGGACTCGGCGACCTGGATGCCGGCCCGGACGGAGCCGGTGATGGAGGCCATCGCCGGCGTGTGGTGCTCGACCATCAGGCGGCCGGTTTCGCGGTCGCCGCAGATGACGTTGAAGACGCCGGCCGGCAGCGCCATGTCCTTGAGGACGCCGCCGATGATCTCGGCCAGCAGCACGGTGGAGGCCGGGGTGGTGTCCGAGGGCTTCAGCACCACGGTGTTGCCCGCGGCGATGGCCGGTGCGAACTTCCACACGGCCATCATCATCGGGTAGTTCCACGGCGCGACCTGGGCGCAGACACCGACCGGCTCACGGCGGATGATCGACGTCAACCCGTCCATGTACTCGCCCGCGGCCTTGCCCTCCAGCAGGCGGGCGGCGCCGGCGAAGAAGCGGATCTGGTCGACCGTCGGGCCGATCTCCTCGGACAGGGTCAACGCGCGGGGCTTGCCAGTGTTGCGCACCTCGGCGTCGATGATCTCGTCGGCGCGCGCCTCGACCGCGTCGGCGATCTTCAGGAGCAGCTTCTGCCGGGTGCTGGGGGTGGCGTCGCGCCAGACCAGGAAGGCGGCGTCGGCCGAGGCCATGGCCGCCTCCACGTCGGCGGCGCGGGACAGCGGCGATGTCGCGTACACCTCGCCGGTCGTGGGGTCGACGATGTCAAGCGTGCGGCCGTCGGCCGCGTCTACGGGCTCCCCGTTGACGTAGTTGTGCAGTGTGCGAAGCACGGGGGTCACGGTTTCCTCAGCTCTCACGCGCTGGTGGTGGACAGGTGTTCGTGGACGGCGAGTGGGCGCCCGTCGTCGCTGCGTCTGAGCACGATGGTCCGCGCTCGCGCATGGTCTCCTCGATGGCTGTGATCTTCGCCGGCCTGGCACCGGCGCTCCAGTGGCTTCGGTGGGTGGGCGGACGGGTGGGGCGGTCGTCTCTGGCCTGGGGGCAGTGCCTGGCGCAGCCTCTTTTGTCCAGTGGGAGAAGGCTGACCAGGTCGTAGGCGACGGAGGTGATCTCGGCGTGGTGGTAGGCGGAGGCGGTCACGTCCATGCCGAAGAGGTTGATGCCGGCCAGGCTGCGCAGGACTGCAGCGTTTCGCGGGGTATCGCATGTGCCGTGCGGTGGTGGGGGTGAGCGGCGCTGCCCTCAACTGGTTCCGGCGCTCCAGGGAAGGGCTCGTGGCTGCGCCGGATACGACGAATCAGTGGGCGGTGGCGAAGAAGAACTTCTTGGAGGGTTCGAGGGTGGTCCAGGTGCCGCGAAAGCCCTTGGGGACGTGGAACACCTCGCCGGCGCCGAATTCCTTGCGGCCGCCGCGGAGGTCGGTGAGGGCGACGCGGCCGGA
The DNA here is from genome assembly GCF_042672505.1 of Streptomyces sp. NPDC127190. Lineage (NCBI taxonomy): Bacteria > Bacillati > Actinomycetota > Actinomycetes > Kitasatosporales > Streptomycetaceae > Streptomyces > Streptomyces sp. NPDC127190. The sequence continues at coordinate 36,927 of NZ_JBHXVE010000043.1, forward strand.
GACCATGACGCAGATCTCGTCGTAAGGGTAGGGGTCGAGGAGCAGCTCGCCGGGTTCGCCTTCCCAGCTGCCGCCGAAGAGGGTGCCGGTGCTGCTGGCGAAGGCGCGCCATTCGGTCTCGGTCCACTCGGGTGAGGCCGTGCCCTCGGGCCGCTGGGGTCGGACGGGGTCGCCGGCGCCGAGTTCGATGGTGGTGACGGTGTCGATGGTGGTCATCGGCTCTCCTTCTGGAAGCGGTTCAGGACGTTGTGGGTGATGCGTTCGGTGAAGGGGTCGCGGTGGAGGAGGCCACTGACCCATTCGCAGGTGCCGCCGTTGAAGACGGTGCCGGCGCCGCGTGTGAAGACGCCGATCATCGCGGCGCCGTAGCGGGCGTCGCGGCGGAACTCCGGAGGGTTGCCGTCGTACATGGCTTCCAGCAGGAGTCTCGCCTCGGTTTCGGAGGCGCCGAGGGGGACCTGGCCGCCCCAGCGGTCGATCTCGCCGGCCACGGCGGGCGCCATGGCGAGGATTTCCAGGTTGTCGGGGGCGCCGTCCTCGCCGGTGGGGTAGGGCAGGCCCTTGCGGAAGGTGTAGTCGACGCCGTCGACCTCGAAGGAGACGATGCAGGCGTCGCCGTCGCCGAACACGTCGCCGTAGTAGAGGTCGGTGCCCTCGAAGGCCCAGTGGTCGGGGCGGTAGACGGTGTAGCCGCCGCTGGAGCGGGGGGTGGCCGAGCCGTAGCGAGCGTAGACGCCGCCAAGGCCGGTCAGGCCCATGGTGGCCGCGCCGGGGCGGTCGAGCTTGGGGTGGTCCCAGGCAGTGGTGTCCAGCTGCGGGTCGGTGGCGCTGACCGGGTCGACACCGGGGATCTTGTAGCAGACCTGGGTTGTGCCGTCGTCCTCCAGGCGGACCTGCCAGATGTAGTTGCCGCCGAAGCGGGCCATGTTGCCGCCGCGGTCCACGAAGGCGTCGACGGCGTCGCGCATCGGGCGGGTCCAGTACTCGTCGTGGCCGACGATGACGAGGCAGTCGAAGCCGTCCAGTCGCTCGGGCTCGAAGTGCAGATCGTGCTGGGTGAGGTAGTCGAGTCGGTGGCCGTGCTGCTCGGCCCACATGACGAAGGGCCGCTCGTAGGTGGCCCACAGGGCGTCGGCGTGGTGTCGGGAGTAGCCGTTGGCGTAGGCCCACTCGTAGGCCTGATGGCGCGGCTGCCAACCGATGGGCGGTCGGTCGGTGTGGCGGTTGCGGGGTGCGCCTTCGGGCTTGCGGAGCATGCCGCGGGCGATCGGGCGCAGCGCGGACTGGCGGGGGGTGGGGGTGTCGGTGTACGGGTCGTCGCCGGCGAGGCCGCGGTAGGCGTTGGCGCCGCCCCAGTCGTTGTAGGCGAGCATGGTGCTGGTGGTGAGGACCAGTGCGGTGCGGGCGCTCGGTTGCGGGGCGCGGACGATGAAAAAGTGCTCGCGTTCGTGGCGGCGGCCGTGCTCGTCAGTGATGCCGACGATGACGAGGTAGAAGCCCGAGGCCCAGGCGGGGTCGACCGGGATCGTGAGCGCGACGGGCCAGCCGCAGCCGACCGCGTAGGCGTCGGCGGGGGTGGGGTGCGCCTTCCCGGGCAGGTCCTTGAGGTGCAGGACGGTCCTCGGTTCGGCGCCGTCGCGCACGACGCGCAGGTCGTAGTGGTCGGCGGTGGTGTGGACGTGCAGGGCCACCTCCTGGCCGGGGTCGTAGGAGAAGCGGTCGGTGTAGCACCAGATCTCCTTGACGGCCGGGTTGTTCAGCGGCCGTTCGGGCTGCCAGCCGGGGATCGACCAGGCGGCTCGGGGTGCGGTGGTCATCGGGTCCTCTTGCGGTTGGGGCGGTCTGGGATCGGACGGGGCCGCAGGGCACGTGTGTGCTACGCGGGCGCGAGCGGACCGGCATCGGGCTCCGTGCCAGGAGTGTCCAGCCGGCGGTAGACGTCCGGGCGGTGGGCGCGCAGCCACAGCGCGCGGACGCAGCCGGCGATCAGGCCGCCCATCAGCGGGCTGAGGACCAGGGCGTTGCCACCGGCTGTGGTGAGGCCGGTGAGCAGGGACATCTTCGAGATGACCAGCACGGCGACGGAGGTGAGCAGGACGGCGGCTAGGGCCGGCGCCACCAGGCGCTGCCACAGCGACTCACCGGAGCGCAGCCGTCCCAAATAGCGGATGACCGCGATGCTGGTGGCGATCTCCAGGAGCAGGACGCCCACCAGGGTCGGGGTGTTGGTCCACACCACGATCTGGGTGTAGGGGTCGAGTGAGGTAAGGCCGAAGCCGGTCACCGCGGCCACCACCAGCCCCGTGTGGACGAGGCCGGCGACGCTGGGGGTCAGGGTGCGCGGGTTGATGCGGGCGAAGGCGGCGGGCAGGATGCCGTCGCGGCCCAGTGAGAACAGGTAGCGGCAGCCGGCGTTCTGCAGTGCGAGGACTCCGGCGAGGAAGCTGGTCACGATGAGCAGCCGCATGACAGAGGTCATCGTCCCGCCGAGGTACTCGGTGTTGAGGTTGAACACCAGATCGGCCGGGGCCTGGGCCAGCAGCACGGCCATGCGGTGCGGGCCGGCGGCCACCAGGATGATCCAGGAGACGAAGGTATAGAGCACGGCCAGGATGCCGACCGCGAGATAGGTGGCGCGCGGGACGGTCCGGCGCGCGTCGCGGGCCTCCTCGCTGTAGATCGCAGTCTGCTCGAAGCCGATGTAGACCACGAACGTGATCACGAACAGGCCGGCGACACCAGGAGTCATCAGGCGGGAGGGATTGAAGCTCTGCGCGGTCAGGCCCTCGTGGCCGCCCTGGGCCAGCACGGCGACCGCCAGGACCAGCAGCACCCCGATCTCGGCGATGAGCAGCAGGGCCAGGACCCGCGCCCCGATGTCGACCTTCAGGTAGGACAACAACGCGATCAGCACAGTCAGCGCGACCGCGCACACCTGCCAGGGCACGGTGACACCGGCCAGAACCCGCAGCATGTTGGCCGCGAACAGCCCCGCCACCGCCCCGAACCCGATCTGCCCGAGCGCGTAGGCGAGGTAGGCGACCAGCGCCGACCCCGCGCCCGCGATGGGGCCCAGGCCGCGGCTGATGTAGGCGTAGAACGCGCCGCTGTTGCGCATGTGTCTGCTCATGGCTGTGAACCCCACGGCGAACAGGGCGAACACCGCGCCTGCGATCAGATACCCGGCAGGGGCGGCGACCCCGCCCAGCAGGAACGCCAGGGCGGAGAACCCGGCCATCACCGTCAGCGGGGCCGCGGCCGACAGGACGAAGAACACCAGGTCCCGCACGCCGACCGCGTCCGCGCGCAACGCGGTGTCGCGGTGGCGGCCGGCGGGGCCCGGTGGGACGGAGGGCCCGGGGGGCAGGTTCGGAGGATTCACGCTGTTCTCCCTGTCGAGGCGCGAAAAGGGGTGCAGGAAGCACAACTGGGCTCTCCCGGGCGAGCATCAGGCGCGGGCGGCCCCGGGCCGGGGCGGCATGCCGAAAGTGCCTGTCCCTCCACAATGCACAAACGTTTAAGCAACGTCAATAGACTGCTGCCTAATCGTTTGTGCACCGTTCTCGGGGCGTCCCAGTCCGTCGCCTGAAAGCCGCTCCAGGCGAAGGGCGAGATCTTGATCACCGTGATGACCCCTGGCCGACCCTGGGCTCAAGGCCGTGCGGCCCTCCGCCAACGAGGGCGCGTACGCCGGCGGTGGAAGATGACGAGTGCGCGCTCCCAGAACGTTCACGGGCGGCGCGGCGTGTGCGCGGAGGTATGTGCTGGGCAGGGAGGGGAGAGTTCCGCAGCGATGCGGTGTCGGGGCTCGCGGCACTGCGGTACGGCCTCGAGGCTCGCTGTCCGCGTTCAGACCAGGCCTGGTCGGCAGGCGCGCGCGTGGCCTTCGAGCGGGGTCCGACGGTGCCGCATTGAGGTCGTGCGGCCGGTCAGTACCTGCTCCACACCTCGTCCGACTGCGGGAGGCGCGAAAGGGCGGCTTGGCCTGCGTAGCGCTGGACCGGAGCGGGGATCGGGACTGCGGGCGGATTGCTCATCGCGCTTCTTGCTGCGCGGGCGTGCGTCGGCTGCTGGCGCGGATGCGCAAGTCTGCCCGGGTGATGACAGGCGATTGCGGCTGCTCGCCGTTCAGGAGCGAGAGGAGCAGTTCGACGGCGGCCTTGGCCTGTAGGCGCGGGTACATCTCGACGGCCGTGATCGGCGGGTCGATCGCCTGGAGGGAGGGTTCGTCGAGGTCCTGGGCGATCAGCAGGTCCTCGGGAGTCCGCAGGCCGAGGTCGCGGGCGGCGCGCCGGGTGCCGGCGCCGAAGCCCAGGCCGAGGCCGAGGATCGCGTCGGGTCGGTCCGGGGCGGTGAGCTCGCGGCGGGCGATCCGGCAGGCGGCGTCGGCGAGGCCCGCCGCCGTGCTGGCGCCCGACAGGGGGACCTGGGCGGTGCCGGTGGTCATGCCGTGTTCGGCGCACCAGTGCCGGTAGGCGTCGACGGACAACCGGGTCCACTCCCACCCGGCATCGGGAACCAGGAGATGGATGCGGGTGGCGCCTTGGTCGGCGAGGTGGTCCAGCAGTTGCCGCACTGTGCTGACAGGGTCGGGTGCGACGTAGTGCGGCATGAGCCCGCCGGCGCTCTGACCGAGGGCGACCAGGGGAATGCCGAGCGAGGCGAGGACCGGGAGCCGGGGGTCGTCGCTTTCCGGATCCATGACGATGATCCCGTCGACCGGAAGCTTGGCCAGCTGGGCCGGGTCGCTCGGGGCGGGGAGCAGCAGCAGGGCGTGGTCGGCGCGGAAGGCGGCGTCGGCGGCGGCGATGGCGACCTGACTATGCCAGTCGAGGGACAACAGCTCCCCGGGGGAGGTCTGCGGTGGGCTCGGCATGAGCAGGCCCAAGGTAGCGCTCCGGCCGGACTTCAGGCGGCGCGCCGCCTGATTGGCCGTGTACCCGAGGCGGTCGGCGGTCTCGCGGATCCGTGCGCGGGTGGCGGCGTCGACCCGGCCCTTGCCGTTGAGCGCGTAGGAGACCGTGCCCACGGAGACCCCGCACGCGGCTGCCACGTCCTTGAGTGTCGGCCGTCGCCCCACCGCTGTCCCCTCTCCCTGCCTGCCTGCCTGCCTGTCGAATCGGTTAGACACAGCCTAGCGCACAAACGATTAGGCGCAGCTATTGACACCGCTTAAACGTTTGTGCACCGTGGAAGGGAAGGCCCTCCGAGGAGCCCAGCAGTAAATCCCGGAGTCCGCCGTCCCGCCCTCCGAGGCCCCTCACCCTCGGAACGCGACCCCCGCTCCACCGCACCGCACCCGAAGGACGCGCCATGCACACCACCGGCCCCGCTCCCTGCGCGGTGTACCTGCGCTGCTACCCGGCCGACTTCTGGACCCTGGATACACAGCAGCGCCGTCTGCGTGACTGGGCGATGGGGCGCGGGATGGCCGAGCCGGCGTACTTCTGCGACAACGGCGTCTCCTCCCGCAGCGCCAAGCCGCGCCTGCGCGCCCTGCTGGAGGCGGCACGCCGCGGCTGGATCCGCCACGTCCTGGTGCCCGGCCTGTTCGTCTTCGATCTCGACGATCGTCGCGCCGCCACCATCGCGGCGGCCCTGAAGGAACACGGCGTCCGCGTCCACGTCTGGCCCGGCGACAGACCCACCCGCTCGTGCCCCCCGGTCCTCTAACCCGCCCCCGTGCGGACCGCCGAGCCCGTCCTGCCGGCACTGGCGGGGACGGCCGGGTGACGCTCCACCTGGACCCCGCCGGCACCGCGTTCGCCAGCAACCCCCATGCCTTCTACGCCGCCGTGCGCGACCTCGGTCCGGCCACCTGGGTAGCCCTGTCCAACGGAACCGACGCCTGGCTGGTGACCGGCTACCACCACGTGCGCGCCGTCCTCACCGACCCGCGGCTGTCCAACGTCCCGGCTCCGGAGACGCCCCGGCCTACAGCCGCGGCCCCGTCGACGGCAAACCCGCCCCAGGCACGCTCCGCGCAGCGGTCCGTGCTGGAGCGCCACATGCTCAACGCCGACGCCGGCGAGCACCGCCGCCTGCGCCGACTCGCCGCGCCCGCCTTCACACCCCGGCGCGTCGACGCCCTCGCCCAGCGAATCGGCCACCTCACCGACACCCTGGTCGGCGGCCTCACCACCAAGCTGCTCCAAGGCGCCGAAGCCGACCTCGTCGACAACTTCGCCTTCCCGCTGCCCGTCCTGGTGATCAGCGACATCCTGGGCGTCCCCGAAGCGGACCGCCTCGACCTGCGCACCTGGACCTACCAGGTGGGCTCACCCGCCGCGGCCCTGCCACCCGGCCAGGGCGCCCGCGCCTGGCAGAGCCTGCACGGCTACTTCACCCACCTCATCGCCCACAAACGCCGTCACCCCGGCGACGACCTGCTCAGCCAACTCACCCACGACAGCACCCCCCCCAGGCACCCGACGACGGCGAACTGCTCGCCGCCCGAACCGCGGGCGACCCCGGCTGGAGCGCCGTAGTCGAGGAGACGCTGCGCCACGCCAGCCCCCTGGAGTCCGCGACCTGGCGAAGGACCACGGAACCAGTGGACCTCGGCGGGACTGTCATCCCTGCCGGCGCCTCCGTCCTGGTGGTGCTGGCCGCAGCCAATCGCGACCCGCGAGTGTTCGCCGCCCCTCACACTTTCCGGCCCCGCCGCTACGCTCCGGGCAGCCGGACAGCTCCTGCGCACCTGGCCTTCGGAGACGGTCCCCACGTGTGCCTGGGCGCACGCCTTGCCCGCCTGGAGGCTGGCATCGCCCTGCCGCGGCTCTTCGCCGCTCTGCCCTCCCAGTGCCTGGCCACCGACCCCGCCGCCCTGCCGTGGCGGCCCGGCCTGCTCGTCCGTGGTCCCCTCACGCTCCCGGTGCGGCTCGCCTAGCGCCGTGGACTCCCCCAGTGGAAGCACCCGCACGGCCGACTTCCCGTCAGCTCTGGCCACCACCCGCCCGGGCGGCCCATCCGGCCGGTTCCGGGGGGGGGGGGGGGTGGTGGGGGCGAGTAGGAGGAGTGGGCGTGGGGGGGGTTTGGTGGTGGGTCGGGGT
>NZ_JBHXVE010000043.1:43988-49784 GCF_042672505.1 Streptomyces sp. NPDC127190
GCCGGCGGCGCCGCGCCCGAGCGCCCCGCCGCGCCCGCCCCGCCCGCGCCCCCCCCCCCCCCCCCGGCGGCTGGAGGGATCCTAGGCGGGCCGGGTGAGCCGCTCGAGGACCTCGACGGCCCGCTCGGCGCTCTCGTGCGGGACGAACAGGTGGTCGTGGTGGAAGGCCGCGACCACGTTGCAGCTGATCCCCGCGTCGGCCAGCGCCCGCGCGACGGCTGCCGTGAGCCCCACCGCGGCGAGGGAGGAGTGGATGCGCAGGGTGATCCACCCGGCGACGTAGTCGTAGGGCAGACCGCTGCGGTCCGCCTCCTCCTTGCGGGCGACGATCGTCAGCCCCTCGTCCTCGACGGCCGTCACCACCGGTACGACTCCCTCGGGCACGACATGGTCGGCGACGGTGCTGAACACGTATGCGCCACTGTGCAGTTCGGGCCGCATGCCAGTCAGCAGGGCGCGCAGGTCGGTCTCTCCGGACATGGGCATTCTCCATCGGTTACAGAAGGTGTGAATGTGCGATTGCGGGGACGGGCGCCCGCACACGCCGTGAACTGATGTCGCCGCAGGCGTGCGGGGACAGGCGGATGGCCGCAGATGGCGGCGATCGGGCTAAAGGTGCGGGCAGGACAGCGCCGTTCCAGCAATAGGACGCGGCGCGGCAGTCATGGGAATCGTGAGGAGGCCGACCATCTACGAGGGACGGCAGGGCGAAGCAGGGACATGCTGTGATGCGCGCCGTCTTTGCTCGGCCGGGTACGGCTGCGCGCTCGTCCGGGGCGGAGACACGATTGATCCGCCGCCGGGATTGTACCCCGCTCCGCCGCCCGAGCTTGGGCGGGCCCTGCGCAATTCTGGGTTGTGGCGTCGGGGGCGGAGCTCAGGCGAACGTCAGGTAGGCGCGGGTGAAGCGTTCCAGTGGGTCGCCGTCGAGGTGTCCGGGCCATCGGGTCGCAAACCCCTTGGTGGCGTGCAGAGCGGCTGCGGCTTCCTCTCATCGCGCCGCTTTGACGAGGGCGTACGCCAGAACGTTGAGGTCGGCCAGAGCGGCTGCGTGGGCGAGGACGCCTTTTCGGGCCGGGCGGGGCGCGGCAAGCAACTGGACATGGCGCTGCAGCTGGTCGATGCGCTCAGCTCCGACTGGGAACGGTCCCGCTATCACGACACCTACCAGGAGAAGGTCCGTGAGCTGGTCACGGCCAAGGCCGAGGGGCAGGAGATCGCGGCGGCAGTCAGCCCGTCCGGGATCTCGTCATCAGCGACTCGGAAGGCCCCTTGCACGGCTGGCGAGCCAGACGGCGGCACGCTGCTTTTCCTCGCGGTTTGCATAGGGGCTGTCGTAACGCGTGATCCACTCCAGGTGTCGCAGGACGTTCTCCGAGCGGTCCGGGTGATGCACCACGAGGACGTTGATGCCGGTCTCGCCCGTCGAGCGCAGACGTACACGCTGCCGTCCAGAGCCATCATGCCGAAGCCCGGGTGGCCCGAGTGCACGCCCAGGAACGCCGATGCCGCGCCTCGGCCCATGATGTCCCGGCGATCCAGCAGCCGGACGCGGGTCCAGAGTGCCGGTGCATGGCTGCCGCTGTGCATTTGCTGCAGGGCGGCCAGGTGCGAACGGGTGCCCTGCGGAAGCTGCACGAGGAACTCGCGCCGGTGGTCAAAAAGGCCCGAGGAGACCGCAAGGTCGTACCAGTCCGCATTGAGGCGCTCAACCAGCCGCGAGGTGTCGTATCGGTGCGAGAAGCCTCCGGCCACGTCCTCCGCACCGTATCCGCGGACGAACGGCATCGTGCCCGATGGCACAGCGTTGGGGATCACCTCGAGGCCAGCCCGTCGCAGAGGCCGACAGACCTTGCGGTCACGTTCCTGAATACCCATCGACCCATGTTCTATCAGGGCCAACAACCCCCGGGCCCGCCGTTTTCCTCCACCTCCACGTGACCGGCCGGACAGCTCCTAGGACCGGGTCACTCGCTGCGGCCTCGTGAGCAACCCGGCGGACGGCCTGATGGACCGCGAGCAGGGCCCACAGTTCTTGCCGCACGGCTTCGGGATGGCCCCCCGGAGGCCGAGATGGTTCTTGATCTCGTCGAAGGCCAGCTCGATCTCCCAGCGGTGTCGGTAGAGGGGAATCAGCTCCTCCGCCGGGTACTGCTCGGTGTCGAGCAGGGACGTGCCCAGGTGCGCGACCTTGTCGTCTTTGGTGAAGGTAATGACGCGGTAGGTCGTCTCTTTCGGCAGGACCCGGCCTTCGCGGGCGGCCCGCAGGGCGATAGGAATTTCCCTGCTGCATAAGCCCCGGCTGCGCTCCGCTCCGCCGGGCGCGCTTCCCGGCTCCGCTGCGGGCGCCGCTCCTGACTTCGGCCCGCTCCGCCCGCGCTGCGTCGACGCGCGCCCACTGGTGGATAGGGCCGGTGCCAGGGAGTTCGTGACACCAAAGACTTGAGCGGAACAACATGCAGTTGCATTACAGGAATGTCGTTGCCGCCGCTGCTCCTGTCCCAGTCCTCGTTCGTCAGCTGCCTTGGGTGGTGGCAGCCTGGAAGGTGTGGAGTCCGGGCATGGAGTGGCCGGTGTGCGGCAGGTGTGGCAGTCGAGTCATGCGCTGCTGGTGATCCCGATCGTGCTCATCGTGGTGATCACAGTGGTGGACCAGTTGGTCCCGGCGGACATCCATCTGGGTCCGCTGCTGGTCATCGCTCCTGCGATCACGGCCTCGTTCGCCGGCCCATGGCTGACCGGGCTGATCGGGTTCCTGACCGTGGCGGCGCAGTCGTACATCGGCTGGCACTTCGGCGTGCTGACCTCGCGTAACGTGCTGGTACAGATACTCGCTCTGGCAGTGCTGTCAGCGGTGATCGTGTTTTTTTGCGTGGTGCGTGAGCGGTCCCGACGGCAGCTGGCCCAGGTGCGATCGGTCGCAGAGGCCGCGCAGCACGTCCTGTTGTGGCCGCTGCCGGAGCGGATCGGTCCCCTGCGGATCGCCTGTCTGTACCTGGCCGCCGAGGACGAGGCGCAGATCGGGGGTGACCTCTACGCGGCCACCCGCGTCATCGGTGGTGTGCGCATCATGATCGGCGACGTGCGCGGCAAGGGGCTGTCCGCCATCGGCGAGGCCGCCCTCCTGCTCGGAGCCTTCCGCGAAGCCGCACACCAGCACACCTCCCTGCCCGATCTGGCCGCTGCCCTGGGACGGAGCGTCACCCGCTACCTGGCCGACTTCGAGCCAGCCGAGGAGGCCGGCGAACGCTTCGCCACCGCCTTGCTGCTGGAACTCCCCGACGACGACCCCATCACCCGCATCGTCAGCTGCGGGCACCCCCCGCCCCTGGTGCTCAGCCCTAACAGTTCCCTCACCGTGCCCAGCCTGCACCCCGCGCCACCGCTGGGGATCGGCGAGCTGGGGACAGAGGACTACAAGATCGATGTACTCGCCTTCGAGCCCGGTGACACACTCCTGCTCTATACCGATGGCGTCATCGAAGCTCGCGACGCCGACGGAGACTTCTACCCCTTCGAGACACGGGCCGCCCAGTGGACGGAGACCGGCCCGGAATCGCTGTTGCACCACATCCGGCGCGACCTGCTTACCCACACCCGTGGACGCCTTGACGACGACGCGGCTCTCGTCGCGCTCCGCCGCGAGCCCGACACCGCCCGACACCGCCATCACGGACGCGTCACCCACACGAGCAGGTTCGGCGCAAGCTTCTGAACAGCGACCATGCCGTGGCCGTGGCGCAACGCGTGGTCTACCCCGAGCAGGGGCCTGGCTCGGTCGGGTACCTGAACAAGGTGAAGGCCCGCTCGTGGTCGAAGGTCCTGACCGAGGGAGTCCGGCTCCGAACCATCACTTTCCGAGGGACCGGCCCGGGAAAACCTTGCGATGCAGTCGCGGTGCTCGCGGCTGATCCGAGGGCCATCGACCACATGCTTTCCCCACGGCCCATCGGACTGCCCCCCAGTCTTCCTGCGAAGCCACTGACCTCGGCCTCCCGAGCTGGTACTCGCGCTCGCGAGGGCATTCCTTTTCTCGCGGACAGTACGGGGAACGGCTACCAGCGGGCCGTGTCAACGGTTCCTGAATTTTGACCCCCGGGGAGCCCGGAACATTGACCCCCAGTGGGTTGATCAGTCGCGGCGCGCGCGGTTCTCCTTGGCGAGGAGTTCGCGTCGCCGGCAGGTGCGGTAGGAGTCGCCGGTGAGGGTGAGGACCTTGGCGTGGTGGACCAAGCGGCCGATCATCGCGGCGGCCACGAGGTCGTCGGAGAAGGTCTCTCCCCAGCGCCCGAAGGGCAGGTTCGAGGTCACCATGACAGAGCCCTGCTCGTAGCGGGACGCGATGAGCTGGAGGAACAGGTTCGCCGCGTCCTGATCGAACGTGATGTAGGCCACCTCGTCAATGGTGATCAGCTTGTAACGGCGGATCTTCTTCAACTCGGCTTCGAGCCGGCCAGCCTGGTGGGCCAGCGTGGCCCGGCCTCGTCCAGACGGGAGCCAACCACATCGCCTTCACCGAGCCCGGCAACACCCCTCGGCGAGACGGGACAACCACCCTGGCGAGCGACGTCGTACCAACCATCAGGCGACCTGTGGCTGAAGCCGCCAGTGGCAAGCGGCGGCCGCAGACTTCCGTGGTGGGCTGGCCACAGGCCCTGTCGCCAGTCTTTGAAACATGGCCCTCAGCCAGTTCCTGAAAACGGACCCCTCTGATCATCCTGCGCGGCTCTATCGCGGCTCACAGCCGCGCAGGATGGACGCGATCAGGTCGTCCAGGCCGTGCTCGGCCAACTCCGGAGGCAGTACGCCGCTGACCGTCAGGCCGGCGTATCCGTGCAGCGCCGCGAAGACCGGTAGCGCAACACGTTCCAGCTGCCCCTCGCGCACTTCGCCCCGGCGTTGCCCGTCGCCGATCAGCTCCAGGAGTTGCTCGGACCACCGGTGGGCGGTCGCGCCCACCGCCTCCGACGCCTCCGGGCTGTGCTTGACCGAGAACATCAGGTCGAGCAGTGCGGCGTTGGCCACGGCGAAGCCCACGTAGGCGCGGGCCGCAGCATCCAGCCGGTCGGCGAACGCCTCACCAGCGCCTTCCTGCGAGGCTGCGATGGCCTCGGCGAGTCGCTCGAACCCGGTCAGCGCCAGGGCGTCCAGCAGTGCCTGCTTGGACTTGAAGTGCCGACTGGGCGCGGCGGGGCTCACCCCGAGCTCGCGGGCCAGCTCCCGCAGGGAGAGTGCGCCCGATCCCTTCTCGCGCAACGTCCGCTCGGCCCGTGCGAGGAGCGCGGCGGGGAGGTCTCCGTGGTGGTAGGGGCGGTTCGTCATGCTCCCAGCCTAGCCGGGTGTGAGCGACGCCCACATTGTTAATGTTGCATACATTGTGAGCAGTGCATACATTGGGGTCATGGCAAACACCACGCACACCCAGCCCTGGAACACCACCGACATCCCCGACCAGACCGGCCGCACCGCCGTCGTGACCGGCGCCAACAGCGGCCTCGGTCTCGCCACCGCCACGGCCCTGGCCGGCGCGGGCGCGCACGTCGTCCTCGCCGTACGGGACACCAAGCGCGGCGAGACCGCAGCCCAGGCCGTGAACGGCAGCGTCGAGGTCCGCCGGCTCGACCTGGCCGACCTCGCCTCCGTGCGCGAGTTCGCCGCCGACTGGCACGGTGACCTGGACCTGCTCATCAACAACGCCGGAGTCATGAACGTCCCCGAGGGCCGCACCAAGGACGGCTTCGAGACGCAGTTCGGCACCAACTACCTGGGGCACTTCGCCCTGACCAACCTGCTGCT
>NZ_JBHXVE010000044.1:0-42084 GCF_042672505.1 Streptomyces sp. NPDC127190
GTGACGACGCGGCCGCGCACCTGGTGGGGCGCGGGGGGGCCACCGGGCTGCACCGGTGGCCCCTCCTCGTACGCCCGCCGCGCCCCCGGGAGCCCCGGCGGCGGGCAACCGCGGCTCCGCCGGGCGGGTGACGGCCGCCCGGGTGAAGTCCGGGCGGCGGCCACCGCCCCGCGCCGCCCCGCCGCACACCGCCGGGGGCGCACCGCTCCGGGCGCGGCACGGCCGCCGCGGTCCGGCAAGCCGGGAGCGCTGAACGGAGGAGCGGGGCGGGCGGCCGCCCCCGGGCCGCGATACACCCGACTCATGCGACAGTCCCGGACAGTGGCGTGCGCCTCCTCCCTCCTGCTCGCCACCGCCTACGTTCTCGCCGGCCCCGCGACCGCCCGTGCGGCGGCTCCCCCGGCGATCACCGGCTATGTGGCCCTCGGCGACTCCTACTCCTCCGGTGTCGGCGCCGGCGACTACCTGGCCGAGGGCGCCGGCTGCAAGCGCAGCAGCCGGGCCTACCCGGCCCTGTGGGCGCAGACCCACCGGACGGCGTCGTTCGCCTTCCTCGCCTGCAACGGCGCCCGGACCAAGGACGTCCTGAGCGGCCAGATCGGCGCGCTCGGCCCGCGCACCCGGCTGGTCACCCTCACCGTCGGCGGCAGTGACGCCGGGTTCGCCGCCGCGATGGCGGCCTGCGCGCTGGGCGGCACCACCCCCTGCATGTTCGCGCTGGCCGGCGCCCGCAGCACGGTCGACGGGCCGCTCGCTGCCGACCTCGACCGGCTCTACTCGGCGATCCGGTACCGGGCCCCCGCCGCCCGGGTCGTGGTGCTCGGCTATCCGCACCTGTACCGGCTGCACGGCACCTGCCGGATCGGTCTGCCGGACAGCGTGCGCGCCGCGGTCAACGACGCCGTCGACCACCTCGACGAGATGATCGCCAAGCGCGCCGCCGACCACGGCTTCGCCTTCGCCGACGTCCGGGCCGCCTTCGCCGGGCACGAGATCTGCTCCCCGCACCCCTGGCTGCGCAGCGTCGACCTGATGGCCCTGACCGAGTCGTACCACCCGACGGCACCGGGCCAGTCGCTCGGCTACCTCCCGGTCCTGAACCGGAACTACTGAGACTGCCGGGCCGGAACTACTGGACCGGGAGCACCGAGCCGGAGCCGCCGACGTGCGCGGCGTACACCCCGTCGAGCAGGGCCGCGTACGCCGCGATCATCCTCGTACGGCTGAACCGCTCCCGGCTCCGCTCCAGCGCCGCGCCGAGTTCCGCCCGGCCCGCGACCGCCGCCTCCCAGGCGAGCGCGATCGCGCCCGGGTCGGGCGGGGTGACGAGGCCGTGCCCGGTGACGATCGAGGCGCTGTCGCCGACGGCCGTGGTCACCGGAACCGCGCCGCACATCATGCCCTCGATCAGGCACAGCGGGGCCGCCTCGCCCGAGACCGAGGTCAGGGCGACGACGTCGGAACCGGCGTAGACGGCCTCCATGTCGTGCCGTACGCCGAGCAGGTGCACCCGGCCGGCCAGGCCGAGGTCCCCGGCGAAGGCGGCCTCGACGTCGGCCCGCAGCTGCGGGTTGGCGTCCGTCATCCCGGCCCCGCACATCACCACGTGCCCGCCGCCCTCCCGGGCCAGCCAGGTCCGGGCGGCGGCGAGGAACAGCGGGACGTTCTTCATCGCGGCGTACCGGGCCGCGAACACGACCACCGGGGCGGCCGGGGCGATCCCCAGGGAGGTCCGGAAAGCGAGCCGGGCCGCCGGGTCCGGGCGGAACCGGAGCAGGTCGACGCCGTTCGGGATGACGTGCAGCAGCTCGGCCGGGATGCCCGCGGCCTCGTACGCCGCCCGGGTCGACTCGGCGCAGCAGACACCCGCCACCACGGTGCCGTCGGCGATGGCGGCCTTCAGCTCGTCCAGGGCGGGGCCCTGGTTCTGCGGGTCGGAGCGGTGCAGGCACACCACGACCGGGCGGCGCGGCAGCCCGGCCTGGTTGAGGAGGGCCAGCGGCTGCTCCTTGAGGGAGAGGATCACGTCCGCACCGGCCGTCACCCGTGCCGTTTCGGCCAGCTCCGGCCCGCTGAAAGCATGCGCCGCCAGGTCGCCGTCCACCAGGCCCGCGCTGCGGCCCAGCGAGGTCACGCCGATCCCGTCGGCGGTCAGCGCCCGGTAGCAGTGGTCGTCCTCCATGCGCTGCCGGGTGGCCTCGCGGTGGACCTCTCCATGGATGCTGAGCACCCGGTGGGACTGGCCGCCCTCGGCCAGTCCCCGTACGACATCGGTGTGGACGATCCTGGCTCCTCCGGAGAAGAAACCCTCGTAGACCGACAGCACCCGCAGTCCGTGCCTCGTCCGCACACGACCACCCGCCTTGCACACAAATCGAGCCATCCCCGTGAAAAGCGGGTTAGCCGATATGAGGCGGTACGGATATTTCGTACGGATGAACGGCGCATCTCATATCGAAGTCAGCTGGATGACTCCGGGGCGCGGCCGTGGTCTCTGCGGTCGTGGTCGTGGTGGAGGTGAAGTTCCCCGTTCATGACCGAGAAGACCGTGCCGTGGTCCTTCGCCGTGTTGTTCTGGGTCGGCGCGCCGGCTCCTTCGGCGGCCTCGGACGGGGTGTCCTGGCGCATCTCGACCTTGTTGTCGTTCCCTGCGACGACCGGGCCGTGGGCATCGCCGCCGATCCGGACGGTGTTGCGGGCCATGGGGCCTCCTCGTGGTCGCTCACTGCTCGCGGGTCAGGAAGAGCGTTCCGCAGCTGAAGCACTGCACGCCCTCCTGGTAGCTGGATGTCATCGTGGTGGTGGCCTTGGCGCTGTCCTCACCCATGAGGGTGATCGTCGTGGTGGCCTCGCCGAGGAGCGATCCGCAGGAGCCGCCGGAAGTGTCGTAGATGGGCCGCTGGGCGGAGTAGGTCCCGCCGCTGCCGGTGAACGTGGTGGTGGACTGGGTGCCGCAGGCGTCCTGCCCACTGGACGTGTACGACCCGCTGCCCGCCTCCTTGAACTCGTACGTGGCGCCGTCGCTGCCCCGCCAGAACCCGGCCAGGCCGGTCGGGGTCTGTTCGGAGCCGCCGTCGTGCGAGGCCCGCGCCTGGTGGATCGCGGTTCCGGCGATGACCACGGCGACGATCACCGCGATCACCTTCATCAGCGCGGCGAGCCCGGCGGCGGAGGCCCCGGCCCCGGCGGACACCCCGGCCGCGCCCGCCGCGGCGGAGGCCCCCGCTCCCGCCGCACCGGTCCCGGCCGCACCGGTCGCCGCCGAGGCGCTCGCGTGGGCCGCCGCGGCGGAGTGCGCCGCGGCACCGCCGGCCTTGGCGGCTCCTGCCTTGGCGGCCCCCGCCTTCGCCGCGGCCGCCTTGCCCGCGCCCGCCTGGTGCAGCCCGGTCTGCTGGGCCGCCGCATGGTGCGCGCCGGCCTGGTGGGCGCCGGCCTGGTGCGTCCCCGCTCCCGGGCCCGCGGACGGGCCGGAAGGTGCCGAGGGAGCCGAGGGAGCCGACGGCCCGGCCCCCGGCGCCGCCGCGCCATGGGCACCGGCCCCGTGTGCGCCCGCCGCGTGGGCGGAGGCGGGGTCGGGGCCCGGACCCGAGGAGCCCAGGGCCTGCGCGCCGCCGTCCGTGTGCGGCACCGGGCCCGGTGTCCCGCCGGCGTGTGCCGGCACGTACTGCTGGGCGCCCGCCGCGGCGTGGGCGCCGTGCAGGTCGCCGAGCTGGCGCCAGAGGACGGCGGCTTCCGCCAGCAGCACCGCCGCCATGACCCGCCGGCCGGTCAGCAGGGAACGGATGCCCTGCTCGTGCGTGAAGTACGCGACCGCCTGCTGGTCGCCGGCCTGCCGGGCGGCGGGCAGTCCGCGGTCGAGCAGGCGACCCCAGACGCCGAAGCGCAGCGAGCGGGCCAGTGCGGGGGAGGCGGCGCGTACGATCCGCACCGCGAGGTCCGCCCGGCCGGCCTCCTCGGCCAGCTCGGCCACCACCTCCAGGGCCCGGGCGTGCTGTTCGACCTGGGCGGCGGTGGTGGACGGGCGCGCGATCCAGGTGGCGAAGTGCTCGCAGAGCAGCTCGAAGGAGAACGGCTCGGGGTGGCGCTCGCGCAGCGCCGGTACGACGTCCGGTACGGCGCGGTAGCCGCGTTCCGTCTGCTCGGCGAGGCCCAGGGCGACCAGCCGGCCGCACAGCTCCGGGGTGTCGGTGATGTCGCCGAGAGCGCCGATGTGACCGGCGTCGAGCGTGGCGTCGTCGAGGGTCGCCAGCAGCCGCAGCACCCGCAGCGGCGGCGCGTCCAGCCGGCCGAGCAGCAGGGGCAGCAGGTCGCCCACCTCGCCGGGGCGGGGCAGGGCGGTCGTGCCGGACGGGTCGAGACGGGTCAGGGCCGCCGCGCGGAGCAGCAGCAGGGGCCGGCCGGACGCGGTCTCCCACAGGTCGGCGGCGGTGTGCTGTTCGGGTCCGGCCGTCACCGGCCGGCCCAGTTCGCGCGCGAGCAGGTCCAGCGCGGCGGGCCGGCCGAGGCCGTCCAGGCGCAGGGCGGTGCCGTCGCCGAGCAGCGTCCGGTCCCGGCCGGCGACGACGAAGGTCGCGTCCGGGGCCGCGTCCATCAGGGTGCGCAGGCCCTCCGCGGAGAACTCGGCGTTGTCGACGTAGACCGTGATGCGCAGGCCGGTCATGAGGCGGCGCAGCTCGGGGCTGGAGGGGGCGTAGCCGCGGGCCTCGTAACAGGCCTCGAACATGTCCTGGGCGAGGTCCTCGGGTTCCCGCCGGGCGGCGTCGAGGAACAGCACGCCGTCCCGTTCCGGGGTGAGGGTGCGCGCGGCGTGGCGCAGCAGGGTGCTCTTGCCGACGCCGGGCGCGCCCCACAGCTGGACCGGGCCGCCGTCGCGGACGGCGGCGGCGAGCCGGGTCAGTTCGCTGTCCCGGCCGAGCGGTACCGCCTGCCGCCGGGGCAGCAGGGCCACCCGGTCGCGGCGCACCGGCCGGGGCCGCTCGCCCTCCATGAGCAGGGTGACCGTGGAGCCGTGCTGGGCGTCGATGACGACGTTGTGGTCGCCCGCGACCACCGGGCCGCCGGCGTCGCCCGCGATGTCGATCCGGCGCTCGGACCGCGGTCCGCCCCGCGCCCCGTCCTCCGCGTCCGCTCCGGTCGCCCTCCGGGCATCGTCCGCATCCCTGTTCGCCATGGGAACCCCCGATACGCGCTGATCGCACCGGACCGCGCCGGTGCCGTGGCGCCACGCTAGCCACGCCGCCGTCCCCGACTCTCGTCAAAGTACGGTTTTCGGCAACCCAAGGGGCGACCAACACGACTTCTGCACAAGCGAGTTGCGGACTTCAGGGTTCCGGGTAGGCGATGGCGTGCAGCCGGGCGAGGTCGTCGACGCGGACGGTGCGGTAGCCGGTGGAGACGGCGCCGGCCCGGCGCAGCCGGCGCAGCGCCTTGTGCACGCTGGGCTCCGCCGCGCCGGCCAGGGTGGCGAGTTCGGGCTGGGTGATCGGCCAGTGGATCACCGCTCCGGCGCCGGCCCGCTCGCCGTAGGTCATCGCCAGGTGGTGCAGCACCCGGGCCAGCCGGGTGCCGACGTCGCAGCCGGTGAAGTTGATGCGGTGGGCGTTGGCGGAGCGCAGCTTGGCCACGACGGAGCGGTTGACGGCGTCCGCGATCCGCGGTTCGCGGCGCAGGCAGTCGAGGAAGGCGGCCCGGGTCGCCATGCGGGCGACGACGGGCCCGCAGGTGGTGACCGTGGCCGAGCGGGGATCGCCGTCCAGCGCGGCGAGTTCGCCGACCAGGTCGCCGCCCATCCGTACGGCGAGGAGCGCGTCCCGGCCGTCCTGGGTGCGTCCGGTGGCCTTGACCACCCCGTCGAGCAGGATCAGCACGAAGTCGGTGTGGTCCGCCTCCCGTATGAGGATGCGGTCCGGGTCGTACCGGGCCCGTACGCCGAGGGTCAGGAGCCGCGCGCGGGCGTCTTCGCCGAGGCTGCCGAGCAGGCTCGGCGCAGGCCAGTCCCACTTCTCGCGCGGGCGGCGCACGGCCGGCCCGCGCGGCACGGAACGCGTGCCGTCCACCATGCCCCCCAGTATCCCCGTGCAACCCCGTATTACGACGAGTTGTGCGCGGCCCGGGGCGGGCAGACTGGGTTGTACCCCAGCCGTCGCCGAGCCGAAGTAGGGTGCATGGAAACCGAGTTGGAGTACCGGGCCGTACTGGCCGTGGATGTCGAGCGGTCCGCGGGGCGCGGGGACCGGGCGCTGCTGGAGATCCGGGCGCTGCTGTCGGAGATGCTCCGGGAGGCGTTCACCGCGAGCGGCATCGACTGGGACGCGTGCCTGCGGCACGACCTCGGTGACGGCCTGCGGGTGACGACGCCGGCGGGCACCCGCAAGGCGTCCCTGGTGCATCCGCTCGTCCCCGAACTGGTGGTCCGGCTGCGCACCCACAACCGCGGGGCGTCACCGCTGACCCGGATCCGGGTCCGGATCGCCCTGCACGCGGGTGACGTCCACGTCGGCCCGGCCGGGGAGGTCGCCGGGGGCGCGCTGGAGGTCCTGGCCCGGCTGCTGGACGCGCCGCCCGCGCGGGCGGCGCTGGCCGGGGCGCCGGACACGGTGCCCGCGTCGCTGCTGCTGTCCCGGCACTTCTACGACGAGACGGTGCGGCACGGCCATCTCGGCCTCTATCCCGAGGACTTCCGCAGGGTGACCTGCGCGGTGAAGGAGCACACCTCCGACGCCTGGCTGCACCTGCCGGGCGGGCCGCTGCCGCCGGAGCAGGCGGAGCAGGCGGAACGGGCGGAGCCGGTCCGGCAGGCCCCGGCCGGCGGGAAGATGGTCAACAAGGCGTCGGGGCACGGCGCCGTCTACGCCACCCAGTACGGCGACCAGCACATCCGGATCAGCAAGAGGCCGTGAGGAGGCCGTGGTGAGCGACGAACTGACCGTGCTGGCCGAGGCGGGGGCCGCCGCCGTGGTCGCGGCGATGGCCACCGATCTGTGGCAGGAGACGAGGAGCGCGGTCGTCGCGCTGTTCCGTCCGGCGGACCGGCGCCGCCGGGCCGCGCTGGAGGCGCAGCTCGACGGCAACGCGGACCTCGTCCGGGCGGCCGCGGACCCCGAGGGGGTACGGCGGACGCTGCTCGCCTACTGGGCCCTGGAGCTGGCCGCGCGCCTGCGCGACGACCCGGCGGCCCGGGCCGCGCTGGCCCGGCTCACGGCGGCCGCCGCCGACGGCGGGCCCGGGGGCGGGACGCGCGGCGGGGCCCTGCGGCAGACGAACACGGCCCGGGATTCCGCGACGGTGTACGCCGTACAACAGGGCACCCAGCACACGCATCCCGCCACTTAGCCGCCGCAGTACTCGGCCTCCAGGACCGTGTCCGGGTCCCCGGCCCAGTCGCCGTTGAGGTTCAGCGCGAGGGAGTGACGGCCGTCGGCCGTCGTCGCCGCCCGGGAGACGGAGCCGTGGATGCCGCCGCTGTGGCCCCAGACGTGGACGCCGCAGCTCAGCTCCTCGTCCATGAGGCCGAGGCCGTAGCCGGTGTTCCGGGCGCCGGTCGGGACGGTGGTCTTCATCTCCTTCAGCTGGGCGGCCGGGAGCAGCCTGCCGCCCAGCAGGGCGCCGTAGAAGCGGTCCAGGTCGGCGGAGCTGGAGATCATCTCGCCCGCGGCGGAGGCCAGGGAGGGGTTGAGGAGGGTGACGTCGTAGGCCGGTCCCGTCGGGTCGGTGAACCTGGAGTAGGCGCGGCTGCTCGGGTGCGGGACGGTCACCCGGGTGCCGGGCAGCGAGGTGGCCGTCAGGTGCAGGGGCCGGATGAGGCGCCGGGTGATCTCCTCGGCGTAGGAGTGCCCGCTCACCCTCTCGATGACCATGCCGGCGAGGACGTAGTTGGTGTTGGAGTAGTGCCAGGACGCGCCGGGGGCGGAGTCCGGCGCGTGCCGCAGGGCGACGGCCACCAGCCGGGCCGGGGTGTAGGTGTCGTAGCTGTGCCGGCGGAAGCCGTCCGCGGTGAACACGTGGCGGTCGAAGTCCTGGTCGGCCGTGTAGTCGTGGATGCCGCTGGTGTGGTTCAGGAGGCGGCGCAGGGTGATCCTGCCGCCGTCGTTGCCGTGGCCGTGCACGACTCCGGGCAGCCAGTGCTCCACGGTGTCGTCCAGGGAGAGCCGGCCCTCCGCCTCCAGCTGGAGCAGGACGGTGGCGACGAAGGTCTTGGTGATGCTGCCGACGCGGTACCGGTCGGCCGCCGAGCGCGGCGCGCCGGTGTCCAGGTCGCCCACGCCGGCGGTGGCGGACCAGGTGCCGTGGGTGTCCTGCGCGGTGGCGGTGACGCCGGGCACGCCGGCCGCCACCGCCGCCTCGACGGCCCGCCGGGTGCCGGTGTGGCGGCCGTCGGTGTCCGCCCTGCCGGTCCCGGAGGCCACCGCGGGGCCCGCCAGGGCGGCCGTGGTCATGAGGACGGCGGTGGCGGCCACCACAGTCGTGCGTACGCGCATGTCTTCCCCCAGCCTGTGAACCGTGTGGTGTCAGGGGAGGAAAACGAGTCCGGTGCGCGAAGGTTGCCGGCCGTTGGTCCGGTCGGCCGGGATTCAGCCCTTCTTCAGCACCAGTTCGGTGTTCCGGTCGGCCGCGGTGCCCGCGAGGCTGGTGCTGCCCCCGCGGGCGTTGTAGGCGAGTTCCCGGTAGAGGGCGGCGAGGCCGGTCTGGGAGAGGTCGGCGAAGTCGGTGCGGTGCGGGGCGGCCGACTCGATGAGGGTGGTGAACACGGAGATCGTGCCGTCCTTGTTGTCGGTCAGCTCGATGACCCGCGCGAGGTGCGGGAAGTCGATGTGGGAGGCGGTGGAGATCTCCCAGAAGGCGTGCCCGCCGGAGCTGCGGTGCGGGGTGACGACGTTCTTGTGGACGTGGCCGTTGATCCAGGCCAGCACGTTGCGGTGGGCGGAGAGCAGGGACACCACCTCGGCGCCGCCGTGCCGCTTCTCGCGGGGGCGGGCCGGGTCGGGGCGGGTGTTCTCCATCGAGGTGCTGGTGTGGTGGCTGAAGACGACGGCGTACGCGTCCTTGTTCTCCTTCAGCGTCCGGTCGAGCCAGTTCAGCTGGGCGGTGCCCAGGGAGCCCTCGTAGTGGCCGCCGGGGTCGGTGGTGTCGAGGCTGATGCCGATGACGTCCTCGGAGATCCGGAAGGCGTAGTACTGGGTGCCCGCGGCGAGGTTGGCCGAGGAGTAGCCGTGGCCGACCGGGCCGTGGCCCCGGTAGGCGGGGTCGAGATGGGCCTTCAGATAGTCGGCGGGGGTGTACGGCGCCCGCCGCTCGTCCGGGGTGACCGAGCGCATGGAGCGGGCGTGGGCCTTGAGGAAGTCGCGGTAGAGGCCGCCCTTGGAGTCGGTGCCGTTGTTGATGGCGGCTTCCAGCTTCTTCGCGTCGGCGGCGGGCACCTCCATCAGCTTCCTGCCGCCGACGGCCGCCTCGGCGAGATAGGGGTCGCCGTGGGAGCCGTAGGCGCCGAGCGGCAGGGCGTCGTGGTTGCCGACGGTGGAGTACCAGGGCAGGTTGAGACCGGGGCTGCGCACCTCCCGGATCGCGGCGTCCAGGAAGCCGCGCAGTTGCGGGAAGCCGAGCGCCTTGTCGTGGTCGCGGACGGCGGAGCCGGGCTGCCAGAACAGCTTCAGGCCGCTGTTCTGGACCCCTTCGTAGTGCCGGGGGTCGCCGGTGTTCGGGGTGATGCGGCCGCCGCTCATCACCTTCATGAACCACTCCAGTTCGGAGTGGGCGTTGTTGTCGGTGTTGTCGCCGGTGGTCATGACGAAGTGCAGCGGGGCGCCGGTGACGGGGGCGCCGCGCAGCGCGTTGACCCGTTCGACGAGCGCGATGGCGCCGGGCACGGTCAGCGCCTCCTGCGGGCGCCAGGCGTGCCGGTCGTAGGAGCGCAGGAACTCCCAGCGCAGCGGGTGCTGGACGTCCATCAGGTGCAGGTCGGTGAACTGCACGAACGCGGCGAGGGCGGTACGGCGCTCGGCGCGTCCGGCTTTGGCGGCGGCCAGTTCGCTGCGCACCACCCGCCGCCAGCCGGGGCCGTCGCCGAGGCGCCGGTAGCCGGAGCCGCTGCCGGCCGCGGCGGTCGCGGTGAGGGTGGTGCCCTTGGAGTAGGGGGCGAGGGGGGTCGCCGGGGCGGCCTGCCGGGAGTGGGCGACGGGGGCCTCCGCGTCGGTGCCGGCGGTGGTGGCGGCCTGGCTGTCGGTGGGGCGGAGGGCGTAGCCGACGCCCGCGGAGAGCGAGACGGCTCCGGCGGCGGCGAGGACGGTACGGCGGTGGACCCCCACGGCGGAGGTGGTGTCGGTACGTGTGCGCGACATGGCGCGGTCTCCCCGAGTGCGAACGCGTCGGCAGTGGCCGCGGGACGTCGCGGACGCGAACGCCCCGCTCACTGTGGATCGTTGGCAGCGGGGATGACCTGTGCGTGAACGCGGCCGCAACGCGCAGCGCCGAACTCCGTACGTGGATCACGGGGTTGGCGGCCTGGTCACGGAGTGGACGGGGAGCGGATCGCGGCCGGCCGGGGGACGGTCATTCGTCGTTCATCTACCGGGGTAGGGGGTGGTTCTCCAGCCGTCCGTGCGGCGGGCGTTCGCGCCACAGCCGGAGGGCGGTGTCGACCACGGGGACACGGTTCAGCCCGGGTACGGCGGCCAGGTCCTGCCAGGCGGCGAAGTCCGTGGAGCCGCCGATCTCGTAGCGGAGTTCGCCGCCGGTCACCGCCACCTCGTAGACGAGCCGCAGGGCGTGGTGGTCGGTCCGGTCCAGGGCGGTCCTGCCCAGGGTGGTCCGGAAGGAGTCCACGCCGAGCAGCCCGGTCACCTCGACGCGGTAACCGGTCTCCTCGGCGACCTCGCGGCGGACGGTGTCGTAGGGGTCCTCGCCGTGCTCCATGCCGCCGCCCGGCAGCACCCACTCGGGGACGCCGCCGGGCCCCGGTGAGCGGGCGAGCAGGAGCTGTCCGTCGCGGACGCACACGGCGTAGGCCGCCACCCTCAAGTTCCGTCGCATAGCGGGACGTTAGCGCGTGATGTCCGGATTCGCCGGTGAGTATTCGGGGGGCGTCCAGCGCAGCGGCAGGGCGGCGGGGGTGAGCCGGGCCTCGGCGAGGGTGAAGCGGACCGTGCGCCCGCCGTCGGCGGAGAACTCGGTGCGGGCCCGGCCGGTGAGCTGGAGGGTGGTGCCGGTCTCCCAGTCGAGGAGGAGCAGCCCCGCCCGCGGGTCGGTGTGCAGATTGCCGAGGGTGAGGAACATGGCGTTGCCCGGGTAGTCCGGCCAGGTCAGCTCGGTGGGCGAGGTGACCTGGACGAAGCCGGGGTTGCCGCCGCGGTGGCTGGCGTCGGCGCCGGCGCTGTGCACGGTGGCGAGGAAGAAGGTGTCGGCGGCCCGGACGAGGTCCGCCTCCGCGGCGCCGAGCCGGGTCAGCCGGCGGGACGGCCCGGGGGTGCGGCCGGGGACCGTCTCGTATCCCTCGCGGCGCTGGATGTACTTCGGGCAGTTGGAGAAGACCTGGTCCGCCTCCACCGTGAAACCGCGCGGGGTCGGCCGCAGCCGGCCGTTGAGCCGCATACGGCGGCGGGTACGGGGGTCGAGGGCGATGGTGCCGACCGGGGTGCCGGGCGTTCCGAGGGCCGTCGCGAGGGGGTCCTCGAGCCGGGCGGGTGGGTGCTCGGACGTGCCGGAGGCGTGTGCGGACGGGCCGGGGGTGTGCACGGACATCCGGCGGGGGCCGGTCGCCCGGACGAAGCCGGGGGTGCCGGTGAGCGCCGACGCCCACACCCGGCCCGTCTCCGGGGCCGCGGCGGCCACGACCAGCAGCGGCTGGAGTTCCAGGAAGGCCGCCGCGACGGGCTTGATGTCCTGGCCGAGGGAGCGGCCCACGTGGTCGGCGCGGTCGCGGACGCCAAGCCGGTCCTGGAGGGTCCGCGAACCCGCGTGATAGCCGGCCATCTCTAGAAGAAGCCGCAGGTCGGTGCGGACGCGTGCGGGGCGGGGGCACCCTCGGCGCCGAGCGGGGCGGCGATCTCCAGCCGGATGCCGTCGGGGTCGTGGAAGAAGATGCCGCCCGAGGTGCCGCCCTCGCGGTGGGCCACCACGCCCTCGTGGGCGAACTCCACGCCGTGGGCGCGCAGCGCCGTCTCGTACTGCCGGACCCTGTCGACCGAGTCCGTCGAGAAGGCGAGGTGGTGCAGTCCGGCGCGGCCGCGGTCGTACGACCCCTCGGCCTGCTGCCAGAGGGTGACGAGGGGCTGTCCGCCGGGCTCGCCCAGCATCGCGTACCGCCGGTCCTCGTCCTTGCCCTCGGCGAGGAGGGTGAAGCCGAGGAGGTCCCGGTAGAAGGCGAGCGAGCGGTCGAGGTCGGTGACGTTCAGGCCGGTGTGCGCGGGGCGCAGGGTCATGGTTCTTCCCTTCGGAAGGGGCGGAGGGCGTCACAGACGACGGTATCTAACCGTCGTAAGCAACGTTAGACAGTTAGAGGCGCGCGCGTCAACCGGTCACGTACTCTTGAGTGGTTAGAGGAGAGGGAGTGACCGATGACCGCCGCCGCCCGTGACCCCCGCCCGCTCACCGGTGAGCCGCTCGCGCTGGACCTGCTCAACACCCGCTGGAACCGGGAGGGCGCCGTCCAGGACCTGCTCGTCGGCACCGACGGGCTCGCGGTCTGGCTGGCGAGCAACGGACTGGCCGGGGCGCACCCCGCGAGCCCGGAGGCGCTGGAGCATCTGCGGCAGGCGCGCGACGCGATCCGCGCCGCGGTGGACGGCTCACCGGCCGAGGCGGCGCCGCTGGTGGACGCGGTCCTGGCGCACGGGCGGATCCGCGCCCGGCTGACCGCCACCGGCCCCGCCGAGGAGCCCGAGTTCGCCGACCCCTCCTGGGCCCCCGCCTGGCTCGCCGCCCGGAACTACCTGGACCTCCTGGCCCGCGGCCCGGAGCGGATCCGCAGCTGCGCCGGGGGCAGCTGCATCCTGCACTTCTACGACACCTCCCGGAACGGCACCCGGCGCTGGTGCTCGATGGCCGCGTGCGGCAACCGGGCGAAGGCCTCCCGGCACTACGCGCGCTCGAAGGAGAGCTGACCCGGGACGGGCGGAAGCGCAGCGCACACAGGGAGGCCGTACGAGGAGGCGTACGCGGGAGGCGCGCGCGGGAGGCGTACGTCACACCGCCGTGTGCGGGTGGGCGGCACGGGCAGGGGCGGGACAGCACAGCTTGCGGCCCGGTCCCCCGGCGGAGGGAATTTCTCCAGCTCAGCGGGGCCGTCGGCGAAGGTGCGGAACCGTCCGCGGAGCCCACGTGTCCCACCCTTCGGGCACGCTGTGCAAAGAATTGGACAGGTGGACCGGGGTCGGCCGCATGATGGAAAAGCCCCGGTCATGCAAGAGATACACAGAGGGAGTCGCCGTGAGGGTCGGAATCGTCGGAGCCACCGGTCAGGTCGGCACGGTCATGCGCAGGATCCTCGTGGAGCGCGACTTCCCGGTGACGGAGCTGCGGCTGTTCGCCTCGGCCCGCTCGGCCGGCTCCGTGCTGGACGGCGTGACGGTGGAGGACGCGGCGACCGCCGACTACACCGGCCTCGACATCGTGATCTTCTCGGCGGGCGGCGCGACCTCGAAGGCGCTGGCGGAGAAGGTGGCCTCGCAGGGCGCGGTCGTCATCGACAACTCCTCGGCCTGGCGGCGCGACCCCGAGGTGCCGCTGGTGGTCTCCGAGGTGAACCCGCACGCGATCGCCGACCGCCCCAAGGGCATCATCGCCAACCCGAACTGCACCACGATGGCCGCGATGCCGGCGCTCAGGCCGCTGCACGAGGAGGCGGGCCTCGAGGCGCTGGTCGTCGCCACCTACCAGGCGGTGTCCGGCTCGGGCCTCGCGGGCGTGGCCGAGCTGCACGGCCAGGTGCAGAAGGTGGTCGCGGACGCCGACAAGCTGACCCACGACGGCGCGGCGGTCGACTTCCCCGAGCCGCAGGTCTACAAGCGCACCATCGCCTTCAACGTGCTGCCGTTCGCGGGCAACCTCGTCGACGACGGTCTGAACGAGACCGACGAGGAGCAGAAGCTGCGCCACGAGTCCCGCAAGATCCTGGAGATCCCCGAGCTGAAGGTCTCCGGCACCTGTGTGCGTGTCCCGGTGTTCTCCGGCCACTCCCTCCAGGTCAACGCCCGGTTCGCCCGCCCGATCTCGCCGGAGCGCGCCACCGAGCTGCTGGCGAAGGCGCCGGGTGTGGCCCTCTCCGACATCCCGACCCCGCTCCAGGCGGCCGGCCAGGACCCGTCGTACGTCGGCCGGATCCGCCGCGACGAGACGGTCGAGAACGGCCTCGCGCTGTTCATCTCCAACGACAACCTCCGCAAGGGTGCCGCGCTGAACGCGGTGCAGATCGCGGAGCTGGTGGCGGCGGAGCTGTCCGAGAAGTAACCCTGCCTGTACGGAGACGCGCTACGGCCCCGGCGGTTGTTCACCGCCGGGGCCGTGCCGTTGTCGCTCGCGGGCGGGTCAGTCCGTGCCGGACTCCATCGCCGCGCGGTCCAGCAGCGCGTCCTCCTCCGAGACCGCGCCGCGGGAGGCGATGGCCTCGGCGCCGCCCTCCGGCAGCTCCGGCATGGTGCCGATCAGCCCGGTCGCGGCCGCCTGGGAGGCGCCGATGGTGGGGCTGCCGGTGCCGATCAGGCCGAGGCCGACGTACTGCTCCAGCTTGGCGCGCGAGTCGGCGATGTCCAGGTTGCGCATGGTCAGCTGGCCGATCCGGTCCACCGGGCCGAACGCGGAGTCCTCGGTGCGCTCCATGGACAGCTTGTCGGGGTGGTAGCTGAACGCCGGGCCCGTGGTGTCGAGGACCGAGTAGTCCTCGCCGCGCCGCAGCCGCAGGGTGACCTCGCCGGTGACCGCCGAGCCGACCCAGCGCTGGAGCGACTCGCGGATCATCAGCGCCTGCGGGTCCAGCCAGCGGCCCTCGTACATCAGGCGGCCCAGGCGCCGGCCCTCGTTGTGGTACTGGGCGAGGGTGTCCTCGTTGTGGATGGCGTTGACGAGGCGCTCGTAGGCGGCGTGCAGCAGGGCCATGCCGGGCGCCTCGTAGATGCCGCGGCTCTTGGCCTCGATGATGCGGTTCTCGATCTGGTCGGACATGCCCAGGCCGTGCCGGCCGCCGATGGCGTTGGCCTCCATCACCAGGTCGACGGCGGAGGCGAACTCCTTGCCGTTGACGGTCACCGGCCGGCCCTGGTCGAAGCCGATGGTCACGTCCTCGGTGGCGATCTCGACCGACGGGTCCCAGAACCGGACGCCCATGATCGGCTCGACGGTCTCCACGCCGGTGTCCAGGTGCTCCAGCGTCTTGGCCTCGTGGGTGGCGCCCCAGATGTTGGCGTCGGTGGAGTACGCCTTCTCGGTGCTGGCCCGGTAGGGCAGGTTGTGTGCCAGCAGCCACTCCGACATCTCCTTGCGGCCGCCCAGCTCGGTCACGAAGTCCGCGTCCAGCCAGGGCTTGTAGATCCGCAGGTTGGGGTTGGCGAGCAGGCCGTAGCGGTAGAACCGCTCGATGTCGTTGCCCTTGTAGGTGGAGCCGTCACCCCAGATCTGGACGTCGTCCTCCAGCATCGCCCGGACCAGCAGGGTGCCGGTGACCGCGCGGCCGAGCGGGGTGGTGTTGAAGTAGGCGCGCCCGCCGGAGCGGATGTGGAACGCGCCGCAGGTCAGCGCGGCCAGGCCCTCCTCCACCAGCGCCGCCCGGCAGTCGACCAGGCGCGCGATCTCGGCACCGTAGGTGTGCGCACGGCCGGGCACCGAGGCGATGTCGGGTTCGTCGTACTGGCCGATGTCGGCGGTGTAGGTGCACGGGACGGCGCCCTTGTCGCGCATCCAGGCGACGGCGACCGAGGTGTCGAGGCCGCCGGAGAAAGCGATGCCGACGCGCTCGCCGACCGGAAGGGAAGTGAGGACCTTGGACATGGAAAGAGTATGCAGCACAACGCATGGTCATGCATAGTCGCCCCGGTCACAGCCCTCCGGTCGGCCGGTCTACGCCCGCCGCACCTCATAGAGGAAGCACCCGTACTCCACCGCCCGTACGTGCACCAGCGCCACCTCCGGATCGGCGAACGCCTCGGTGAGGGCCTGGTGGAAGTCGGCCGGGGGCTCGACCAGACGGCCGCCGAGGATGCGGCCGGCGAAGGAGTAGCGGCGCAGGGTGCGGTGGGCGTCGGTGAAGGGGAGGGACAGCGGGCCCCCGGCCGGGCCCGGGCAGCCCTCCGCGTGGACGAAGACCGGACCCTGCTCGTCGTAGGCGCCGGGGTCGGCCCCCGTCCCGGCCGCCCAGCGGCGCAGCGGGGCATAGCTGACCAGGGCGATCCGGTCGCCCGGTGCGCTGCGGCGCAGACAGCAGCGGAGCGGGTCGCCGCCCTCCGTCTCGGTGAAGGGGGCGGCGGGACGCCCGGCGTCGTCGGCGGCGAGCAGCTCACCGACGACCGGGGCGGGGATGGGGCGGGGCGCGTAGCTCGTCATGGGACCACCGTGCCGCGCGGGCGCCGCGCCCACCGGCGGGAAGCGGACATCGCGTTCCCAATGGGTCCATGGAAGGATGGCGCAACCCACATATTCACGAGGAGATGACCGCGTGCCTGGCACAAACCTGACTCGCGAAGAGGCGCAAGCGCGGGCCGAGCTGCTCACCGTTGACTCGTACGAGATCGATCTCGACCTCTCCGGCGCGCAGGAGGGCGGCACCTACCGGTCCGTTACCACGGTGCGCTTCGACGTCGCCCGGGGCGGCGCCGAGTCCTTCATCGACCTGGTGGCGCCGACCGTCCACGAGGTCGTCCTCAACGGCGACCAGCTGGATGCCGCCGAGGTCTTCAAGGACTCCCGCATCGCCCTGCCCGGGCTGCTGGAGGGCCGTAACGTCCTGCGGGTCGTCGCCGACTGCGCCTACACCAACACCGGCGAGGGCCTCCACCGGTTCGTCGACCCCGTCGACGAGCAGGCCTACCTCTACACGCAGTTCGAGGTCCCCGACGCCCGTCGGGTCTTCGCGTCCTTCGAGCAGCCGGACCTGAAGGCCACCTTCGCCTTCACCGTCAAGGCGCCCGAGGGCTGGACCGTCATCTCGAACTCCCCGACGCCGGAGCCCAAGGACAACGTCTGGGCGTTCGAGCCGACCCCGCGCATCTCGTCGTACATCACGGCGCTGATCGTCGGGCCGTACCACTCCGTGCACAGCGTGTACGAGAAGGACGGGCAGTCCGTGCCGCTCGGCATCTACTGCCGGCCGTCCCTCGCCGAGTTCCTCGACTCGGACGCGATCTTCGAGGTGACCCGGCAGGGCTTCGACTGGTTCCAGGAGAAGTTCGACTACCGGTACCCGTTCAAGAAGTACGACCAGCTCTTCGTGCCCGAGTTCAACGCGGGCGCGATGGAGAACGCGGGCGCCGTCACCATCCGCGACCAGTACGTCTTCCGGTCCAAGGTGACCGACGCCGCGTACGAGGTGCGGGCCGAGACCATCCTGCACGAGCTGGCCCACATGTGGTTCGGCGACCTGGTCACCATGGAGTGGTGGAACGACCTGTGGCTGAACGAGTCGTTCGCCACCTTCACCTCCATCGCCTGCCAGGCCGCCGCGCCCGGCTCGCGCTGGCCGCACTCCTGGACCACGTTCGCCAACTCGATGAAGACGTGGGCGTACCGGCAGGACCAGCTGCCGTCCACGCACCCGATCATGGCGGACATCCGCGACCTGGACGACGTGCTCGTCAACTTCGACGGCATCACGTACGCCAAGGGAGCCTCCGTCCTCAAGCAGCTCGTCGCGTACGTCGGCGAGGACGAGTTCTTCAAGGGCGTCCAGGCGTACTTCAAGGCGCACGCGTTCGGCAACACGCGCCTGTCCGACCTGCTGGGCGCGCTGGAGGAGACCTCCGGGCGCGACCTGAAGACCTGGTCGAAGAAGTGGCTGGAGACGGCCGGCATCAACATCCTCCGCCCGGAGATCGCCACGGACGCCGACGGGGTCGTCACCTCCTTCGCCGTCCGCCAGGAGGCCCCGGCGCTGCCCGCCGGCGCCAAGGGCGAGCCGGTGCTGCGCCCGCACCGCATCGCGATCGGCCTGTACGACCTCGACGCCGACGGCAAGCTGGTGCGCACCGAGCGGATCGAGCTGGACGTCGACGGCGAGCTGACGGCCGTACCGCAGCTGACCGGCAAGCGCCGCCCGGCGGTCGTCCTGCTCAACGACGACGACCTCTCCTACGCCAAGGTCCGCCTGGACGAGCAGTCCCTCGCGGTGGTCACCGAGCACCTCGGCGACTTCACCGAGTCCCTGCCCCGCGCCCTGTGCTGGGCGTCGGCCTGGGACATGACCCGGGACGCGGAGCTGCCCACCCGCGACTACCTCTCCCTCGTCCTGTCCGGCATCGGCAAGGAGTCGGACATCGGCGTGGTGCAGTCGCTGCACCGCCAGGTGAAGCTCGCCATCGACCTGTACGCCGACCCGGCCGCCCGCGAGTCCCTGCTGACCCGCTGGACCGATGCCACGCTGGCCCACCTGCGCGCGGCCGAGCCGGGCGGGGACCACCAGCTGGCCTGGGCCCGCGCCTTCGCGGCGACGGCCCGCACGCCGGAGCAGCTGGACCTGCTGGAAGCCCTCCTTGAGGGCACCCAGACGATCGACGGCCTGGCCGTGGACACCGAGCTGCGCTGGGCGTTCGTGGAGCGCCTCGCGGCGGTCGGCCGCTTCGACGAGGCGGAGATCGCCGCCGAGTACGAGCGGGACAAGACGGCCGCCGGCGAGCGCCACGCGGCGACGGCGCGCGCCGCCCGCCCGACGCCGGAGGCCAAGGCGGAGGCCTGGGCGTCGGTGGTCGAGTCCGACAAGCTGCCGAACGCGGTGCAGGAGGCCGTGATCGGCGGCTTCGTCCAGACCGACCAGCGGGAGCTGCTGGCGCCGTACACGGACCGGTACTTCGCGGTGGTCAAGGACATCTGGGACGCCCGGTCGCACGAGATCGCCCAGCAGATCGCGATCGGCCTCTACCCGACGATCCAGGTCTCCGAGGAGATCCTCGCCAAGACGGACGCCTGGCTCGCCTCGGCCGAGCCCAACGCGGCCCTGCGCCGCCTGGTCTCGGAGTCCCGCTCGGGCGTCGAACGCGCCCTGAAGGCCCAGGCGGCGGACGCGCAGTAGTCCTCCTACGCCGCTGAGGGGCGCCCGGTGCGGACACCGGGCGCCCCTTGCCGTATCTAGTCGCCGGTCGTGCCGTCGAGCATCTCGCGCAGGATGTCCAGGTGACCGTTGTGGCGGGCCGTCTCCTCGATGAGGTGGAGGAGGATCCAGCGCAGGTCGACGTGGAGGCCGTCGCGGACGGCTCGCTGGGCCTGCTTGTCCAGGTCGTGCCCGGCGACCAGTTCGCGGTAGCGGGCGCTCTGTTCGGCGTATTCGTCGAGCAACTGCGGGAGCGGGAAGTCGACGGCGATACGCATCTCGCGGTCGGGGTCCTCCTCGGTCCACGGACCCCGGTCCTCCTCGCCGAGGAAGACCACGTGGAACCAGTAGTACTCGACCCAGCGGAGGTGGTTGATCAGTCCGCTCAGGGTCATCAGCGGTGAGCCCGGCAGGAGCGCCTTGCGTGCGTGGTCCGCGGAGACGCCGGCGCACTTGGCGCGGGCGGTGTCACGTGCGTAGTCGAGAAACGTGGCGAGCTGGGTGCGCTCGTCCCACGCGGGCGGCGTGTCGTCGATTCTGGTCATCGCGCGAAGCGTCCCCGATCACCGCGACCGATGTCGAGGAATTTATCGACGCCCCCGCCCTGCTCCACTCAGCTCCTTCAACGCCGGTGGCCCGCCCGTCATGATCCGCCGGCCAGGCCCTGGACGACCGGTCACTGCTTCTACCTGCTCAGGACGTTTCCCCGCCGGCCTCCGCTGTGGCGGTGTGGACGGTCTTGAAAACCGCCCACACGGTTTTCCCGGGGATGTGCCCGGTGACGCCGAAGTCGTCGGCGAGCGCCGTCACGAGGCGAAGTCCCCTGCCCCCGCAGTCCTCGGCGCGCCCCTGCCCCACGACCGGCCATCCGTCTCCGCTGTCGCGCACTTCGATACGGATCAGCGGGCCGTCACCGACGACGGTCAGACAGAACTCACGCCCCGCCGGCGCTCCATGCAACACGGCGTTCGTGGCTAATTCCGAGACACACAGCCGGACATCGTCCTGTCGGTCGAGGTAGCCCCACTCGGTGAGTGTGTCGAGGGCGAACCCTCTTGCCGCTTTCGCAGATCTGCGCGCACGAGGGAATCGCCGTTGCCGTGACAGAGGCATGGTGCATCACCACCTTGGTGCGGGTTGCACGATCGGCGCCCACCGTAGCACCTTTCGCGAAAAGCAGAGAGGTAGTCTCTGAACGGTGACTGAACAGCGTCACCTACCGTGTGGAGCAGCAAGGTTGGCGACCGAGCAGGAGGACACCATGGGTGACAGCGGGTGGGTCAGTACCTCGATGCCGTATGTGAGACCACGGCAGCAGGGTCAGTCCGACGCCTGGTCGGCCGAGGCCGCGGCGCGCGGTGGCAAGGGCGGGCAGCGCATCGTGCAGGCGGGTGAGGTGCCCGCTCCCGAGGAGGTCGCCGAGGCATTCGGCCTGGCCGCGGGAGAGACCGTCGTCGTTCGCCGCCGGGTCATCCACCTCGATGACGAACCGTGCGAGTTGACGGACACGTATTACCCCGCCGACATCGCCCGCGGCACGCCTCTCGCCGAGAAGGCGAAGATCCCCGGCGGAGCGGTGACGCTGCTCGCCGGACTCGGTCATGCGGGCAGGCGGGTACGGGAGGACGTGACCGCTCGTATGCCCGGCGCGGAGGAGCGGGATGTGCTGCGGCTCGCACCCGACCAGCCGGTTCTCGCGCTGAAGCGCGTGACGTTCGACGGCGACGAGCGGCCTGTGCAGGTGGACATGATGGTCATGCCCGCCCATCGACAGCAGCTGCGCTACGAGATGCGGATCGGATGACCGTGGCCGTCATCGACAGCGGCGCCGAGGACCGGCGGTCCCTGCACGAGCGGATCGCCGCCGACCTCCGGGACGAGATCATGAGCGGGGATCTGCCACCGGGCGCCGCGCTGCCCTCCACCGCTCAGCTCAAGGAGAGGTTCAGCGCCTCCAACGCCACCATCCAGAAGGCGCTTCAGCTCCTCAAGGACGAGCGGCTCGTGGTGGGCAGGGCGGGAGCCTCCGTCACCGTGCGCGAGCATCGGCAAAGGACGATGCGCCCTGCCGCCTACATGGCCCCGGCCGGCCCCGGCGAGCAGTACCGCTGGCTGACCGAGGCAGCCAAGCTGGGGACTCAAGCGCACAGCACCCTGCTGGACGTGGGTGAGGTCAGGCCGCCCGCGGACGTCTCGGCGGCCTTGGGCCTCGCGGACGGGGACACGGCGCTGCTACGGCACCAGGTCCTCTCGATCGATGGTGAGCCGGTCGAGCTGGTCGCGTCGTACTACCCCGTCGACATCGCCCGAGGTACCGCCCTCACGGAGAAGCGGAAGATCAAGGGAGGCACCCCGGCCCTGCTCGCCGACCTCGGCTTCCCGCCCCGGCTGAGTGTGGACCGGGTGTCCGCCAGGGTTCCCACGCAGGAGCAGTACCGGGCGTTGCGCCGGCCGAGTGATCTGCCCGTGCTTCGTACGCTGCGCGTGGTCCGCAGCGATGGTGGTCGGCCGGTCGAGGTCACCGTCATGGTCAAGGCCGGTCATCTGTACGAGTTGGAGTACGCGTTCACGCCCGGGTGAGCCGGTCCGACGCCGCCGTTCGGAGGGCGTTCAGGGTGTGGGTCAGGGTGGGGGTGGTCTCCGTGCCTTTGCGGAGGGCTGCCAGGACGTGGCGGAGCGGGCGGTCCGTGGTGAGTTCGCGCATTCGCACGCCGTCGCGGCTCACCGCCGCCATGCGGGGGATCAGGGCCACGCCCATGCCCGCCTCCACCATGGCGAGGATCGTCGTCCAGCCGGAGGCCGAGTGGGCCCGGTGCGGGGTGAAGCCGGCCGCCTCGCAGGCGCGGCGGGTGATGTCGGACCAGGGGCCGCTGCCGCCGAAGATCCAGGGGTCGCCGGCCAGGTCGGTCAGGCGCAGGTCCGTGGCGTCCGCGAGGGGGTGGTCCGGGGGCAGGGCGACGTCCAGGGGGTCGGTGAGGAGCGGGACGCGGGTGAAGCGGGGGTCGGCGGTGGGCGGCGCTTCGGCCGCGAGGGAGAGGGCGAGGTCGACCTCGCCGGCGGCCAGCAGGTCGTAGGCCTCGGCGGCCTCCGCCTCGCGGACCCGGACGGTCACCCGGGGGTGGGCCGCGCGCAGGGCCCGTACCGCCGGGACCACCAGGGCGGGTACGGCGGTGGAGAAGGCCCCGACCCGCACCTCGCCCGCCTCGCCCCGGGTGTACGCCGCCAACTCCGCGTCTGCGCGCTCCAGTTGCTCGAAGACCGCCTCCGTGTGCCGCAGCACCAGCCGGGCCGCGTCGGTGAGCCGGACCCGGCGGCCGTGGGCCTCCAGCAGGGTCACGCCGAGCTGGCCGGCCAGGTTGGTCAGCTGCTGGGAGACAGCGGACGGTGTCATGTGCAGCGCCTCCGCGGTCGCGGTGACGGTGCCGCGCTCACGCAGGGTGCGCAGGATGTGCAGTTTCCGGATGTCCCACTCGGCCATGCCGGGAAAGCTACCGGTCAGCGGCGGGCGCCGGCGCCCAGGACGACCCCGCCCAGGATGAGGGCCATGGACAGCAGCTGCGCTCCCCCGGTCGGCTCGCCGAGAACCGCCCAGGACAGCAGGGCCACGCACACCGGCTGGAGGTAGTAGACGACACCCGCGCGGACCGCGCCGATCAGGGCGATCGCCTTGCCCCAGGCGAAGAAGGCCACCGCCGAGGAGGCCACACCGACGTAGAGGAGCGGCACGACCGTGGCCGGGGTCGGGGTGAAGCCGCCCTGGACGGCGACGCTGGCGGCCTGCGCGGGCAGCAGCAGGACCGTGCCGACGGCGAAGGTGGTGAACAGGAAGCCGGTGCCGTCGAGTTCGGCGGGCCTGCGGCGCAGCAGCGCGCTGTACCCGGCGAAGCAGCAGGCCGCGACGATCATCCACAGGTCCCCGGGTGCGAAGTGCGCCCCGCCGCCGACCAGCAGCGCCACGCCCGCGCAGGCGAGGAGCAGCCCGGTGATCCGGCGCGCTCCGAGCCGTACCCCGCCCAGCCGCTCGAACACCGCCATCAGCACCGGTGAGGCCGCCATGATCAGGCCCATGGTGGTGGCCGGGGTGGTCAGTCCGGCCTGGTTCACGAGGGTGTTGTAGACGGCCACGCCGAGGAGGGAGGCGAGCAGGACGTACCGGACATGGCGCCGGAGGAGGTGCCGCTGCCGCCAGGCCCGCCGGGCGCCGAAGGGGGCGACGGCGAGCAGGGCGATCACCCAGCGCCAGAAGGCGTGCTGGACCGGTGGGACGCTGTCGTGCAGTCCCCGGGCGGTGACGAAGCTGCCGGACCAGACGACCGTGGCGAGTGCGGCGCAGGCGAGGCCGAGGAGGGGGCGGACGGTGGGGAGAGTGGCGGGGGTAGTGGCTGGAGTGGTGGTGGCTGTGGCGGCCACTGAGGTCCTTTCCGGTGGGTGGCGGGGTGTGCCTCTACCGTCCCAGCGCCGGATCCGTCAGGTCCATCGAAAGTTTTTGAGCGTTCTTTTCAGAATTGCTTAAAGGTTGCCTTCCCCAGGTGGTGGGTGAGGGCCGCCGTGAGCGCCTCGGGCGTGGGGGCGTCGGCGGCCCAGGCCGCGTAGCCGTCGGGGCGTACCAGTACGGCCGTACGGCGGTCGCTCGCCCAACTGGTCACCGTCAGGCGCTTCCCGTAGCCGGGGTCCGCCGCGTACGGCTCCGGGGCGATCAGCACGAACCGGCCGCCGCGCAGCGCCTCGTACAGGCGGCCGCCGCCCGCGAGGCGGACGTCCGGGATACGGGCGCCGGTGAGGCGGTGGGCGCCCCGGGGTGCGGGGTAGCGGTAGCCGATGCCGGTGATCTGGCCGGTGGCCTTGCGGCGCAGGGGGGCGGCCGTGCCCAGGAGCGTGGTGAGCGCGGCGCGCGCCGCCAGGGTCCACGGGCGCTTGGCCATGGCGAGCCGGATGATCCCGCCGCTGCTGCGCAGTACCGCCCTGCCGACCGGGTGCCGCTCGTCCTGGTAGCTGTCCAGCAGCTCCGCGTCCGCGTGTCCGCCGAGCACCGCGGCCAGCTTCCAGCTCAGGTTGGCCGCGTCCTGGAGCCCGGTGTTCATGCCCTGGCCGCCGGCCGGGGTGTGCACATGGGCGGCGTCCCCGGCGAGGAAGACCCGGCCGACCCGGTACGCCGGCGCCTGCCGCTCGTCGCTGTGGAAGCGGGACATCCAGCGGGCGTCGTGCATGCCGTAGTCCCTGCCGAGGGCCAGCCGGGTGATCTCCTTGATCTCGGCCAGGTCGAGCGGCTCGGTGTCAGGGACGTTCCGGCCCCGGTGCCAGCCGATCATCCGGTGGTACCCGTCGCCGAACGGCGCGAGGAAGGCGAAGGCGTCGCCCACGGCGTTGACGGTGAGCACGGTCGGCAGCGGCTCGGCGAGCCGGACGTCGGCGAGGACGACGGACCGGATCACCGACTTACCGGGGAAGGGCAGTCCGACGGCCTCGCGTACGGCGCTGCGCATGCCGTCGGTGCCGACGACGTACGCCGCCCGCAGGGTCTGCCTCTCCCCCTCGGGGCCGCGCGCCTCGACGGTCACGCAGTCCGCGTCCTGGGTCAGACCGGTCAGCTCGGTCTCGTACCGGAAGGCGGCGCCGGCCTCGACCGCGCGCCGCTCCAGCACCTTCTCGACCTCGTACTGCGGCAGGACGAGGAGGTGGTTGAAGCGGGAGGGGAGGTGGGAGAGGTCGATGGAGAGCCGGCCGAACAGACCGAGGCTGTCCAGGGGCTGTCCGGCCGATTCGACCGCGTCGGCGAGACCGCGGGCGTCGAGCTGCTCGAGCGTACGGGCATGCAGCACGAAGGCGCGGGAGAGGTTGCTGATCTTGTGGGGGCGCCTCTCGAGGACGGTGACGGGGATGCCGGCGGCGGCGAGGTCACCGGCGAGCAGCAGGCCGGTGGGGCCGGAGCCCACGACGATGACGTTCTCCGCGTCCGTGCCGGTCATGAGCAGCCTCCTGAGGGAGTACATCTGCGGGTCAACACCTGTGGGTCAACGCTTGTTGGCCACCGTAGAGCGGAAGCAGGGCAGCGGTCAACACTTGTTGGCCAACACCAGTTGGCCTACGCTCGTTGATATGACCACCGCCCCCTCCAGCCCCGCCCCCTCCAGCCCCGCCCGCCGCTCCGACGCCACCCGCGCCGCCATCCTCACCGCCGCCCGCGAGCGCTTCGCCGCCGACGGCTACGAGCGGGCCACCATCCGGGCCATCGCCAAGGACGCGCACATCGACCCGTCGATGGTGATGCGCTACTTCGGCACCAAGGAGGGACTGTTCGCGGCGGCCGTCGCGCTCGATCTGCGGCTGCCGGATCTGCGGCAGGTGCCGCGGGAGGAGGTCGGGCGGGCGCTCGTCGGCCACTTCCTGGACCTCTGGGAGGAGAACGAGGAGCTGCGGGCCGTCCTGCGGGTCGGTGTCACCAACCAGGCCGGGGCCGAGCGGATGCAGGGCATCTTCCGGGAGCAGCTGCTGCCGGTGGCCCGCCAGGTGTGCCCCGACCCGGAGCAGGCGCCGGCGCGGGCGGCGCTGTGCGCGTCGCAGGTGCTCGGGGTGGCGCTGACCCGCTATGTGCTGCGGCTGCCGCCGGCGACGGCGCTGTCCCGCGAGGAGCTGGTGGCGTGGCTGGGCCCGACCGTGCAGCGGTATCTCATCGCGCCGCACCCCTGAACCCGGCCCGTAAAAGCCCATAAAGCCCGCAAGCCCGCAAGCCCGCAAGCCCGCAAGCCCCTAAAGCTCGCAAAGCCCGTAAACGGAGGGGCAGCAAAAACGCCGGGGGCGCCGGTCTCACCCCGGGTACGGCATACGCGCGTACCGCGGGAGGACGGGCGCCCCCGGCGGGAGAACCGTGGCTCCGGTCAGGCCTTCGCGCCGGCGCCGGGCTTCACGTTGATGTTGGACGACGTGGTGTCGCTCTTCTTCCGGGACTTGTCGAGCACCATGACCAGGCCGGCGATGACCGCGAACAGCGCGATCGGCAGGAGCACGTACAGGCCCAGCGTCTGGGCGACGCTGAGGCCCGGGCCGGGGTCGTCGCCGTCGTCGCGGGTCAGCGCGAGGGCGGGGGACGACATGAGCAGCATCATCAGCGTCGTACCGGCGGCCAGGGCGCCGGCGCGCAGGGCGTTCTTCTTGTCCACGGAATCAAATTAGCGAACCGGTCTCGGGCCCGCGCGTCCGGGGTGCCTTAGGAAGATCCCCCCGCGCCCCCGCCGCCGGGCGGCCCGGACCGGTGGAGTACCCGCAGCAGCGCCCGCAGCCGGGGTGCGGCCACCAGCTCTTCCAGGGGCACCGGGCGGCCCTCGCCGTCGGCGATCGGGAGCCGCCAGTTGGGGTACTGGTCCCAGGTTCCCGGCAGGTTCTGCGGGCGGCGGTCGCCCACGCCATCGGGGAGCCAGACGCCGATCAGCCGGGCCGGGGTGCGCAGCAGGAAGCGGTGCAGGGCGCGGATCTCCTCCTCCTCGTCGGAGCCGGGCGGCCCGGCGGCCGGGCTGTCGAGGAGCCCGAGGCTGCCCAGCAGGGCGAGCCACTCGGCGGTGTCGGCGACGGCCTCGGTGCGCTCCTCGGTCGCGGGGCGGGTGAGCAGGCCGAGCCGGTCGCGCAGCTCCACGTGTTCGCCGGTGAGCCGGGCCGCGGTGGGCGGCAGGTCGTGGGTGGTGGCGGTGGCGAGGCAGTCGGCGCGCCAGCGGTCCGGGGGCAGCGGGCGGCCGTCGCCCTCCCAGTCGCGTTCGAACCACAGCACGGAGGTGCCGAGCACCCCGCGCCGCTGGAGCGTCTCGCGCACCCCGGGCTCGACGGTGCCCAGGTCCTCGCCGATGACGACCGCGCCGGCCCGGGTGGCCTCCAGCGCGAGCAGGGCGAGCATGGCCTCGGCGTCGTAGCGGACGTACGTGCCCTCGGTGGGCGGGCTGCCCTGGGGGACCCACCACAGCCGGAACAGGCCCATGACGTGGTCGATGCGCAGCGCGCCGGCGTAGCGGAAGAGGGCGCGCAGCAGCTCGCGGTAGGGGGCGTGGCCGGTGGCGGCGAGCCGGTCGGGGCGCCAGGGCGGCAGGCCCCAGTCCTGGCCGCGGGCGTTGAAGGCGTCCGGCGGGGCGCCGATCGACATGCCGGCGGCGAAGACGTCCTGCTGGGCCCAGGCGTCGGCGCCGCCGGGGTGCACGCCGACGGCGAGGTCGTGCACGATTCCGACGGGCATGCCGGCCTCGCGGGCGGCGCGCTGGGCGGCGCGCAGCTGGCCGTCGGTGAGCCAGGCGAGACGGCTGTGGAAGGCGACCCGGTCGGCGAGGTCGGCGCGGGCGCGGGTGGTCTCCGGTGAGCGGGGGTCGCGCAGGGCGGCGGGCCAGGCGTGCCAGTCGGAGCCGTGGATCTCGGCGAGGGCGTACCAGGTGGCGTGGTCGTCGAGGGCCTGGCCGTGGGCGGCGCGGAAGTCGTCGTAGGCGGCCTGGCGGCCGGGGGGCAGGGGGACGCGCAGGACCGTCTCCAGCGCCTCCCGCTTCAGTTCCCACACGGCGTCCCGGTCGATGAGGGCGCCCTTGTCGAGGACGGCGGCGCGGAGCCGGGCGGCCCGGTCCAGCAGGGTGCGCAGGGTCTCGGGGTCCTCGGCGTAGGCGAACTCGGGGATGTCCTCGACGCGCAGATGGACGGGGTCGGGGAAGCGGCGCGAGGAGGGCCGGTACGGGGAGGGGTCGGTGGGGGCGCCCGGTACGGCCGAGTGCAGCGGGTTGACCTGGACGAACCCGGCGCCCGCGGTGCGTCCGGCCCAGCCCGCCAGTTCGGCGAGGTCGCCGAGGTCGCCCATGCCCCAGGAGCGGTGGGACAGCAGGGAGTACAGCTGGACGAGGAGGCCGTAGGAGCGGCCGGGCGGGGCGGGCAGCCGGTCCGGGGCGACGATGAGATGCGCCTGGCCGGTGCGTCCGTCGGGGGCGTGGGCGGTGACCCGGTGCACGCCCGGCGGGAGGTCCGCGGTCCCGGTCTGCTGCTGCCCGGTCTCCGTCTCGACGGTCAGCCGGGTGCCGGCGGGCAGCGCGCTGAGGGCGGCGGGCTCGTCGGCGCCGGCCCATCGGACCAGGGTCGGGGGCAGCAGGCGTGCGCTCAGCTCGTGTTCCCGTGCGGCGAGCGCGGTGCGTACGGCGTCCGGGCCGGCGGCGTCGACGCGGAGGGCGGCCAGCGCGGCGACCACGGCGGAGGCGGGGACCTGGACGGTACGGCCCGGGGCGGGGCTGTAGGCGGTGGCGACCCCGTGCAGTTCGGCGAGCCGGGCGAGGTCCCCGTCCGCGAAGTCCCCGAAGCCGCCGGAGCCGCCGGAGTCCCCGATGTCGCCGGAGTCCCCGGAGTCCGTGAAGTCCTCGGACGCCGCGGCCATCTACGCCCCCATGCCGAAGGCGTCGGACTCGCTGCTCAGGGGGGTGGTGTCGACGAGCGGGGGCTCGCTGGTCAGCGGGGTGGCGTCGGCGAGCGGGGGCTCACTGGTCAGGGGCTCGGCGGCGGGCAGGGGCGGTTCGCTGGTGAGCGGGGCC
Source organism: Streptomyces sp. NPDC127190 (assembly GCF_042672505.1). Classification (NCBI taxonomy): domain Bacteria; kingdom Bacillati; phylum Actinomycetota; class Actinomycetes; order Kitasatosporales; family Streptomycetaceae; genus Streptomyces; species Streptomyces sp. NPDC127190. The sequence goes on from NZ_JBHXVE010000044.1 coordinate 28,756, forward strand.
TGTGCGCAGGCGCGCTCCGCGCTGAACGCGCACGTCTGCGCTCCCCCGGGTTTCTGCTCCTGTTTCCACTGGGCCGGGATCGAGAGTCGGGCCGATGCGGGCACGGGGTCTCCTTCGTCGGTGGGCCGGGATCGCCGGCGGGATGGGGCGGCTTCGAACGGGTTACGGCAGGCCTACCCCGTGTCGGCGAGGGCACTCCCTCGGACGCCCGAACGGGAAGGGCGGCGGGTCGCGGACGGACCACACGCTGATCACTATTCACTCAGTACATGTAGCGAGTGCATAATGATCGGCATGAGCACCCGTCACATCCTTCTGGGGCTGCTCGCGGCGGGGCCGAGCCATGGCTACGACCTCAAGCGACGCCACGACGAACGCTTTCCGCAAGCGCGCCCGCTGGCCTACGGGCAGGTCTACACGACCCTGCAACGGCTGGTCCGGGACGGGCTCGCGGAGGTGGCGGGCACCGACGCGGACGGCGGTCCGGAGCGGACGCTGTACCGCTCGACCGAGGCGGGGTCCCGGGAACTGGGCCGGTGGGCGGCCGAGATCACCCCGCCGGCGCCGTTCGTGGCGAACGAGATCTTCGCCAAGGTCGTCGTGGCGATCCTGTCCGGCGGCGACCCGGCCGCCTATCTCGGCGCGCAGCGTGCCGCGCACATGGAGCGGATGCGGCAGCTCACGGCGGTGAAGACCAGTCCGGGCGCCGACCTGGCGACCGTGCTGTCGGCCGACTACGCCCTCACCCATCTCGACGCCGACCTCCGCTGGATGACGACCACGGCGGCCCGGCTGACCACTCTGACCGCGGAGGTCGACTCAGCATGAGCAACGGGGACAGCGGCGCGCCACTTCTGGCGGCCCGCGAGCTGACCAAGGCGCACGGCAGGACGGCAGCCCTGCGGGGTGCCTCGGTCGAGCTGGGCGCCGGCGAGATCCTCGCCGTGACCGGCGCCAGCGGCAGCGGGAAGTCCACCCTGCTGCACTGCCTCGCCGGGATCGTGCGGCCGGACTCGGGTGCGGTGACGTACGCGGGCCAGCGGCTGGACCGGCTGCCGGAGAAGCGGCTGGCCGAGCTGCGGCGGACCGAGTTCGGGGTGGTGTTCCAGTTCGGGCAGCTGATCCCGGAGCTGACCGCGCTGGACAACGTGGCACTGCCGCTGCTGCTCGCCGGTGCGTCGCGGGCGGACGCCCGGGCGCGGGCCGCCGAGTGGCTGGAGCGGTTCGGGCTGCGCGGGCAGGGCGAGCTGCGGCCGGGCGAGCTGAGCGGCGGGCAGGCGCAGCGGGCCGCGCTGGCGCGCGCCCTGGTCACCGGTCCGAGGGTGGTCTTCGCGGACGAGCCGACGGGGGCGCTGGACTCGCTGGCGAGCGAGCAGGTGATGACGGCCCTGGTGCACACCGCCCGCGAGGCGGGGACGGCCGTCCTGCTGATCACCCACGACGCGCAGACGGCGGCGTACGCCGACCGCGAGGTCCGGCTGAGCGACGGCGCGGTGCTGCCGGCGGGGGTGGCGGCATGAGCGACGCACAGGGGGGTCTGGGGGCCGATCTGCGGCTGGCCTGGCTGCTGACCCGGGGGTCGGACCGGCGCGAGTGGTGGCGGGTGGGGCTCACCGCCGCGGGAGCAGCGCTGGTCACCGGCATCGGGTTGGTGAGCGTCACGCTGGCGACGCTGGACGGGTACTACTCCGTCCCCGTCGGCGCCGGTCTGCTGAACTCGTCCAGCGACCGCGCGGGCGTGGTGTTCGCGCTGCTTCTGCTGCTGGTCCCGGTGCTCGGCTTCCTCGGCCAGTGCGCCCGCGTCGGTGCGGTGCACCGCGACCGGCGGCTGGCCGCGCTGCGGCTCGCGGGTGCCGGTGCCGGGCAGGTGCGGCGGATCGCGGCGCTGGAGACGGGGCTGGCCTGTCTGGTGGGTGCGGTCCCGGCGACGGTCGCCGCGGGCGTCGTACTGCTGCGCCTGTGGTCCGCTCCGCAGCCGGTGACCTGGGCGGGGCTTGCCCTGGTGGCCGTCGCCGTGCCGGTGCTGGGTGCGGCGGTGAGCGCGCTGGCGCTGCGCCGGGTGGTGGCCTCGCCGCTGGGACGGGTCCGGCGGGTGCGGTCCACGCCGGGTCCGGGGCGGGCCTTCCGGGTGGCGACCGTGCTGCTCGTGCTGCTGGTGGCGGGCACGCTGGCGGCGCCGTTCGCCGTCCGCCCGGCCGGGTTCCCACTCGCCCAGCTCACGGTGCTCTTCCTGACGCTGCTGGTGGGGGCCGGGGCGGTGTGGCTGACCGGCGGCACCTCCCGGCTGCTGGGGCGGGTGTGCGCCGCGCGCGCCGAGCGTCCGGCGCTGCTGATCGCGGCGGAGCGGCTGCACGACGACCCGTGGGCGGCCGCCCGCAGCCACGCGGCGGTGCTGCTGGTGACGGTCGTCGGCACCGGGTTCGTGGGGGTACGGCAGGCGCTGCTCGCCGCGCTGCACCGGGCCGGGCCCGACAGTCTCGCCGCCGACCCGTCGTACTACACGACGGGGCTGGACCTGAGCGGCGCGGCGATCCTGGTCGCCCTCGGGCTGGTGCTGTCCGGGCTCGCCGTCGGCACGGCCGAGTCCGTCGCCACCCGGCGCCGGGGCCTGGCCGCGCAGACCGCCGCCGGGGTGCCGCAGTCGGTGCTGCGCCGGGCGCTGCTGCTGGAGACCGCGCTGCCGCTGGCGCCCGCGGTGCTCCTGGCGGGCACGGGCGGCATGGCGGTCGGCCTCTGGTACGGCGTGCTCACCGGCCACGGCGTCCTGTCGGTGCCGTACGCGGCACTGCTGGTACCGGTCGCGGTGTACGCCGGCTGCCTGCTGGCCGCCGCCACCGCGCTACCGCTGCTGCGCCGCTCACTGCACCCGGCCGAGCTGCGCTACACGTGACCGCGCGTCACCGCATGACGGTCCGGCCCCGGGGGCGCGGGGGGCTCCCGGGGCTGGACGCCCGATGACCGCGACGACGCCGGCCGCCCGTCGGCCGGGGTGCGCGAAGGCCCGGACCGTCAGGCGGAGATGCCGTCGATCCGGGCCATGGCGTCGTCCGCGCCGTACGGCTGCAAGTAGGGCAGCCAGCGCGGGTCCCTATGGCCGGTGCCGATGATGCGCCAGGCCAGTCCGGTGGGCGGGGCGGGCTTGTGGCGCAGCCGCCAGCCCAGCTCCACGAGGTGGCGGTCCGCCTTGACGTGGTTGCAGCGGCGGCAGGAGGCCACCACGTTGTCCCAGACGTGCTTGCCCCCGCGACTGCGCGGGATGACGTGGTCGACGCTGGTTGCGACGCCACCGCAGTACATGCACCGGCCCCCGTCGCGCGCGAAGAGCGCTCGGCGGGTGAGCGGGACGGGCCCCCGGTAGGGAACCCGGACGAATCGCTTGAGCCGGACCACGCTGGGTGCGGGGAGGGTGACGGTTGCGCTGTGCATATAGGCGCCGGATTCCTCGAGGGCTACTGCCTTGTTCTCCAGGACGAGGACGAGCGCGCGGCGGAGCGGTACGACGCCGAGTGGCTCGTACGACGCGTTGAGGACCAGGACATGCGGCACGGGTGCCTCCTTGGGCGTCGGCGGCGCGTGGCTCGCGCCGGGACGATCTGAGGTCAGTCTCCCCTCATGGCTGGTGAACGCGCCACCATGTCCCGGTAACGGGCTGGGAGTGTTTTCGACCACAGGGGATTCATCCCCCGGATCATGGCCTGTTCAAGCCGGGGTGAGCCGCGTCTCTCCTGGGCCTCCCCTTTGCGGATCCGCGCGGTGCACACACAATGCCCCGTTAGTGTGGTGGTCCTGTCCGGCCGGTGACCTTTTCGTGACCTTGACCGCCCCAGCGGCCGGACCGCGCAGCACCTTGGAGGTACCTGCCGTGTCGTCCTTGCCCGCCGTCCTGCTGGCCGCCGGAGCGTCGCCGACCCCCTCTCCGTCCGAGACCGCACCGGCCGTGCCCTCGTTCCGGGACGCGCAGGACAGCGCGACGAACGCGGCCAGCTGGGTCGAGCAGAACTGGTCGACCTGGCTCGCGATGGGCTTGCAGATACTGCTGATCGTGGTCGTCGCGGTGGCGCTGCGCTCGGCGGTGCGGCGGGCGATCACCAAACTGATAGACCGGATGGGCCGCACCGCGCAGGCCGTGGACGGCACCGCGCTGGGCGGGCTGCTGGTCAACGCGGAGCGGCGCCGGCAGCGGTCGGCGGCGATCGGCTCGGTCCTGCGGTCGGTGGCGAGCTTCCTGATCCTCGGCACGGCCGCGCTGATGGTGCTGTCCACCTTCAAGATCAATCTGGCGCCGCTGCTGGCGTCGGCGGGTGTCGCGGGTGTGGCGATCGGTTTCGGCGCCCGGAACCTGGTCACCGACTTCCTCTCCGGTGTGTTCATGATCCTGGAGGACCAGTACGGCGTCGGTGACGTGATCGACGCGGGCGTGGCCACCGGCGAGGTGATCGAGGTCGGGCTGCGGGTGACCAAGCTGCGCGGCTCGGACGGCGAGATCTGGTACGTCCGCAACGGCGAGGTCAAGCGGATCGGCAACCTCTCCCAGGGCTGGGCGACGGCGGGCGTGGACGTCACCGTGAAGTCGTCCGAGGACCTGGACCGGGTCAAGGCCACGCTGGACGACGTCGCGGAGCGGATGAGCAAGGAAGAGCCCTGGAACGAGCTGCTGTGGGGCCCGGTGGAGGTCCTGGGCCTGGACTCGGTGCTGATCGACTCGATGGTGGTGCGGGTCTCGGCCAAGACGATGCCGGGCAAGGCGGTGACGGTCGAGCGCGAGCTGCGCTGGCGGATCAAGCGGGCGTTCGACGCGGCGCACATCCGCATCGTGGGCGGCGCGACGTCGGTGGAGGACCCGGTGGACGCCCCCGACCCGGCGGCCGCGGTGGCGGCCCCCTCGGTCTTCGCCAACACGGACTCCCCGCAGGTGGCGGCGACGACCCCGATCACGACCCAGCGGCAGGCTCCGCCGGCGAAGTAGCGAACCCCTGGAGCGGCACCGGCGCGGAACCCGCCGCCGGTGCCTCCTCCCCCTGGTCGGGGACCAGCCGCGCCAGCTGACACAGCGCGACGAACGCGCTCGCCCGGCTCCGCCCCGGGCCCCGCATCACCGCGTCGGCCGCCCGGACCCGCAGCAGCGCCTTTCCGGACTCGGGGTCGAAGGCCAGCGAGCCGGTGACCGAGCGGCGACCCCGGAACGGCCGCCAGCCGAACTCGACCCGCTCCGCGCCCCGCACCTCGACCGCCCGTCCGTCCTTCGCCAGCGCCGCCCGCAGCCGCTCGGCCCGCTCCGCGGGGAAGGTGTGCTGCTGCACGGTGTCGAGCGCGGCCGCGGTGACCGGGATGCCGGTGCCCCGCGCGCCGCGCGCCAGCGCGCCGCACACGTACAGCGCGCACAGCAGACCCAGCACCGCCCAGACGAGCGATACCAGGGTCACCTCCTCGGCCAGCGCCCAGCCGAACCCGTCCTGCACGGCGCCCTTCAGGACCAGCCCCACCAGGAGCGGCAGAAAGCTCCCGAATGCCGACAGCCACAGCCTGACCAGCAGCACCCTGTCCATGACCCGTCCACCGTTCGCCGTAGGTCGTCGCGGTGACTATAGGCACCGGCATCCGGGTCGTATCCCTTGACGCCCCTTTCCCGCTGCGCTTACGTTCCTCCCGTCAGGACAGGAAACTTTCCTAACAGTGGAAGGGCAGGATGGATCCCATGGCAGGAACCGCCGGTACGCCGGGCACCCCGCGCGTCCTGCGCGCCATGAACGACCGCGCCGCCCTGGACCTGCTGCTGGCGCAGGGGCCGCTGTCCCGCACCCGGATCGGCAAGCTCACCGGCCTGTCCAAGCCCACCGCCTCCCAGCTGCTGGCCCGCCTGGAGGCGGCCGGCCTGGTCCGGGTCACCGGCACCAGCGAGGGCCGGCCGGGCCCGGGTGCGCAGTTGTACGCGGTGAACCCGGCGGCCGCGTACGCCGCCGGGCTGGACGTCACCCCGCACCGCATCCGCGCCGCCGTCGCCGACATCACCGGCCGCACCGTCGGGTCCTACGAACTGCGCACCCCCGGCCGGCGCCCGGCGCACCCCGTCGTCCGGCAGGTCACCGACGCCCTCGACGGCGCGGTGAAGGCGGCGGGGCTCGCGCGCGGCGATGTGCACCGGCTGGTGATCGGCACGCCCGGCGCCTTCGACCCCACCACCGGCCGGCTGCGTTACGCCTCCCATCTGCCCGGCTGGCACTCCCCCGCGCTGCTCGACGACCTCGCCGCCGCGCTGCCCATGCCGGTGGAGTACGAGAACGACGTCAACCTCGTCGCCCTCGCCGAACAGCGGCTCGGCGCCGCCCGCGGTCACACGGACTTCGTGCTGCTGTGGAACGAGGAGGGCCTCGGCGCCGCCCTGGTCCTCGGCGGCCGGCTGCACCGGGGCTGGACCGGCGGCGCCGGCGAGGTCGGCTTCCTGCCGGTGCCGGGCGCCCCCCTGGTCCGCCGGGTGACCCGGGCCAACAGCGGCGGCTACCAGGAGCTGGCCGGCTCCCAGGCGGTACCGGAACTGGCCCGCGAACTCGGTGTCGGGGACATCCCGTCGGGGCCGCACCCCGAGGCGGCCGCCACGCTCCTCGCCCGCGCCGCCGACCGCGCCGACGGCCCGCACCGGGAGCTGCTCCAGGCCTACGCGACCCGGCTGGCCACCGGTCTGGCCTCGCTCGTCTCCGTGCTCGACCCCGAACTCGTCGTGCTCAGCGGCGCCTGCCTGACCGCCGGCGGCGAGGTGCTGCGCGGTCTCGTCCAGGGCGAGCTGGCGGAGCTGGCGGCGACCCGCCCCCGGCTCGTCCTCGGTGACGTCCGCGAACACCCCGTCCTGCGCGGCGCCCTGGAGTCCGCGCTCGCGGCCACCCGCGACGAGGTCTTCGACACCTCGCGCCGCACCGGCTGAGGCATCCCCTGCCCCGTCCCCCGCCCGCCACCCGTGGGAGAGATTGTCATGCGCACAGCCATACCGAGATCCGTCCGGAAAGCGGCTTTGGCCCTCACCGCGGCCGCCGCGCTGCTCACCGCCACCGCCTGCACGGGACAGTCCGCCTCCGGCGCCACGGACGACCCCACGAAGGACACCACGATCACCTTCTGGCACGCCTGGAGCGCCCCCGGCGAGGTCGCCGCGGTCCGCTCGCTGGTCGCCGGCTTCGAGAAGGCGCACCCCAACATCCACGTCCACGTCGTCGGCGACATGACCGACGACAAGATCAACCAGGCGCTGCGCTCCGGCGGCGACCGGGCGCCCGACGTCATCTCCTCCTTCACCACCAACAACGTCGGCAAGTTCTGCTCCTCGGGCGCGCTGGTCGACCTGAATCCCTTCTTCCGCAAGTCCCGCATCGATCCGGCCGCCACCTTCCCCAAGGCGATGAACGAGTACACCCAGTACGACGGCGTCCGCTGCACGGCGCCGCTGCTGGGCGACGCGTACGGGCTGTACTACAACAGGACGGCGTTCCGGAAGGCCGGCATCGCCCGCCCGCCGCGGACCTGGTCGGAGTTCGCGGCCGACGCGAAGAAGCTGACCGTCCCCGACGGGGACTCCTACCGGCAGCTCGGCTTCATGCCGGACTACCACGGCTGGGAGTCCACCACCGAGCACTACCTCGCCCAGTTCTCCCCGGTGTACTTCGACCGGGACGGCAGGTCGAACCTCGCCCGGGACCCGGCGTTCGCGCGGGGCTTCACGCTCCAGAAGCGGCTGGTGGACGAACTCGGCGGATTCCGCCGGCTGGAGCGGTACCGCGCCACGCTCGGCGACGAGTGGGGCCCCCGGCACCCCTTCCACACCGGCCAGGTCGCCATGCAGATGGACGGCGAGTGGCGGCTCGGCATGGCCCTCGCCGCCAGGCCCCGGTTCGAGATCGGCGTCGCCCCGCTGCCCGTGCCCGACGGCCAGGCGAGCCGGTACGGCAAGGGCTATCTCACCGGCACCGTCACGGGCATCGCCGCCACCAGCCACAAGCAGAACGCGGCCTGGGAGTTCGTCCGGTACATCACCACGGACACCGACGCCGTGGTCGGCTTCGCCAACGCCATCCACAACGTGCCCTCCACCCTCGCCGCGCTGAAGTCCCCCAAGCTCAGGTACGACCCCCGCTTCAGGACCTTCCTGGACATCGCCGCGAACCCGGACTCGACCACCACCCCCGCCTCCGTCAACGGCGGCCAGTACCTGGTGACGATCCAGCAGTTCGGCTACGCCTACGAAAGCGGCAAGGTCACCGACCTCCAGGCCGGTCTGCGCTCCACGGCCGCGCAGATCGACACCGACATCGCCCAGGCGAAGTAGCCGATGGGCCCCGCCACCCTCGCCGCCAAGCGCCGCCGCGCCGCGTTGCGCACCCTCGCCTTCCTGTCGCCCTGGCTGACCGGCTTCGCGGTCTTCTTCGCCTACCCGCTCGCCTCCACCGTCTACTTCTCCTTCATGCACTACGACGGCTTCCGGCCGCCGGTGTGGAGCGGCACCCGGAACTGGACGTACGTCTTCGCGCACTACCCGCTCTTCTGGCCCGCGCTGCGCAACACGCTGTGGCTGGTGGGGGTGATGGTGACGCTCCGGGTCCTCTTCGGGCTCGGCGTCGGTCTGCTCATCACCCGGATCAAGACCGGCACAGGCGTCTTCCGCACCCTGTTCTACCTGCCGTACCTGGCCCCGCCGGTCGCGGCGACCATGGCGTTCGCGTTCCTGCTCAACCCCGGTACCGGACCGGTGAACTCCGTCCTGGAAAAGGCCGGGGTGCCGGCGCCGGGCTGGTTCGACGACCCCGCCTGGTCCAAGCCCGCCCTGACCCTGCTGGCCCTGTGGGGCATCGGCGACCTGATGGTCGTCTTCATGGCCGCGCTGCTCGACGTGCCGGCCGAGCAGTACGAGGCCGCCCAGCTGGACGGCGCCTCGGCCTGGCAGCGGTTCCGGTACGTCACCCTGCCGAACATCTCCCCGATCGTGCTGTTCGCCGTCGTCACCGGGGTGATCCAGACCATGCAGTACTACACCCAGCCGCTGGTCGCCGGGAAGGTCGCCTCCGGGATGATCCAGGGCGCCGGCACCCAGTTCGAGCCCGGCTACCCGGACCGGTCGACGCTCACCCTCCCCCAGCTCGTCTACAACCTCGGCTTCCAGCGCTTCGACTACGGCTCCGCCTGCGTCGTCGCCCTGGTCCTCTTCGCCCTGTCCATGGCGTTCACCGCGCTGCTGATGCGGCGCCGGGGCGGTCTGATCCAGGCAGGTGACTGACGTATGCCCGCACCTCGCCGCAAGGCCGCCCTCCAATGGGTCGCGGTCCACGCCCTCGGTGTCGCCGCCGCGCTCTTCTTCACCCTGCCCTTCGTGTTCGTCCTGCTCACCTCGCTGATGAGCGACAGCCAGGCACTGAGCCGGGACCTGGTCCCGCACACCTGGGAGTGGGGCAACTACACGCGCGTGCTGCACACCCCCGGCTTCGCGACCTGGTGGCGCAACACGCTCCTGTACGCCGGACTCGGCACCGCCCTGACCGTGGTGTCGTCCGTCCCCGTGGCGTACGCCCTCGCGAAGTTCCGCTTCCGGGGGCGCGGTCCGGTGCTGATGCTGGTGATCTCGATGATGATGCTGCCGCCGCAGGTGGTGGTCATCCCGATGTACCTGTTCTGGGCGAAGCAGCTGGACCTGTCCGGCACGCTGTGGCCGCTGATCATCCCCATGGCGTGCGGTGACGCGTTCTCCGTCTTCCTGCTGCGCCAGTTCCTGACGACGATCCCGGACGAGTACGTCGACGCGGCGAAGGTCGACGGCTGCGGCGAGCTGCGCACCCTGCTGCGGATCGTCCTGCCGATGGCGAAGCCGGGCATCTCCGCCGTCGCCCTCTTCCAGTTCTTCTACGCCTGGAACGACTACTTCGGCCCGCAGATCTACGCGTCCGAGAACCCCGGCGCCTGGACCCTCTCCTACGGCCTGGAGTCCTTCAAGGGCGCCCACCACACCGACTGGAACCTCACCATGGCCGCCACCGTGCTGGTCATGGCGCCCGTGATCCTCGTGTTCTTCTTCGCGCAGAAGGCGTTCGTGGAGGGCGTCACGCTGACCGGAGTGAAGGGTTAACGCGTATATGAAACTCACCGTGGTCGGCGGCGGCTCGACCTACACCCCCGAACTCGTCGACGGCTTCGCCCGGCTCAGGGACACCCTGCCGGTCGAGGAACTCGTCCTCGTGGACCCGGCGGCCGACCGGCTGGAGCTGGTCGGCGGCCTGGCCCGCCGCATCCTCGCCCGACAGGGACACCCCGGGCGGGTCGTCACCACCGCCGACCTGGACGCGGCCGTCGACGGCGCCGACGCGGTCCTGCTCCAGCTGCGGGTCGGCGGGCAGGCGGCCCGCGAGCGGGACGAGACCTGGCCGCTGGAGTGCGGCTGCGTCGGCCAGGAGACGACGGGCGCGGGCGGCCTGGCCAAGGCCCTGCGCACGGTCCCGGTCGTCCTCGACATCGCCGAACGCGTCCGCCGCGCCAACCCCGACGCCTGGATCATCGACTTCACCAACCCGGTCGGCATCGTCACCCGCGCCCTGCTGCGGGCCGGGCACCGGGCGGTCGGACTGTGCAACGTGGCGATCGGCCTCCAGCGGAAGTTCGCGGCCCTGCTCGGCGTCGCCCCGGCGGACGTCCACCTCGACCACGTCGGCCTCAACCACCTCACCTGGGAGACCGCCGTACGCCTGGGCGGCCCCGAGGGCGAGAACCTCCTGCCCGCCCTGCTCGCCGGCCACGGCGACACCATCGCCGACGACCTCCGCCTCCCCCGCCCCCTCCTCGACCGCCTCGGCACCGTGCCCTCCTACTACCTGCGCTACTACTACGCCCACGACGAGGTCGTGCAGGACCTGCGCACCAAGCCCTCGCGGGCCGCGGAGGTCGCCGCCATGGAACGGGAGTTGCTCGCCCTGTACGGCGACCCCGCCCTGGACGAGAAGCCGGAACTGCTCGCCCGGCGGGGCGGCGCCTACTACTCGGAGGCCGCGGTGGACCTGGCGGCGGCCCTGCTGGGCGGCGCGGGCAGCCCGTACCAGGTGGTCAACACCCTCAACCGGGGCACGCTGCCCTTCCTCCCCGACGACGCGGTGATCGAGGTGCAGGCGGCCGTCTCCCCGGCCGGCCCCGCGCCGCTCCCGGTGCCGCCCCTGGACCCGCTCTACTCGGGCCTCATCGCCAACGTGACGGCCTACGAGGAGCTGGCCCTGGAGGCGGCCCTGCGCGGCGGCCGGGACCGGGTCTTCCGCGCCCTGCTCGCCCACCCGCTGATCGGCCAGTACGACCACGCCGACACCCTCACCGACCGGCTGATCGCGCACAACCGGGAGTACCTGGCGTGGGCCTGACCGAAACCGTCCTCGCCATCGACGCGGGCAACAGCAAGACGGACGTGGCCGTGCTCGACACCGCCGGCGAGGTGCTGGCCACGGCCCGCGGCGGCGGCTTCCGGCCGCCCACGGTGGGTCTGGCGCAGGCGCTGGACGCGCTCGCCGGACCGGTCGCGCGGGCCTGCGCCGCGGCGGGCACGGGCCCGGTCTCCCATGTCTCGGCCTGTCTCGCCAACGCCGATCTCCCGGTGGAGGAGGAGCGGTTGGCGAACGCGCTGCGGGAACGGGGCTGGGGCGGGTCGGTGCAGGTGCGCAACGACACCTTCGCGATCCTGCGGGCGGGGGTCGCCGAGCCGAGGGGCGTGGCGGTGGTGTGCGGTGCCGGGATCAACTGCGTGGGCATGCGCCCGGACGGCCGGACCGCCCGGTTCCCGGCGCTCGGCCGGATCTCCGGCGACTGGGGCGGGGGCTGGGGCCTGGCCGAGGAGGCGCTGTGGCACGCGGCCCGCGCGGAGGACGGCAGGGGCGGGCCGACGGCGCTGGCCCGCACCCTGCCCGCGCACTTCGGACTGCCGTCCATGTACGCCCTCATCGAGGCCCTGCACCTGGAGCGCATCGAGCACCGCCGCCGGCACGAGCTGACCCCGGTCCTCTTCGCGACGGCCGCGGACGGCGACCCGGTGGCGTGCGCGCTGGTGGACCGGCTCGCGGAGGAGGTGACCGTGCTGGCGACGGTGGCCCTGACCCGGCTGGACCTGCTCGGCGAGGAGACCCCGGTCCTGCTCGGCGGCAGCGTCCTGACGGCCGGCCACCCCCGCCTCGACGACGGCATCCGCGACCGCCTCGCGACCCGCGCCCCCAAAGCCGCCGTCCAGATCGTCACGGCACCCCCGGTCCTGGGCGCGGCCCTGCTCGGCCTCGACCACCTCGACGCCGACGCGACGGCACGCCGCCGGGCTCGGGCCTGGTGGGAGGGCGGCTCCTGAACACGCGGACCGGGCGGGTCGGCGGCCATGGTGATCGCCGAAGGGCACGGGGAGCCGGTCGAAGCCCGGACTGGTCCGGCACCCGGAGCGATGTGCGGTGCGGCGCGGGCCGTTGCGGACGAGGGCGAGCGTGCCGTGCCGCGCCGGGTGACCGTCGCCGCCGGGGTGCAGGCGGCCACCCCGGCCGGGCCGATCAGTCGTGACGCCGGCCGGCTCCGGCCGTGGCCGTCGCAGCCGACCAGTTCCACCTGAGCACCGCCCCGCCAGCGGCGGACGGGCCGGCTGGCGGTCACCTGTGCGTCGCGCCGGTCGACGGCGACGTACGGCTCGCCCTCGGCACCCGGACCGAGAATGCCCCCCGGGCCGGACACCCGGGACGCCGACCACAACCGACCACGGTCGTCGACGCGGACCGGCTCCACCCGGCCATAAGCACCGCCCCGCCAGCGGCGGTCGTGCCGGGTGACGGGCACGGCACGGTGTGCGTCGCGCGGGCCGACGGCGACGGGGCGGCCTCGGCGCCCGGGCAGAGGGTGCCCGCCGCGCGCCGGGCCGACAGCCGGAGCACGGGTCGCCGAGCGAGACCCGGGGCGGACCCCCGGCGCCGCCCCGCGCCCGGCACGGCAGACAGCCGGGCCACGCGTCAGGCTCCTGGGCGAGCCGGGTGGGCCTGGCTCGGGGGAACCGAACATGCGCACGCGGCGTATTCATGAGCAGCGTGCGCTGTCACCAGGGCCGTGCGCGCTGCGTTCCGATCAAGATCGGGGGAAGGCCGGTGCGGATGTCGGTGCCGGCGGCGATACTTGGCGGCGAACGGATGACCATGGGGGAGGTCGAGTGACACACCCGCCGCAGAGCAGCACGGCGCCGGTGCAGGCCGGGCCGGTCGGTGTTCCCCCGCAGCCGGGGCCTCCCGGCTCCCTGCCCGTGCCGCCCGCGGCCGTGCCGCCGGGCCGGCGGACCGCGTTCGCCGAGGGGGTGGAGCGAGT
>NZ_JBHXVE010000045.1:0-15699 GCF_042672505.1 Streptomyces sp. NPDC127190
ATGCTGATCGCCCTCGGCACCGAGGCCGCGATGAAGGGCTACCGCGTCCGCTACACGCTCGCCACGAAGCTCGTGAACGAGCTGGTCGAGGCCGCGGACGAGAAGCAGCTGAACAAGACGATCGCCCGCTACGGCCGCGTCGACCTGCTCTGCATCGACGAACTCGGCTATATGGAACTCGACCGCCACGGCGCCGAACTCCTCTTCCAGGTTCTGACCGAACGCGCGGAGAAGAACAGCGTCGCCCTCGCCTCCAACGAGTCCTTCGGGGGCTGGACCAAGACCTTCACCGACCCCCGCCTCTGCGCGGCCATCGTCGACCGGCTCACCTTCAACGGCACCATCATCGAGACCGGCACCGACTCCTGCCGCCTCGCCTCCACACGAGCCCGAGCGGAAGAACCCACCAAAGCCGGGTGAACCTCCCCGGGGGGCAGTTGCATGGTGACGTCAGGGCACCAGTACTGTCTGGCATGACCTATGTGATCACTGCCGCTCATCCTGACGACGCCGCGACGTTGGGGCCCTTGCACCTGCGGAACTGGCTGCAGAACTACCCCAACGCAGATGCAGGGATCGATGAGTCCTGGATCCGTGAGCACCGCGGTTCGTCCGCCACGGCGGAAGGCATCACGCAGTGGCGGGAATTCATCGAGGTGGCAAACCAGCACTCTGCCCCGCACTTCTGCCGTGTCGTCCGGTCCAAGACGGAGATCGTCGGCTACCTCTGCGGCCACCAGGACGAATCGGAATCGGTCACTCTCGGACCAATGTATTTGCTGGACCACGCCCAGGGGCACGGCCTCGGTGGCCGCATGATGACCGAGTTCCTCACCTGGGCAGGACCTGCACGTATCCGCCTGGGGGTCGCCGACTACAACGAACGTGCGATCCGGTTCTACCAGCGCCACGGCTTTGAGATCACAGGCGAGCGTTACCTCTGGCGAGGGAGGCTGCCAACCCTGCCTATGACCCGCGAGGCCCCATCGGCCGCCGACTGCAGCTGAGCACAGGCATCGGGCCGTGCCCGGTCACGGCACCGCTGTCATTTCTCGTGAAAATCTCAAGCAGTGTTGATCAACAACTGCCGCCGAAACTCGTCGAGAAACGCTGTCCCTTGGGATGGACGAAGCCAGAACGACCGCATCCTGGGGCTCAGTTGAGGCTCACGGACGCGGATGGCATGCGGCTGCCCTTTTTCGCCACCAACACCGACGGTCGGCCGATCGCTGAGCTTGAGCTCCGCCACCGGCTGCGGGCCCGGGCCGAGGTCCGCATCCGGGCCGCCGGCCTGCGGAATCTCCCTCTGCGTCGCACGGCCCAGAACCAGATCTGGCTGGAGATCACGCAGATCGCGCTGGACCTGTTGGCCTGGATGCCGATGCTCGCACTGACCGGCAAGGCCAGGCTCTGGGAGCCCCGCCGACTGCGGCTCTGCCTTTTCCCCACGGCCGGACAACTCGTGACCACCGGGCGTAGGCGGATCCTCCGCCTGGCCCGGCACTGGCCCTGGACCAGCCACATCACCACCGCTCTCGAACGGCTCGCCCTCCTGCCGAACCCTGGCTGACCAACAAATTCCCCGTCCCTACGACAGCTGTGGACGATCAAGTAATTCCCCAGCCCGGTTGGTCATGTAATTCCCCACCCTGTCGCTGCTGAAGCGACAGTCGTGCGGGGTCATCGTCGGACGGTCGGAGGCGTCTGGCAGACTCCGCAGCATGGGAATGTTCAATCGGGCGATCAAGGCGGATAGTGCAGGTCAGGCTGGGGAGCAAGCTGACCTGAGCGCACTCCTGCTGCAGGGTGAAGACATGATCGAGCAAGTGGGTCGGGCTCACATGTCCTGGAGCTTGGGCTCGGCGGACCGCTGGGATCTGGACCAGACGACCGGCACCATTACCTGGTCCTTCCCCGACAAGACCGCGACTGCGCCCGCGCAGATCCTGGGCAGCTTCGCTCCGCGGGCCGGCTCATGGATGTGGGCCTGGGCCAACCAGAGCCTCCTCCCCGACATGAGCCGCGACTCCCGCAGCTTCTGCGATTGGGCGGAAGCCAACGGACATCCCGGGCTGGCCCAGCCCAAGATCGACGCTGATGAGCAGACTGCTTCGACACTTGCGGCCCTGGCGTTCCGGATCACCGGGGCGACCGGGTATTACCGAGGTCCAGGGGGTAACTCCTCATACGTGATCATCACGTTCGGGCCGGTCACCCTGACGAAGGCGGACGGCAGCGTCTCCACCTTCGACATCGCTGTCAGCTAGTGCTCTGACCGCATACGTTCGCCGGGTTGTCGGTCATGCGACGAGTCCGGTTCTGCCTCCCCAGACACCTCCGCTGGACATGCAGACCACTTCCCGAAGCCGCGTCGGCGGCGGGTTCAGCTGACGGGCCCTAACTCTGGGCCAGCGGTCGCAGGCGTGCACTTCGCAGGGCCCTCGTCTCGCTGAAGTCGTCACGAGCGGTCAATAGGTCAAGAAGGTTTCCGCGAGGTAGACAGCAGAGTTGGCGACGGTTACGGCGCCCATGGCGACACCGGCAGCACTGGGGGCGGTTCCGACCGGGCCGTAGAAGGCCACGGTTCGCCCGCTAGAGTTCACGATCCTGACCCCCGCTGGGATGTATTTCCCACCACTGACGACGATTGCGGGCTGACCATCGCGGTACTCGATCGACAGGGTTCCGATCTCCTCGGGCTTGACCTGGTCGGCCGGGATCAGTGTGGGTTCGGTCGTCTCGGGCGTGCCCTGGAATGGGGCCGGTCCCTTGGAGTTGGCCTCGGGCGTGGTCTCGGTGGCAACGTCCGCAGACTTAACCTCGGTTGCTGCCCTGGTTTCCAGCCCCTCGACAGCGGTCACTCCTTCGCCAATGAAGTCATCACCTGGCAGGGAGTCCTTGTCGAACGCCATGGATACACCTCCTCATCGGCCGACCCACTGCCGACCGGCGTGGATCTTCCCATGACTAAGCGTCACCAAACAATCACTCCTGACAGATCGGAGGCTCCCTGTGCCGTCTACCCGTGCTCGCGCCGCTTTAGTGGCCGCCTATCAACCCGGTGAACGTTCCTGGTCACAGCACGAGGGACTGTCTGATTGGTCGTCCGGTCCCGGATCGTCAGCTGTGGGGCGCCCGATTCGTGTACCAGCGCACGCACCGTTCAAGCGGTAGACCGGAAGCGTACGGAACGGACATGGAACGAGTCTGGCTGCTGATCACTCAGGGGGGCGAGGGTGGTCTCAGTGCCCTCGCATCCCGAGTCCTCGTACACGTCGGCGTAGGCGTCGGTGGTGTTCTGCACGCCGTATGCGTACACCGCCCCATCGGTAGAGAGGTCGATGCACTCGTTCAAGGACGGGTCGTCCACCACTTTCTGGACCGCGACGCCACTGGAGTCCTCGTAGTACGAGAAACTTCCTGTGGCCTCCGCGTACGCCGAGGTGGGCACCGCGAGAGACAAGGTAAGAGCACTGGCCAGGGTGAGCAGCACGCGGCGCAGGCGCATAGCTTTTCCTTCAACAGGGGGGCAGGGCTGGTCCATTCCCATGATCCACCCGGCTCAGCCAGGTAAGGACGCCGATGCCCCTGATCTCGGGTCAACTCCACTCCAAAGCGTGAAGTAGCTCGTCGAAGGCGAACGTGCGGTCGGGGAAGTGTTCCAGGACGTGCTCGATGCGGTCGAGTTTACGGGAGGCCGTCCCCGCCTGCTCTGGTGGTCCGCCGTTCTATGAGGCAGCTGGTCCGCCCTTCTCGGTGGGATTCCTGGGGCGCTTGTTCGGGCGGTAGCTGGGGCCGTTCATGATCACCTGATGGCTGGTGTTGATCAGACGGTCCAGCAGCGACTCGGCGACGACGGGGTTGGGGAAGAGCGGATACCAGTCGCTGGGAGCCCGGTTGCTGGTGATGATCAGCGAGCGCCCCTGCCTCTCGGAGACCAGTTCGTAGAGGTCGTCGGCCTGGGCCGCGCTCAGCTGCCGCATCGCGAAGTCGTCCAGGATGAGGACGTCGGGTCGGATCAGCTCGCGCATCCGCTTGTCCCAGGTGCGGTCCGCGTGGCCGTCGGCGAGCTCGGCCAGAACCCGGCTGGTCTTCGTGAACCGGACGTTCGCGCCCTGTCGGACGGCGAGGTGACCCAGGGCCTGGGCGACGTGTGTCTTGCCCACGCCGACGGGTCCGAACAAGATCACCGACTCGCCGGCATGGAGCCAGCGCAGGGCGGCCAGGTCGCGGATCTGGGCCGCGGGCAGCTTCGGGGAAGCGGCGAAGTCGAACTCCTCCAGAGTGACCTGCTGCTCGAACTTCGCCTTCTGCAGGCGCCGTTGGAAGGCGACGGTCTCGCGGCGGGTGATCTCGTCCTGGCAGAGCACCTGCAGGAAGTCCAGGTGGCCGAGTTCACCGCCATGGGCCTGGATCAGCCGCGCGTCCAGGGTCTCCAGCATCCCGGACAGCCGAAGCGCCTTCAGCGACTCGCGCAGGGCGGTGTCCATCGCGCTCATCGAGCGGCCTCCTCGGCGTCGTCGGCGTCAGCGTGGCCCGGGGTGCCCTCGGGCTCGCCGGAGATCTGGGAGGGGATGCTCGCGGCGAACAGGCCCTCGGGGCCGTGGAGGAAGGCCGCGGCCCCGGCGTCGCCGGTCTCCGGCTCGGGATCGGTCTCGGTGCCGGCGATCAGGATGCCCTTGATGGTGCGGTGGGAAGGGTCGCCGACCGCGATGGCCTTGGTGCAGGCGGCCTCCAGCCGCTGGTCGCCGTACTTCTTCCGCAGCCCGAGGATTCCCTGGGCCGCGCGGAGCCGGTAGAGCGCGTTGACCTCCAGCAGTTGGTCGATCACCTCGCGGCAGGCGTCGCCGACCTCGGAGGACTGGCTGCGGCACCAGATCGGTGTCTTCATCTGGAAGGCGATCTTCTCCGGCGGGTAGTCGCCTCTGTCGGTGCGTTTGCCCTGGTCGAGTGCGGCGTGGGCCTTGACCAGCTCGCCCTCGTGGAAGACCTGGACCATGGTGGCGGTGGAGCGGACGTCGACCTTGCGGCCGATCAGCTTCCAGGGCACTGAGTAGAGGGTGCGGCTGACCTTGATGTGGATGTCGAGGCCGACGGCGGCGGTGGACCAGCGGGCCAGCACGAACGGCTTGTCCGGCAACGGCAGCAGGGCCTTGGCCTCCACCGCCTCGAACACCGACAGCGGACTCGCGCCGCCCAGCGGGCGGCACTACCTGCGGCCCGCGGTGCCGGTCGACCACGTCAGGGCCTCGGCCTGCATCTGCTCGACGGAGGTAAACTCCCGCCCGCTCCAGAACGAGTCGCGGACATACGGCATCGGCCGTTCGACCCGCGGCTTGTCCTTCGGCTTCGCTGCCCGGGCCGGGTCGACCAGGGTGCCGTAGTAACGAAGGGCCCGAACATGGCTCAGCAGGCGTTCCCGCGGGACCTCACGGCCCTGGCGCAGTGGGTGGAGCGGGAAGGCCAGCGGCCGGTCCCGAGGGCTCACGGGGAGGAGATCACCGTCGACGGCGAGACGGAGCCGGTAATCGTGAAACTCGGCATATGGGTCTCGAACACGAAATCGAGGCGAGACAAACTCAGCGCCGAACAGCTCGACGCACTACGGGAGCTGGGCGTCGAATGGGCATGACCGCCGTGGGTGGTATGTCGTTCAGCGGGCCGTGTTCTCGGTGCGGATCTTCCGGCGCAGGCTGGTGCGGGCAGCAATCAGGTCTTCTTCGAGGGCAGGGCCGCGAGAGGCCGGTCGAGTTCGGTACGGATGCTCGTGAGCCGCAGGTAGCGGTCCCGGATGCGGCCGAGGACCCGGTCCAGGGCCGCGGTCGTGCCGCAGCCGGTGGCGCGCTCCAGGACGATGACGTAGTTGGTGACCTCGCCTGCCGCCACCTCGCGGTTGAGCGACAGAACGTCGTTGCACCAGGCGGTCAGGTCGTTGGACGCCGCGTACATCTCCTGCCACAGCGCGCCGTCCGCGAGGGCGGCCGGCACCTCGGCGCGCAGAGCGGCTTCGACGAGGTCGAACATGAACATGCCGTTGGCGTCCCGGCGCAGCGCCGGGTACTCCTGAGGCGTTGGAACCGTTGCCCGGTCGCGGTGGGCGCTCTGGGCCAGGAACGCGTCACGGTGGCGCAGCAGGTGGGCACGGAACCGCCCGCGCCAGGCGTCGGACAGTCCGGCGGCGGCACGGGGCCACAGATCGGTCAGGGCGGCCACGGCCGCAGCAGACAGGGTGGTGGGATCATCGTCGATGACGCACGTCAGTGCCTGGTAGACGGCGCGCACCTGATCGGGAGACCGGCCCATGGGGCCCTCGTCCTGCTGGTCGTCGAGGTGGAACAGTAGGACCACCCACTGGGCGAACAGCTCCACCGCCTCCACCGGTGGTCGGGCAGGATCCGGGAGGCGATCAGGTGGAGCCCTGCCGAGCGCAGGCGGCTCTCCTCGCCTGGGCCGTCGGTCAGCCCTATACCGGCCGCCCACGCGCCCAGACTCGCGCCGATGCGGTCGGCCTCGGGATGGATACGCCGCAGAACCGGGATGCCGAAATCGCCACGGCGGGCTGGGGGCGTCATCAAGGCTCCAGGTTCGTGGGCGAGGGCCGCTCCAACGCGGGAGGTCAATGACGATCATTCAGTGCCGCCAGCCCGAGGAGGGCACGAAGTTCCCTTGGCGATCCCGGCCCAGTGCAAGGCCCGCCGCGAGTACGGGAACCGGGTCAGCGCGCTCGCATCGACCGGACCATGATCGTTCTCGCCAGAGTTTCCTGTACTCCGACCACTCACGCCCGATTCGCATCCCGCTGAGCCGATCCAATGCCGCCTTCGCCGTTAGAACAGGCGCTCGCTTCTTGTGTTCAATCGACTACTCTGTGTTTTGAGGTTTTGTGTTTCTTCGTCCATGCTGGGCTCGTGACCGTTCTGATTACGGGTGCCACCGGCTTCGTGGGCTCGCGTCTCGCCCATGCACTGCTGACAAGCCGTGCCCGGCGTGTGATCGCTTTGGGGCGTGGTGACCTTGCCTCTCTGCGACGGCGTGTCGTGGACGCGGTCACCCTGCACGGTGGCGTCGATGCCGATGCTCTGCGGCGGCTGCAGTGCGTCAGTGGTGACGTGACGCTGCCGTGGCTGGGTCTCGCCCCTGGCTTGCACGCACGTTTGGCAGCCGAGGTCGATGCCGTGTGGCATTGCGCGGGCGACATCGCGTTGGGGGGAGAGCGTGGCCGCCTCTATCGGGTGAACACTCACGGCACGGCCCAGGTATTGGCCTTCGCCGAGCACACAAGGCCGGCATGCAGATTGATCCATGTCAGCACCATGGCGGTGGCCGGCAACCGGCCAGCGGGGCTGGTGATGGAGGACGATCTGTCGGACTTTCACGGCTTCGTCACCCACTACGACGCCTCCAAGTACGAAGCGGAGCGGCTGGTCCGCGACTGGGCGAGCCGCCACGGGCGGCCGGTGGTGGTGCTGCGGCCCGGCGTCGTAGCCAGTGACCGTTCACTGCCTGAGACCGCCGCGGACCACCCTCTGGCCATGCTGGGACGGATGATCGAGACGGTGGCGAGCGGCGGCGCGCCCGGCATCCCGGCCGCTGCCGACCTCGAAGGGGGCGCGCGGTTGCGGTTGCGGCTGAGGGCGTCGGCTGCGGCCACGTTCAACATCGTGCCCAGCGACTACGCCACAGACGCCATGATCCGTATTGGGCATGACACCGTCCATGACGGCGCGGTCGCGCATACTTACCACATCGTGCATCACTCCCCCACATCGCTTGGGGAGTTGATCCGAGTGTTCGAGCAGCACTACAGCGGCCTGCACCTGCAATGCGTCGAAGACTTCTACGACGCAACGCCGGCCGAGGAGTTCATCGCCGCCCATCTGACCGGCTTCCTCAGTTACTGCCGACTACAGCACCGGTTCGACCGTACCCGCACCTTGGCCGCCACCCCTGGCTTGCCCGAGCCTGCTCCTGTCGACCGGCGGTTCCTCCAACAGGCCTTGGGCCTTGCCTGCCCAGCATCTGCCGACCCCCCGGCGCCCGTCTGCTGAGCCCGGCCAGGCCCGCACCTGCCCGGCGCTGATTCCGTCGCCCGCGCGTCTTGGCGCACTGTCGTCTCATCCCCTCTTCGTTGGAGCGCTCGTTGTCTCTGCGTGTGTCACTGCTGCCTGATGACGCCATTGCCGTGGTGGGCACCGCCTGCCGCCTGCCGGGGGGCATCAACCATCTGGATGACCTGTGGGCCGTACTTGCGGCAGGCGCCGACATGGTGGGCGAGGTGCCGGCCGACAGGTTCCCTGCAGCGGACTTCGTCGACTCCGTACGGCGCCGTCCTGGCAAGTCATACACCGCGGCCGGCGGATTCCTGCCGGACGTCTCCGGCTTCGACGCCTCCTTCTTCAACGGGATCTCCCCCAGGGAGGCAGCCCAGATGGACCCCCAGCAGCGGCTGCTGCTGGAGATGGCGGTGGAGGCACTGGACGACGCCGGCACCGACCCGACGGGGCTGGAGGGCTCGGACACGGCGGTCTTCATTGGCTGCTCCAGCCGCGACTACGGTGAACTGCAGTCACTGTCGCCGCAGTCGGGCAATGCCTACACCATGTCCGGTACGGCGGGCGCGATCGTCGCCAACCGGCTGTCGCACTACTTCGACTGGCACGGGCAGAGCGTCGCGGTCGACACGGCCTGCTCATCGGCGTTGACGGCCGTGCACCAGGCGTGCGAGCACCTGCGGTCGGGCCGCACGCGTCTGGCGGTGGCCGGGGGCATCAACGTTCTGCTCAACCCTCATATCTTCGCTGGTTTCTCCAGCGCTTCCATGCTGTCGCCGACCGGCCGGTGCCGGCCCTTCTCCGCTCAGGCGGACGGCTTCACGCGCGCGGAGGGCGGCGGGCTGGTGCTGCTCAAGCGGCTGGCCGACGCCCGCGTCGACGGTGATCGTGTCCACGCGGTGATCCTCTCCAGCGGCGCCAACAACGACGGACGCACGCCCGGCCTGGCGTTGCCCAGCAGCATCGCGCAGGAGGCGCTGTTGCGGGAGGTGTATGAGCGGGCGGGGCTGGTGCCCGATGACATCGCCTACCTGGAGGCACATGGCACGGGCACCCCGGCCGGAGATCCGCTGGAGGCCGAAGCGATCGGCCGGGCGCTGGGGATGGACCGCAGCCGGAGCCCGCTGCCGATCGGGTCGGTCAAGAGCAACCTCGGTCATATGGAGGCCGCCGCCGGTATGGCGGGCCTGTTCAAAGCGCTGCTGGTGCTAAAGCATCGGCAGATTCCGGCGACCCTGCATGCCGAGCAGCTCAATCCCGCCATCGACTTCGACGAGTTGAACGTCCGTCCCGTCACCCGCCTGGAGCCGCTCGACGCCTCCGGTCCTGCCGTGGCGGGGGTGAACTCCTTCGGCTTTGGGGGTGCCAACGCCCACCTCGTCCTGGCTGACCCTCCCGTTCCTTCCTCCACTGACGGAGCCGGGCCGAGACGGCCACGGGCGGTCGCCGTCCCGGTGGTGGTCTCTGCCCGGACGCCGGCAGCACTGGCCCATGCATGCCAGCGGATGGCAGAGTACCTTCAGTTCACCCACGATGACCTCTACGACGTGGCCTACACTGCGACCCAGCGTCGGACCCGCCACGAGAACGCTGCATGTGTCCTGGCCGAGGACACGGTGCAGGCGGCCGATGCATTGCTGCGCCTGGCCGGTGGTGAGCAGCCGGAGACGGCCTCCACCGCGGTCCGAGAGGCGTCGGGCAGGGTGGCGTTCATCTTTGACGGCAACGGCTCACAGTGGGCTGGCATGGGTGCCGACCTGCTCAGCGAGCCGGTCTTCGCTGCTGCCGTCGACGACATCGACTCCTGCCTGCGTCCGCACCTCAGCTGGTCGGTGCATGAGAAGCTCGCCGCCGGATCACCGGGTCTGGAACGCACGGAGGTCGCCCAGCCGCTGCTGTTCGCCGTGCAGGTCGGGCTGGTCCGACTGCTGGAGGCGTACGGCATCGAGCCGGACGCGGTCGCCGGTCACAGCGTCGGGGAGATCGCCGCCGCGCACATCGCTGGCTGCCTCGATCTGGAGCAGGCGTGTCGTGTCGTCGCCGTACGCAGCCGGGCACAGGCCATGACGGCCGGCAGCGGCCGGATGGCCGCCGTCGGCCTGGGCGCACAGGAGGCCGCGAAAGAGTGCGTGGCCTTCCAAGGGCGCCTGGAAGTCGCCGGCATCAACAGCGCCACCGACGTCACCATGGCTGGTGATGCCGGCGCGTTGGCGGAGCTGGGCGAGCAGTTGGCAGCACGGGGAGTGTTCTTCCGCGTTCTGGATCTCGACTACGCCTTCCACTCGCGGCACATGGACCCTGCGCGTGAGGAGGTCACCGAACCACTGGGCGCGCTGCGCCCGCGCAAGGGCCGTCTCCTGTTCGCCTCCACCGTCACCGGGGCTCTTCTGGCGGGGCACCGGCTCGATGCGGAGTATTGGTGGGGCAATGTGCGCCGACCCGTTCTGTTCGCCGACGCCGTTCGGGCCCTGGCCGACGAGGGTTGCACGCACTTCGTCGAGATCGGTCCCCATCCGGTTCTGGCCACCTATCTGAAGCGGCTGCTGCCGGCCGGGGCCGGCACGCACGCGACGTTGCGCCGTGACACCCGCGGCCCGGACGCGGTGCGCCGTACCGCCGCCGCGGTCATCGCCGCCGGAGCCCGTCCCGGTACACAGTGTTTCCCAGTCCCCGGCGCGGTGGTGTCCCTGCCCGGGTATCCGTGGCAGCGCGAGCGGCACTGGAGCGGGTCCCCCGACTGGTGGGTGACCGTCCCGCAGGACAAGGCCCTCGTCCATCCCTTGCTGGGCCGGCGGGCGGCCGTGGCCGAACCGGCCTGGCACCAGCAGCTCAGCGGCACCCGCCTGCCCTGGCTGGTCGACCACCAGGTCGACGCGAGCATCGTCATGCCCGCCACCGCCTATCTGGAGGCGGCCTTGGCCGCCGGATGCGCGGGACTGGGCACGCGGTGTGAGGTCACCGACCTCGACATCCTCAGGCCACTGACGCTGCCCCGCGCCGACGACCCGACGCCCCTCGCCCTGCAGACCTCGCTATCGGTGGAGGACGGCATCGTCCTGATCGCCTCCCGCAGCGACGCCACCACCGGCTGGACACCCCACGCCCGCGGCCGCGTGCGCCGCCTCACCGCGCCCGCACCGGCTCCCCTGGCCGACGGTCCCACCGGCGGTACGGCGGTGGAGGCCGCACTGCACTACGCGCATGCCGCCCGGGCGGGCCTGGCGTACGGTCCCGCCTTCCAGGTCCTGACCGGCCTGACCATCACTGAGACTGCGGTCACCGCCACCTACGAGCTGCCCGCGCCAACCACCGTTGGCGCCACCGACTTCGAAGCTCACCCGGTGATCTGCGACGGCGCGCTTCAGGCAGCCGCGCCGCTGCTCGCCCGGACGGCCAGCGGCCGGACGTTCCTGCCCACCGCGATCGAGACCGCTCGCGTATGGCGGCAACCGTCGGCCCGTGGACTGATCCACGTGACTCTGCGTGATCTCACCAACTCGGATGCCGTCGTCGACGTCACTGTCACCGAGGACGACGGCACGGTCGCCGTCCAGCTCTCCGGCTGCCGCCTGCATGCCCTCACGGCCCGAGATCAGCTGCAAGAGCTGGCCACCGTAGTGCGCTACGCACCGCGCGCCGGCGAACCTGCGGACACGGCTCCCACTCCGTTGCCCGACCCGGCGCAGACCGTGGCCGCCACCGCCGTCGCCCGAGCCGCCTTCGAACAGGAGCAGGCGGACAACTACCCCGGCTTTGCACCCATGGTGAAGACCACGGCCGGTCACTACGCAGCCGCCGCCTTCGCCACTCTGCTGCCCGACACGGACCACTTCCAGCTGTCGGATCTGCTGAAGGCGGGCCTGCAACCGCACTACGCTCCCTACGCGCGGCTGCTGGCCGGTCTTGCGACCCGAGCCGGACTGCTACAGCACGCGCCCGCGACTGCAACCGACCAGGAGCACTGGCAGTTCACCGGCGCCGAAACCGCCCCGGAAGCACACATGCGGCAGTGCGCCGACCGGTTCCCCCAGTGGATCACCGCAATCGCCCTCTACACCCGCTGCGGCACCCACCTGACCGACATCCTCACCGGCCGCGTCGACGCCCGCGAGGTGCTGTTCAACGAGGCCGACCGGCACCTCGTGGAAGCCTTCTACGCCGACACCCCGCAGATGCGCGCCCACAGCCACTTCGCCCGCCTCATGCTGGAGGAGGCGCTGCGGGACTGGCCGGCCGACCGGCCGCTGCGGATCCTCGAGGTCGGCGGGGGCACCGGCGGCCTGACCGCCGCTCTGCTCCCCGTGCTGCCGCCCCACCTGACCCGCTACACCTTCACCGACGTCAGCCCTGCCTTCTTCCCCCGGGCCAAGACCCGGTTCGCCGAGTACGACTTCCTCGACTACCGCACCCTCGACCTCAACAGCGAGCCGACGGAGCAGGGCTTCGCCACAGAGTCCTTCGATGTGATCGTGGCCGCCAACGTCCTGCACGCCACCGCCGACCTCCGCACAGCCTGTACGCGCCTGGCCCGACTGCTGAGCCCCGGCGGCCAGCTGCTGACGGTGGAAAGCCACGACGAGGAGATCCTCGGCCCCTGCTTCGGTCTGCTGCCTGAGTACTGGTCCTTCACCGACAACGACCTGCGTACGAGCCCGCTGTTGCCCCGCGCAGCATGGGCGCCGCTGCTGACCGACTGCGGCTTCGAGGCCGTGACCGGCATCGGGAGCGCAGAGGCGGAAACCGCCGCCGACTACAGCGTGCTGATCGCTCGCCGCGGGACGGCACTAAGCGCAGGTACGAGCTGTGTGTCCCCGGCCGGCACGGCGGCGGCTTCCCAGGTTACGGACCCATGGCTGATCGTCACCGACCCCGCAAGCCAGGTACTGGGCTCCGCGCTGGCCACGGCCCTCGCAGCCACTGGAGCGCCGGCCCAGACCGCTGCCTTCCCCGACTCTGCGGACACCTGGGCCGAGGTGCTCGCGGACCAGACGGCGGGACGCATCGTGATGCTGTTCGGCCATGACCCCGCCCGCTCAGCCACCGACCACGTCACACGCGCCGCGGGCATGCTGAAGGCCGCTGCGGCCATCGCCACCTCAACTGGCCATGCCGAGCCGCACCTGTGGCTGGTCACCCCGCCGACGGGCCTGCACCCGGCCCCTGCGGACAGCGCCGGCAAGCCGTGGGCCGCCGGCGTGTGGGGTGTCGGTCGTGTTCTGGCGAATGAACACCCCATGCTGACCGTTCATCGCGTCAGCCTCACCCCCTCCGGCAATCCCGCCGCGGACGCGGCCCGGCTTCTCATCGAACTGAGTGAGCCAGAGGAAGAAGACGAAGTCGTGCTGGGGGGCCACGGGCGCTTCGTCTCTCGCCTTCGCTCGCTCCCCGTCCCCACACGCCGGGCCCGTGGGCACGACACCTACCGGCTCCGGCTGAGCAGGCCCGGCCGAGGCCGCAGGCTGACGTGGGAGCCGTACGAGCCCGAGCTGCCCGGCGACGGAGAGGTACTCGTTCAGGTCAAGGCCGCCGCGCTGAACTACCGCGACGTCATGCTGGCCGAGGGCATGCTGCCGCCCGGCGCCGAACCAGCCACCCCCACCGGGCCACTGCTCGGCCTGGAGTGCGCCGGCGTCGTCACCGCTGTCGGATCCGGCGTCACGGACCTGCGCGCAGGCGACCGGGTGTTCGCCTTCGCCCACGGTGCCTTCGCCTCCCACGTGCGCGTCCGCGCCGAACAGGCAGGCCGCATTCCCG
Source organism: Streptomyces sp. NPDC127190 (assembly GCF_042672505.1). NCBI lineage: Bacteria > Bacillati > Actinomycetota > Actinomycetes > Kitasatosporales > Streptomycetaceae > Streptomyces > Streptomyces sp. NPDC127190. The sequence continues at coordinate 13,806 of NZ_JBHXVE010000045.1, forward strand.
ACCACATGACCTTCGAGCAGGCGGCGACTGTGCCTGCCGTCTATCTCACCGTCCAGCACAGTCTGGAGACCCTCGCCCGTCTACGGGCTGGGGAGACCGTGCTGGTGCACGGCGGGGCTGGCGGCATCGGACTTGCCGCACTGAACTACGCCCGCAGCGTGGGCGCCAACGTGATCGCCACCGCCGGTACCCCGGCCAAACGCGACCTGCTGCGCACCCTGGGAGCCCGTGCAGTCTTCAGCTCCCGCGACCTCTCCTTCACCGACCACGTGCGCGAAGCGACCGACGGTCTCGGCGTCGACGTCGTTCTGAACTCCTTGGCCGGCGAAGCCATCGCCCGCAGCCTGGAATGCCTGAAGCCCGGCGGCCGGTTCATCGAACTCGGCAAGCGCGACATCTACGCCAACGCGCCGCTGCTCCTGCGTCCCTTCCGCGACAACCTGGCCTACTTCGGCGTCGACATCACCCGGCTGATCGCCGACGCCCCAGATCAGGCGGCCACCGCCTTCTGCACGGTCACCGACCGCGTCTGCGACGGCACCTACCGCCCCCTGCCCTACCAGTCCTATCCCGCGCCGCGCATCGACGACGCCCTCAGCACGCTGCGCCACTCACGCCATCTGGGAAAGGTCGTCGTCTCCTTCCCTGACAGCCTCCCGGCTGCCATCGAAGAACCGCCCTCGGCGGTGCCCCTCGACCCCAATGCCACCTACCTGATCACCGGCGGCCTCAGCGGTCTCGGCGCGGCAACCGCCCGCCACCTCGCCGCAAGGGGCGCCCGCTACCTCGCTCTGGTCTCCCGCCGCGGTGCAGATGCTCCCGAAGCCGGAGCGCTGCTCGCCGACCTCCATCGTGCGGGTGTGACCGTCCAGGCACATGCAACCGATATCACCAGCCCCGAAGCCGTTGACGAGATCTTCACCGAAGCCGACCAGCGAGGTCGCCCGGTACGAGGGATCGTGCACGCGGCCATGCATCTGGACGACGCACCCCTGACCGACCTGACCGGCGAGCGATTCGCAGCCGTCCTGGCGCCGAAGGTACGCGGCGCCGAGATCCTCGACGCCCTGACCCGCGACCGGGCTCTGGACTTCTTCATCGTGTACTCCTCCGTCGCCGCCCTGGTCGGCAACCAGCACCAAGCCCCGTACGCGGCGGCCAACCTCTACATGGAGGCGCTGATGCGGACCCGTCGTGAGCAAAGCCGACCGGGCCTCGCTCTGGCCTGGGGCGGCATCTCCGAGACCGGATACGTCGCCCGCACCCGGATGACCGATACCATCCAGCGCTCCGGCATCGGATCGATCACCCCCGCCACCGCCCTGGCAGCATTCGACCGGCACCTGGCCCGCTCCACAGTCCAGACGGCCGTCGGCGTCATGGACTGGGACAGGCTCACTCACCTGCTAGCCGCCCTGACCGTGCCCCGTTTCACCGCGCAACTGGGTCACGGCGGCAGCCGGGCCCAGCGCGCACACGCCCAGGATCTGCGACAGCGGCTGAAGGCAGCCGCCAGCGACCAAGCCCGCCTGGAACTGATCACCCAGACTCTTGTCGAAGCGACCGCCCACATCCTGCAGACCACGCCCGAACGCGTTGATCCCAGCGTGAACCTTGCGGAACTCGGCCTGGACTCACTGATGGGCGCTGAGCTGAAGGTGCTCCTCCAGCAGACCTTCAGCTGCGAGCTGTCCCTGATGGAACTCATGGCCGCCGCGACCATCAATGGCATCGCCCAGCGCATCCATCGCATCCTGCACTGCTGACAGCGCCTGCACTACAGCCGAGGGGCCCCCCCCCCAGGGGGGGGGCCGCGGCGCGCCCAGGCGGCCGTGAGCCAGGGACAAGGCCGGGCACCGAGCGGTGGGAAAAACAGCGGGGGGTGCAGCGGGCC
>NZ_JBHXVE010000045.1:15709-24822 GCF_042672505.1 Streptomyces sp. NPDC127190
GTCGATCTTGTTTTGTAAGCGCCGGGCGTCTCCGTCGCGGCGCCGCTCGCCCAGCACCGCCGCGGGCCCCCCCCCCCCGCGGGGGGGCCCCCCCCCCCGCGCTCTGCCGGCCTTTCGCCTGGCACATGCCGTGCCACGTCGCTGTCTGACTCAGGGCGCTGGGTCAGGCGGCCTTGGCGGACAAGCCGGAACGCCGACGCTTCCTCTCCGGAAGCCACCAGTTGGCCGACCCGAGAGCCGCCATCACGGCCGGCACCAGCACGCCCCGGACCACCACCGCGTCAACGAGGGCGGCCAGGGCGACGCCTGCTCCGATCAGTTTGATGACGGACACAGAGGACGTGACCATGACCGACGTGGAGATGGCCACCGCGAGAGCCGCCGAGGTCATCAAACGCCCGGTACGGGCGATGCCTTCCACCACCGCAGCCCCGTTGTCCGCACTGCGCTCGTACTCCTCCCGGATGCGGCCCAAAAGAAACACCTCATAGTCCACCGACAGAGACAGTGCGATGGCCAGGGTGAACAGCAGCAGTGAGATGTCGAGCGACCCCGTGACCGTGAATCCGCCCAGCAGGCGACGAACCGTCCCGTCCTGGAACACGGATACCACGGCTCCCAGGCTTGCACCCAGACTGACCACCGCCACGACAAGTGCCTTCACAGGAGCCACCACACTGCGGGTGAAGAACGCAAGCAGCAACGAGAGGCCCGCACTCAGCAACGCCACCGTCCAGGGCAAGGCCCGCTTTGCGGAAGCGAGAGTGTCCACGACCTCCGCAGCCCGTCCGCCGACCATCACCGGTCCCGGAGCGTGAAGCGCCCGCACCGCTTTCACCAGCGCGGCAGCCGCGTCGCTGCCCGCCCGCACACGGGTAGTCGCCAGCAGGACGGCGCCGGCCTTCGAGGAACGGGCCGCCACACGCACCCCATCTACGTTGTCGACACGAGCCAGAACCGCCTGATAGGCGCTGACCTGCCGGACAGACGCGGGTGCGGGCACCACCACGGTGACCACCTGCTCGGGCGCCCCGGGAAACTCCGCCCGGACGCGCTCACTGACGGAGGCCACCTGCGAGGAAGCGGGCATGATGCGGTAATCCATGACGCCCAACCGTGCGTGCGCGAAGGGCCATGCCAGCAGCGCCAGCGACAGCGCCGCCACACCCCCCGCCCACACCCACCGGCGGGTGACCACCTGCGCCGTACGCCGCCAAAAAGGGCTGCCCTGCCCGAGCCGGACGCGGCGCCAACGGCCAAAGGGGTCACCACGCTCGTACAACGGCCCCCACAGCACCAGGCAGGCAGGGGTGAGCAGCAGAGCCGCAGCAGCCGCAGCAGCCGCCAGGACCGTAACGGTAACTCCTGCCACGGCCAGCGCCCGGACCAAGGGAACGGGTACCAGGGCCACCGCGGCAAGGCACACAGTGACGGCTGACGCGGAAAACGCCACCGAGCGGCCGCTGGTCCGCACGGCCCTATCCAGCGCCTGGGGGCGTGAAAGGCCGCCGGCCAGTTCCTCCCGGTACCGGGCGAGCAGAAAGAGCGTGTAGTCGACGGCGAGACCGAATCCGATGGCCAATGCCGCATTCACCGCGAAAGACGAGATGGGGACGACGTGCGCCAGCACCCCCAGCAGCGGAATGGTGCAGCCCACCGCGACACCGGCGACCACCACCGGCATCAAGGCACTGACGATCGAACCGTAGGTGACCAAAAGGAGAAGGAACACCACAGGAGCCGCCAGCAGTTCGGCCCGCAGCAGGTCGTGCTCGATACGGGCATCGATCCGCTTGTTCGCCCACGCCGGACCACTGGCCTGCACCGTGTACCCCGGCACAGCGGCTCGCCCTTGTTCCAGCAACCGATCGGCCGTCCGCTCACGATCTCTTACCGACCCGTCGAGCCTGGCCAGAACCAGGGCAGCATCACCGCTGGCAGAACGCAGCCACGGCTGATCCTTCGCGGCCCCCGACCACAGAGCACGCACGCCGGGCTGCCGCGCGAGCATCCCCGTCACCGCCTCAGCGGCCCGCACGGCCCCACTTCGGGTTGTGTCCCGGCCCCTGACAGTCAAGGCCAGATCGGCATACGGAACCCCAAGGCGTTCCGCTGCGTGCCTGGCTCGGAACGCCTCGGTGTCCTCGGTCAGCGTCCCGTCCCTGGCGAACGTGGAAACCGAGACCGGAATGAACAGGGCAGCAAGCACAACGACGATGATGGCTCCCGTCACCGTCAGTCGTGCTCTGGCCATAGATACATGCGCCACTTGCACATCAGCCTTTCGACGTTCCTCGGAACCGTGACACCAAGAGGAACGCTGAAATCCGCTAAAGGTAGCTACACCGCGGCCATGCAGGCGGCGCCCCCCCCTGGGAACGACTCCAACGGCTGTGATCAAGCGGAGTCAGCTGGCAGATGGCCGGGGCGGTCCTCACCCGGGCGGACGTTTCCGATCGGCTCGACACCGGCGTTGTCGGGCCGGGGCAGTTGGCTCCACAGCGACGCCGGCTTTCGTGCGGCCGGGGCCAGACCCTTCAGCACCTTGGCGACTTCCTGCGGCGCCGGCATCGCGCCCAATTCCGCTCATTGAGTGTGGTGTTCTTGGGGGGGCGTGCACCACGGCGCCCTGGCGAGCCGGGCCGCCCGCCTCCGCCGAAGTCGAGAGCACCGCGTCGGGGACGAACCCGAGCCCATGGCAGCGTGCACAGCTGAACCGCCGCGCCCAGGATGTTACGCGCCCGCCCGAACTTCCGCAGGAACTGCTCGCCGGGCGGTGTGCGGTCGCGGTCGCGGACCGCACGACCCGGGAGCCCGGCCAGCCGGGCGTGCGTCCGGACTCGGTCCCGGCCTGGAGCGTCACCGTCACGGTGGCGCAGTAGCTCGCATCCGATGCAATTGGCGCCGGTAGGAACAATGGAGCAGCGGTTGGCGCTAAGCCCTGATCTTGGTTGCGCCGCTGTCTTCCGGAAGCCGGGTGGTCACCGGGCGGGTTCCGGCTGGTCCGCCGTACGCGGGGCGGGGAGTTCGCCGGCCTTCAGGGCGCTGAAGGCGGCGTGGGCGGCCTCGATCGCTTCGGGGTATGCCTCGCGCTTGGCGTGCTCGGCGAGCGCCCGGTAGATGCTCGCCACCGAGGGGCTCTGCCCCTTGCGCTTACCAGTGGGGATGATCAGGTCGGGCTGGATCTGCTCGACCGACTCTCCGTTCGCCCTGCGCCGCATCACGGTGTGGAGCAGAGTGGGCGTACGGCTGCCCGGACTGTCATCTGCCCATCCAGGGCGGGCGCGCCGGCCTGGCCGCACACCGCAGCACCGTCCACCACGGCCGTGACGACCCCCGGCGCCGCATCACCATTCAGCTCGACCTCTGAGCCGCCCCGCCTCACAGCGTGACGGACGCTCCGTGCCGCCCCGGCGCTTCCGCACCACGGAGGCCGGGGCGGTCGCGGTGGCCCCTCAAGCACTGGCACGGAGAGGAGATGGGCGTCATGCCGCGCACCGAGTTCTATGAGGTCGACGTCCCGATACACGACACCACCGACCCGGCCCGCAAGGGTGTTGTGACTGAGCGGGCCGGTTGGCCGCTGTGTACTTCAGTTGGCCATGTCGGCGCTCAGAGGCAGTAGTGCACGAGATCAGCCCGCGCTGCTGCAAACCACTCAGCCGGGGGAAGCGCGATCCAGACATCCAGTTGTCCAGACAGAGCGGTGTTGATGAGGAATCTGTGATGCGTCGGGACCTGTTTCGGACACGCTGGCGTCAACGACGTGTACGGGTGGTCTTGGCCCGTTATGTCGCGGCACGAATGATCTGAGGGACATCAGGCGGACGCTTTCTGGGCTCGCTGGGAAGTTCCTGGCGCGCGCCGGGGGAGGCAGATGCCGTGGAGATTGCTGTGAGCCGTCCCCGGGGCGGCTTGAGCGACAACCCACAGGAGTGAATGTGTCGAAGTGTCGTAAGGCCCTTGTGGCGGCTGCGGTTGTGTTGGCTGCGGGACTGGCAGGCAGTGCTCCGGCTCAGGCGAGCAGCGCGCGTGCCGCCAGCCTTTCTTTCAGGCTCATCGATGCGGGGACCGGCGACTGGGCGAAGAACTTCCCTCCCGGGGAGCAGCGGCCGCCGTTCGCGACGGGCGTCGTCCTCGACCAGGACTTCGCATCCGTCTACGAGAAGTGGAACGTCACGCGGTACGAGGACGGGTATGCCATTCAGGACGTCGGGACTGGCTTCTATGCCACGGACCGGGGCGGGGAGGTGCTCGGTACCTCGGAATTCGACCCCGGCACCTCGGTCTGGTCGGTCGAGCCGGCAGGCGGCGGGCTCTACACCATCAAAAAGCGGGGTCAGGACTCGGTGTGGACCGAGGTCGACAATCACGTCGAGCTGAAGCCCGCCGACGGCTCGTCCACTCAGCGCTGGGCGTTCGAACGCGTCGACGGCTGACGCCTGCCGCACGGGGCGGGTCTGGGGCCCGCCCCGGTCACGTCATGAAGACTGAACGCGGCAGCGCGAGCGAAGCGGGCGACCACTCTTGGTCCTCGATGTCCGGAGTCCGAGAATGTCAGGTCGGCCCGCGGCCTGGGCGCTCTCTGCTTCTTCGACGTCCTGCCGGGCGGCCCGGTCGTCGTCGCCCTGGTGGACGCCAGCGGCTGGCTACAGCCGGCCTCCCGCACCATCGGCGCGGAGATCACCGTGTACGGCGGCTGGACGGCCGGACCGAAGGGGTGACCCAGCACCGGCACCATCGGGAAGGCAGTCTGCCCTTCACAACAGGCCAGGCACCGTGCCCCGCTCACGCAATGCGAGCGGGGCACGGCCATGTCTCACGGCCCAGCCAACTACGACACGAGGAGAGGCCAAGTGAAGCACTCATTGGCCAAGTACCTCGCTCAGTCACACGTGCTGTGACTGAGCGCTTTAATTGGCCAGTGAGCGCAACGCCCGGCCGGTGGTGTTCGGCAGCCACGCGTCGCCGAGCACCACGCACCCCGCGCCTGCGTGTCCGATCACGGGACGTAACATGGCGCCGATGAGCCGCGAAAGGGGGGGCTGACCTGTGGCAGGTGGTGCAGTGATCATCCCGTTCCTGGCGTTCGTTCTGGCCATCCCGCTGGCGATGCTGTCCTATGCGGTCGGCAAGAAGACGTCCCAGAAGATGGGCTGGCTGTTCGCCTCGGTCTTGGTTGGCCTGCCCGCTGTGCTGCTGATCGCCATGTTCATGCCTCGAGGTGGCGCCTCCGACCCGTCGCGTCCCATCATCTACGGGAATCCATACGAGCCCGGCTCGATTGCGGACGCCCAATACAAGCGCGGCTACGACTTCGCCGCCGCTCTCGCCAAGCAAGGGGAGAACCCGGGATCCGGCATGGCGGACGACGTCTATCTCTGGTGCCAGGACCGGCTGACGCCAGCAGCAGGCTTCAAGGGCAAGGTCACCACGGCGATGATGCAGGGCTGCATCTGGGGATCCCAGCAGCGCTCCGCACCTCCGTCGAATGCGCCGTAAGGTCAACTAGCGCGCTCAGTCACACTGGTGTGACTGAGCGCGTTACTTGGCCACTCTGCTTACTGCAGTTGGCCACACCGTCCGACGTCGGTATTGCTGGGCGCGGCTTGGCCCCGGTCCGCCCGTTGTCAGTCCGGGCAGTGTCCGATCAAATCCAGTACCTCGTCCGTGGTCCGTACGTCACCGAACGACCGGTAGATCGTGGACAGCGCGGCATTGTGGTCCCGATCGCGCCGAGCCGCGTTTGCGTCGGCCACCATCAGCACGCGCAGGCCCGTCGTGGCCGCGTCCCTGGCGGAGGACTCGCAGCAGACGTTCGTGAGTGCGCCCGTGATGAGGACGGTATCGGTGGCGCACTCGGCCAGCAGACCCGGCAGCGGTGAGCGGTCAGGGAAGAAGGCACTGTAGGCGGTCTTCTCCACCACCAAGTCATCCGGCCGAACATCGAGGGCGTGCCACAGACGCGAGCGGAGCGGCCCTTCCCCGCCTGTCGCCGCGAACGCCTTGCTGACGGTCGGTCCGTAAAACTCGCTGCTCACCCTCCCGAGGGGTGGCTCGTTCGCCGGCAGCACCCATGCGACCAGTCCGCCAGCAGTGCGCAGCGCCCCGGCGATGCGGCCGACGTTGGGCACGATGCCGCGGACATACGGATTGGCCTCGGCGAAAAAGGGCACCATGTCGATCACGATCAGTGCGGTGCGTTCCGGGTCGAGGCTCTCGTAGGCGTGTCTCCTGCCACGCCTGGACTCCTGCCGCGCGTACTCCCGGGGGTCGATCCACCAGTCGTGGATCTTGGAATCGGTCGGCATACGCCCCCCTCAGTCGGCTTGCCTGCGGCTGCTGGGAGTCTGCCCTCGGACACCGACAACCAGGCTGTCCCCGCCCGCCGGCCCCACGTCGTGCTCAGAGCGGCCAGCTGAAGAGCACAGTGGCCAAGTAACGCGCTCAGTCACAGGTGCGCACGTCTTCACCGGCGTCGCGGACTCCCCCGCCGCGGCCCTGCGCCGCGCGCACGAGGTGTACGACGCCGCGCTCGCCGCGCACCCGGCCGGACTCGAGATCCCCGGCAAGCAGCCGGACAGCTGGGGAGCGCGCGGGCTTCGGCCCCGCTGGCAGATGGAGTGGCCCGCCGCGAAGGCCGGCCTCTGGAGCAACCCCGTCAGCTGGACGATCCGCAGCGACTTCGCGCTGTAGCTCCGCCCCGGGACAGCCGCACTTGCTTGGCGGCTTCGTCGGCTGCCCCGGGCCCATCCATCCCGTACGAGACGAGACGGAGAACCCAAGTATGTCGTCCCTCCTGCGCGTTCAGGGCCGGATCGGCCAGCGCACCCTCTTACTGACGACCGCCGCCGTGCCGTTGACCGGCTGGGCGGTGCACGCCGTCGCACTGCACAAGCGGCTCGCCGCCACGCGGAAGGACCCGCTGACCGGCCTGCTGCGCCGCGACTCCTACACCGCCCGCGCCCACCGGCTCCTGGCCCGCCACGGCGACGACACGGCCGTGGTCATCGTCGACCAGGACCACTTCAAGGCAGTGAACGACGACTTCGGGCACCCGGCCGGGGACGCCGTCCTGGCCGCGACCGCCGCCCGGTCAACGCGTGGGCGGGCCCGCGCGCCACCGTCGGCCGCCTCGGCGGCGACGAGTTCGCCGTCGTCCTGGAGCTGCCCGCCACACGCCTGGAGCAGCGCCTCGCGCAGCTGGTCCGCATGCTGCACACCCCCGTCGTCCTCGAGGACGGCCGCACCGTCGACGTGGCCGCCTCGGTCGGCGCCGCGACCCCGAACGCGGTCGGCTCCCGTGACCTGACCGTGCTGCAGCGGGCCGCCGACGCCGCGCTGTACGACGGCAAGCACTCGGGCCGCGCGGCCATCGCCTCGCCCGCGCACACCACGGTGCCGTCCGTCAACGGCCGCCGTGCCGGGCGCCCGGGAACGGCCGTATGGGGGCGAGCCGCATGAGCACGCCCCTCCCGCAGGGCGACTGGATCCGCGGCATCAGCGTCCAGCAGCCGCACGCCACCTGCATCCTGACCGGCGCCAAGGGCATCGAGAACCGACCCAGGCCCTGGAGCTGGCGCGGCTGGATCCTCCTGCACGCAAGCCAGCGGATCGACCGGGCCGCCCTGCGCGTCCCGCTGATCGCCCGCACGATCCGCTGCCGGGAGCTGACCACCGGAGCCGTGATCGGCATTGCGCGCCTGGTCGACTGCCACCAGGACCCCGAGGGCTCCGAGCCCTGCACGCCGTGGGCGCACCCGGGCGCCTGGCACCTGGTCCTGAAGGACGTCCAAGAGGTGCCGCTACCGGTCCCCGCCGCCGGGCAGCTCGGGCCCTGGAAGCCGACCGAGGACCTGCTGGATCGCGTGTTCCAGCAGCTGCCCGGCTCCCGGCGAGTTTCTCGTCTGGCGCGACGGCCAGCACTTCGACCGCTGGCAGGACCTCCCCTGCACGCTGTGCGGCCCGCCCACGCCCATGCGCTCCCACTCCGGCGAGCCCGTGCACAAGGCATGCGCGGAGGGCTGGATCACCGCCAACCCCGTGGAGGCCCGCCGAGGGCGGTTCGCCTCCGACCTCGCGCCGAAGCCCAAGTCCAAGGGCCAAGGCGACCACGCCTGACCTCCACCTGGAGGACCTCCATGAGCAGCACCGACCGCGACGTCGACCACGCCCTCGCCTACCCCGAGCCGCCGGCCTCCCCGCTCTGGCACCGCCACGGCGCGAAGGCACGCCCGCTCACGCCCGCCCAGCAGCGGCGCAACCGCGAGCTGCCGGACATCGCACAGCGCACCACCCGACCCCGCTCCCCTCACCCCACCAAGCCCCTGGCGGAGGCCACCTGATGGACACCAAGCACTGCGCCGTCGACGGCTGGGTCGACGCGATACCCGCCCCCGGCCCGTGCACCGGGACCGCCACCTTCGACCTGATCGTCCGGCCCGCCGACATCGACGCGCTCCCCGACGACGCCCCCGACACGGTCGTCACCTGCACCAGCGGCGACCCCCGGATCACCCACGAGCTGCTGAACCGCATCCAGCCCGGCGACCTGCTGCGCGTCACCGGCACCCTGGTCCAGTCGCCGGCGCCCGGCGAGCCCGCCCGGCTCACCGTCGACGCCCTGGAGGTCCTGGACACCGGGCTCATCCCGGTCCTGCGGGACATGGTGATGGACCGCTACGGCGACTACTGCGTCATCTTCGACGCCGACCGCGAGAAGGTGCCCCTCTTCACCGCGCTCGGGCAGTGGGTCGGCGAGGCGGACACCCCCGCCGCCATCGCCACCCTCATCGACATCCACGAGCGCGTGAACGGCGGTGACGCCTGATGGCCACCACCAGCCCGCAGGCCCGCACGGTCCTGGAGCGGTTCCCCGCCGGAAGCCCCCGCGGCTCCTGGCCGGCCGAAGAGTACGCCGCCAACCAGCGCGCCCAAGGCACCAACGCTCAGGTCGTGATGGACCTGCGCACTGACCAGTTCCTCGTGGTCACCGACACCACCACCGAGTAGCACCACTCCGGAGCGCCGCGCCCCGCCCTTCCCGGCCGGGCGCGGCGCTCCGCACGTTCCCCCCCGTCCCGCCCGGGCACGAGGCCGCCGTGCACCCGATG
>NZ_JBHXVE010000045.1:24832-33202 GCF_042672505.1 Streptomyces sp. NPDC127190
TCTGTTTCCCCCCCCCCCTCCGCACCTGTCCCCTGTCCCCCCCCCCCCCCCCCCCTTCCACCCCCCTCCCGCCCCCCCCCCCCCCCCCCCCCCGCGCGCGCCCCCCCCGCTCCGCACGTTCCCGCCCTTCACGCCCGAGCAGGAGGCACCCTTGCACCCGATCCGCCTGATCTCGTTCGGCTACCTGCACCTGCCCACCGGCCCGGACGGCTCCCCCGTCCCGCCCGCCGCCGACCGGATCGAAGACGTCCGCGACCGGCTCCGCGACCCGGCCGCCGCCCGCGCCATCCTCGACCTCGACGGCCTCAACCCCCGCGTCCAGGACGTCGTCCTCGCAACGCCCGGCGCCCTCGAGCTGCTCGCCAACCTCGCCGACTACGCCGACCTGCCCGCCGGCCCCGGCCGCATCGCCATCGGATGTGCAGGCGGCAGGCACAGGGCATCCGGACTCACCGAACTCCTGGCCCGCGAACTGCGTGCCCGCGGTCGCCAGGTCGACGTCGAACACCTCCACGTCCATCTCCCGCGCGTCCTCAAGGCGGCCGACACCAGCACCGGAGCGAGCGCATGACGACCCCCGGCCTGTACGACCTCGTGACCAGCGAGGGCGACGACGGCACCATGCACCCCGCCGAACGGCTCTGGACGCCCGGCGAGGACGCGGTGGAAAACGGCTTCATCGTCCATCGCGGCATGCACGTCACCGGCATCGACGACCCCATCGACGACCACCTCTACCCAGTCGGCTTCGTCTTCCTTGGCAAGTCAGCGTGTTGATGTGGTGTCCGGCAGCCGTACCGCGTGCATTTCTCGGGCGCGGCTATTCGGCTTCCGGTTGTGGGCGCCATGTGCCGTCGAGCGGGATTCCGGCGGTCGCCGCAATCCGGTCGCACCCGGGGCGGAGCGGCGAAGGACAACAGGTCCTCACCACGGCGCACCGTGACCAGACCCGCAGCGCACTCTTGCACCAGATACTCGGCATGCTGCGGCGTGCCGCCGCCGTCCTGCCAGGCACGCGCCGAGCCGAGGGTGGGGTGCCCGGCGAACGGCAGCTCACCTCCCGGGGTGAAGGTCCGCAGCCGGTAGTCCGCCTCCGCGACGGTGGGCGGCAGCACGAACGTGGTCTCGGACAGATTCGTCCACCGCGCCAGCCGCTGCATCTCCTCCCCGCTCAGGTCCGTCCCGTTCAGAACGACCGCGACCGGATTGCCGGAGTAGGGGCTCGTGGCGAACACATCGACCTGCACGAACGAACGGGTACGCGGCATGGTCTCGACACCTCTCGGCAGCGGATATGGCAGGCTCTGCACATCCCGCCCACCGGCGGAGCAGGACCATCCCAACGGGCGCCCGCACCACCACGACAGGGCCAGTCCCAACAAAGTGGATTGACTGGCCCTGCCGTCATGAGGGGGCATGTTCACCGCTCGGTGGTGGAGGTGACCAGGAGTCCGCCGAGGAAGGTGTGCGTGGGCTTCAGGTCGCGCAGGGCGTCACTCGGGCAGTGGGCGGGGTCCCGGTCCCAGACGGTGAGGTCGGCGAGGCGGCCGGGGGTCAGGGTGCCGCGCAGGTGCTCCTCGCCGGTCAGCCGGGCGGCGCCCGCGGTGTGCAGGGTGAGCGCCTCGTCGTAGGAGATGGCGTGCTCGGGGCCCTTGACGCCGATGACGGTCTGCCGGGTGGTCATGCCCCACACCGAGCGCATGGCACCGAACTGGCCGACGGGAAAGTCGGATCCGGCACTGACCTGAGCTCCCAGGTCGATCCAGCCGCGGGCGGGGAACAGGCGCGCGACACGTTCCGGGCCCCAGAAGCCCTCCTCCACCTCGGCCGTGTCGTGCAGCAGTGGCTGCTGGATGGTGACCGGGATGCCCAACTCGACGGCACGGGCCTGCTGTTCGGGACCGGCCAGGCCGCCGTGCTCCATCACCAGCGTGCCGGCGGGCAGTCCGGGGTTGCGCTGAAGGACGCGCTCGTAGACATCCAGGAGGGTGCGGACCGCGCGGTCGCCGTAGGCATGCGTGCCGACCCGCCAGCCGCGCCGCACCACCGCCTCTACCGCCTCGACCAGCGCGTCCGGTTCCCAGATCAGCATCCCGGAGAAGGCGTGGTCGCAGGCGTACGGCTCCTCGGTGGCCCCGGCCTCCAGGCCGCCGTCGAGGCCGAACTTCACCCCCCACACCGACAGCCACGGGTCGGAGGTGTGACGCCACTCCTCCATGACGTCGAGTAGATCCTCCACCTGCGCGGCGCTGGTCAGACCGAGCGCCGAGATCAGCGCCCGCACCCGGGTGCCCAGCGCCCCCGCCACACGGGCGGCCAGGAGCACCGCGTAGTCCTCAGGGGTGACCGCGCAGTCGCGCACGGTCCCGATGCCCGTGGCGGCGTAGTCGCGGCTGGCCAGGCGCAGTCCGTCGATGCGCTCGGCCCGGTCCGGGGCCGGGACCAGGTGCTCCACCAGGTGCAGGGCGTTGTCGATCAGCCGGCCGTCCAGCTTGCCGTCGGCGCCGCGCCCGATGGTGCCACCCGGCGGTACGGGGGTGTCCTCGGTGATGCCCGCCAGCCGGAGCGCGTAGGTGTTGACGACGTCGTTGTGGCCGCCGCGCTTGACCAGGACCGGGTGCCGGTCGGTGGCCGTGTCGAGTTCGGCCGCGGTGGGCATGCGGCGCTCGGCCAGGTTGAGTTCCTGCCAGTTGGTGGTGGTGCGGATCCACTCGCCCTCGGGCGTGACGGCGGCCCGCTGCCGGATCAGGTCGAGGAACTCGGGGATGTTCCGGGCCCGGTGGACGGGGACGTCATGGGCACCGAGCGCGGCGAAGATCAGGTGGGTGTGGGTGTCGTCGAAGGCGGGCAGCACGGTGGCATCCGGCAGGTCGTGCACCCGCGTGTCCGCGCTCACCAGGTGGTCGAGGCCGTGGGGGTCGGCGGACACGGCGGCGATACGGTCGCCGCGCACGGCCACTGCCCGCTGCGGGGCCTGTCCGGGCACCAGGGTGTGCACCGCGCCGGCGCGGATCAGCAGGTCGGCTCCGTGATCAGTCATCGTCTTCTCCCTCATCTCGCGGGTGCCGATCCGAACGTGTCGTTCGGTGACGAGACTGTTGTAGGAGGGATGCGGGGATTCACCGCCAACCTGAAGGCGAGTGCGCAGAAAGTGCGCCAGAGACTCGGCCTATCATGCGGATCATGCGACAGGTACTCGATGAAACCGATCGGCGGATCGCGGCCGCGCTGGTCGCCTCGCCGCGTGCCTCCTGGCGCGAGGTGGCCCGCTGTCTGGGGCTGTCCGAGCGCACCGTCGTACGCCGGGTCGCGCTGCTCTACGCCGACGGCACCCTGCGCGCCACCGCCGTACGCAACCCGGCACGCTTCCCGCACCTCATCCCCGTCGCCCTGCGCATCCGCTGCCGCCCCAACAAGATCCGCCAGGTCGCCCAGGCACTGGCCCGCCGCCCCGACACCGTCTGGGTGGACATCCTCGGCGGCGGCGACGAGATCTCCACGATCTTCTTCCCCGAAGGCGCGGAGGCCCGCAACAACCTGCTGCTGCGCGACCTGCCCGCCACCGACGCCGTCGGCTCCTGGACCGCCCATACCCTGCTGCGCGTCTTCCCGACAGCGTTCCGCTGGACCGCCGGTCTCCTCTCCCCAGCGGAACTGGCCGAACTCGCCCCTGCGTTACTCAAGACGCCGGCAGCGTCGTACACGCAAGTCGACGTCGACACCGCGCTGATCGCCGCTGTGACCGAGGACGGCCGGGCCACCTACACGGATCTGGCCCGCCGCGCCGGCACCACGGCGCTGACCGCCCGCCGACGGCTTGAGGCCCTCGTGGAGGGCCAGGTCTTGCGCCTGGCCACTGAGCTCGATCTCGCGCTGCTCGGCGCGCAGACCGAGGCGCTGCTGTGGATCGCCGTACAGCCAGGTGCGTTGCAGGAGACCGCGCGGACCCTGAGCACCCACCCGCACGTCCGCTTCTGCGCCGCCACCACCGGTCCCGCCAACCTGGTCGTCGCTGTCGCCGCCGCGAACCTCGACGCCCTGTACACCTTCCTCACCGACACCGTCGGCCCCCTCGACGGGGTCACCGCCATCGACACCACCCCGCTGCTGGCGACCGTCAAACGCACGGGCCTGATCCGCCACTGACGGCAGCGGCGGCATCCCCATCCCGTCGTCGCGGCGGCGACTTCTTGCTCCTCCTCGTGACGGCGGCTGTTGCGTACGACGACGGGTGGTTTCCTGACTTCAGATGGAAGCAGGCATCCCGGGGCCTGGCGACTCGCAGGCAGTTGCGCGCCACGGGGTTAGGGTCTGTTGCGAAAGTGGATCTTGTTCCTTGATGATCATGCCCTGTGGGACGTGGGGATCTGACGAACGGCCAGTGGGCCCGGCTGGAGTCGTTGCTGCCGACGGGCATCAAGCCGGGTCGACCGCGGGTGTGGACGCGGCGGCAGCTGATAGACGGCATACGGTGGCGGACCCGGACCGGTGGCCCCGTGGCGGGACGTGCCCGAACGTTATGGGCCGTGGGAGCGGGTCTATGACCTGTTCCGGCGCTGGCAGCGAGACGGTACCTGGGCGAGGATCCTCACCCAGCACCAGGCCGAGGCGGACGCGAAGGGCCTGATCACCTGGGACGTCAACGTCGACTCCACCGTCTGCCGGGCCCACCAGCACGCCGCCGGAGCGGCGAAAAGGGGGACCTCCAGAAGGAGCCACCCGGCGGGATCTTCGTCGAGCCGGCCGACCACGGCCTCGGACGCTCCCGCGGCGGACTGACCAGCAAAATCCACCTCGCCGTCGAGCAGGGGCAAAAGCCCTTGTCCGTCGTGATCACGGCCGGGCAGCGGGGCGACTCCCCGCAGTTCGAGCCGGTGCTGGAAGCCATCCGGGTCCCGAGGCTGGGGCCAGGCAGGCCGCGCAAGCGCCCGGACCGGGTCCGGGCCGACAAGGCGTACGACTCCCGCGCTAACCGCTCCTACCTGCGCAGACGCGGAATCAAGGCCGCCATCCCGGTTCCGGCAGACCGGGTCAGCAACCGCCTCAAGCGCGGATCGTGCGGTGGGCGGCCGCCGAAGTTTGACAAGGACGACTACAAGCAGCGGCACGCTGTTGAGTGCGGGATCAACCGCCTCAAGCGCCACCGGGCCGTCGCCACCCGGTACGACAAACCGCCGTCCGCTATGAGCCAACTGTTCTGGTCGCAGCGATCAACGAGTGGCTGTGACGGTGCTCTAACAGAGCATCGGAAGCCATGCCATCGCCTCACGCCAACCCTGGCGATCATGCGCCCAGTCCATCATCACTTTGGCAATCGGCTCTGGGCCGATGATCTCATGTGGCCGTGGGACGTGAGCCTGGAAGTGCTTGTCTGCGCTGCCTTCGCGGTACTCCACCTGGTAGCTCATGTCGTCATTCAGGTAGACCTGCATATAGTGCTGATCCACAGGCTCCAGGTCGAGCCTGCTGAGGATCACGAACCGGTGACGCAGGTTCATATCAGCCAACAGGTCGTGCAGGGCGTCCTCGGTCGGATCGTCCACAACGCGCCCGTCACCCTCGATTGCCCGCAGCACTGGTCTCACCATGCCCGCGACTGTACTGGCCTACCAGGATTTAGTCGCCCGCCAACGCACTTTCACAACACTCCCTAGGCGCCCCATCGTCATCGGCTGCCTGAACGACGAAGCGGCGGTGGTTCCTGTGGTGGTGAAGGCGGCGCCCCGGCCGAGAGCCGTACGCGCTGCTGTGTCACGCTCGGCGCGGGTCAGGCGTCCATGTCGAAGATGTACCAGCCCTGCCAGCCGCCGTCCTGCGACCCGCCGTTGCAGGGGTAGCCGCGCAGCAGGTCGGAGCCGCCGTTACCGGCGTCGGAGTCGTCCAGGCAGCGGCCGGTGTTCGCGTTCTGGAGCACCTGCTGGTAGTAGGACGGGCTGGTGCCCGTATTGCGGTTGACGATCCGCCACTTCTGCCAGCCGCCGTCGTAACTACCCCCATTGCAGGAGTAGCCGCGAAGCAGCTCCGTCCCGTTCGGCCCGGCGTTTGAGTCGTCCAGGCACAGGCCAGTATTCATGTTCTTGAGCTGGGCGTAGCCGTTGGGGTCCACGGAGATCACGCGCCACTTCTGCCAGCCCCCGCTGTAGCTGTTCTGGTAGCAGGGGAAGCCTCGAAGGAGGTTGCCGTCTTTGCTATTCGGGTCGATCGAGTCGTCCACGCATCGGTTGGTGTTGTCGTTCGGGCCGATCCAGTAGTCGTGTTCGACCTGCCAGTGGTCGGTGTTGACCCCGACCGCCGCGGCCGCCGTGCCGGTCTCTACAGCGACGCCGCCGAGAGCGAGCCCGGCAGCCGCAGCGCCCTGGATTACCCGCATGGTGACTTTCCGCATGGCGTGCACCCCACTCACGCATGGAAGGGTCAGCCCTGTCGCTTCCCCCTGAGCGCCGCTCGGCCTGGTCCTCCGCGAAGCGGCAGGGCCAAACTATCGAACACACGAGCCGTGCGGATACGATTCTGTCTTTCCTCGCCGTGGCCAAGTTCATCCAGCTGTGGCGCGCGGTCGACTTGTCACTGGTCGCCCTGGCGCTGCTCGCTCTGGCTGTCGCCACTCTCGCCATGGGATGCCGGCCGCGATGAGCCGCACCCGTCTGGATGGCGTACTACGACGACGCCCACGACGCCTACCAGCGGGCAATCCGCGCCGGTCACCCCCAGCTCTCCCCCGCCGCCACCTTCTTCCTGGCGGTCATGCTCAGCGAGGCCGGCCTCCCGAAGCACGTACCGCCACCTCATGACCACCGGACACCCGGTCCAGGGTGGCATGGCAGCCATCAACCTTGGCATCAGCCTGGATAAAGCCGGTGACATCGACGGCGCCCTCGATGCCCTCAAATGGGCCGCCAACGGAGCCTGGGAGGAATCGGCGGCCCACGCCAGGGACATGCTGGCAAACGCCGACTTCTCCGACACGCCGAATCCCTCGATCCGGACGCCGCACGCTGATCAGACAGGACAGACGCACTGCGGAAGCTGGGCATGCAGTGGGCGTAAGGCCCAGCAGCGGGCGGGTCACCGTGTCCGGCGCCCCACGCAGCTTTGCAGGCGGCGACTCCGCCGGCGTGAGCCGTTTTGCGCGGCCCATCGTGGCCTTGCGCTGCGTTGGCCAGGTAGTCAAAGCCGCCTCGGCGGCGTTCGGCGGAGCCGTTAAGACGAGCGTTCAGGTGGCATGTGGCATGTGGCATGTGGCATGGCAAGCGTGTCCGTTGATTGTGGAGATCGTTGCTCTCGATATGAAACGGACATACGCCACCTGCTGCTTTGCCGTCCTGACTGTCGGGCTCACCGCCGCCCCCGCCGCGGCCGGCGGCCTCCTGCCGATCGTCTCCCCGGCGTTCGGCACCCTCTGCGCTAACCACGGCAGCCCTCAGGCCAGCGGAACAACCACTCACGGCACCGGAGCCGCCGACAGCAACCTCGCCGGGCTCCCCATCAGCAACCCCACCAACCAATGCGGCGGAGCCGACCTGACCCCCTCGCAACTCACAGCGCCACTCTACAAAGTCAAGGTGCTTGCATGATTTGCTTGGCGTTGTGCGGCAGGTCATGGTGTCCAGGGCCCACAGCCACGTGGCTTCGGCCGCTGTGTCCGAGACGCGGTGACTTCACTCCCGCGTGAGGCGTGGGGCACGGGTACGTCCGGTGAACACGGGGTCGTACACGGGGCCGCAGCAGCGAGGGCCTGCCGATCGCGTAGGTGGGCAGCGCGCCCGACAACTGGTGAACCGCAGGGTCAGCGAGACCCTTCCCAGGCGTTACGCGTACTGGGGTGCGACGCCCCGGGGGTCCTGATCTGTGACATGGCACTGGAGTGTGTTTAGAGCCTTGGATCTTGGGTGTGGTCGCCATGATGCTTGCCCTGCCGAGGACGGAATCAGGGATTCGCTCCCGGTCAGTGCGGCGGCGAGGCCGCCCGCCCCTCCGGCCCCGTTCGGAGGTGACTGCAGAGAGCTACTTGTCACTTCGCCGTAGCTTCGGGAGAACGGGTCCTGGTAAATGACGATTGCTGGCCTCGCCGAGGGACAGCGCGAGCGCCTGACGGCCCTCGGCGTCACCCCCTGCCCCCGGGGCAGAAGACCCCCGCCAGGGCCCCAGGGGCGGCTCAGGCGGCTTCGAACGCGGCCGGCGCCGCCCTCGGCCTCCAATGGGGGGGCCCCCCGCCGCGGGGCGGGCGCCTCACCCAGGACACCGCGGCGGCGGGCCCGGGGCGGGGCGGGCCCGGGGGCCGTCCCCGTGGGGGGGTCCCACCCCCCCCCACCGGGTCTTGCCGACGGTGCCGTCGGGGTTCGGCAGGCCGTACTTCATCTGGTACTGCAT
>NZ_JBHXVE010000045.1:33212-34230 GCF_042672505.1 Streptomyces sp. NPDC127190
AGCCGGCCCAGGACAGACCGGCCAGGGCGGACCAGGGCACGAAGTCGCGGGCGCGGCGGGGGGCCGCGCCCGCGCCGAAGGGATGACCCCCACCCCCCGGCGGCGGCGAACCGGGCCTCCCCCCCCACGCGCCCCCCCCCCCGCGCGGATCACCGTTTCCACGACATGACCCCTCGTAGGACAGTCACAGCGCTCGCCCTCACAGCAGCGGGCCTCGGAGCCGGGATCGCGGCTGCCACACCCGCAGCAGCCGGCGGGATCATCGTCATCGACTCCCCGGCATTCAACAACTCGTGTGCCAACCACGGCACGCATCATCCACAGGCTCAAGGGCTGACATCGAACGGAAGTGGTCCAGCACAGGGACTGCTCGCCCAGGTGCCGACCGCAAGCCCGCTCAATCAGTGCGGCGGCGCAGATGCTTTCTTCATCGGCATGATGGCCCATGAGACGGCCCGGCTAACAACCTTTCAGTGACGGTTTCATGTGTGAGCCGGCTCCTGTCGACCGTTCCTGAATCTTGACCCCCTGGGAATCCGGGAAATTGACCCCACTGGGTTGATCAATCGCGGCTCACGCGGTTCTCCTTGGCGAGGAGTTCGCGCCGTTGGCGGGTGCGGTAGGAGTCGCCGGTGAGGGTGAGGACCTCGGCGTGGTGGACCAGGCATCGATCATCGCGGCGGCGACGACGTCGAGCTCCCGAAGGCCGCGGCGGGCACACAGCCCCGCCATTCGCCGGCTGCACCGGTTGGCCGGACCTGTGCCCCACCGAGTGCGGCCACCCGTCCCGCCGCAGGACCGCCGATCCGACGGGTCGGCCACGGCTTCAAGGCTGAACTGCCGCGGTCGGCTCCGGGAAGGTGACGCCAGTCAGCTCTTCGGAGACGGTCCACAGGCGGCGGGCGGCGGCCGGGTCGCGGGCCGCCGCCGAGCGGCCGGCCCGGGCGGGGGGGCCGCGCCACTCGAACATGCCGGCGGGGCCGACGAAGCAGCCGCCCGGCAGGTCCAGGACCGCCGC